>NZ_QHJE01000001.1:3102500-3442264 GCF_013626205.1 Hyphomicrobium methylovorum
GCTTTCCGCCATGTTCGGTTGAGATCCATTCAGTCCGATCCGCAGCCAGCCATCAGGTGTGTAATTGTCTTCGTCTGACAACGTTCGCTCGATCACGGCCATCAGTGCGCATCGGACTTGTCCGCGTTGAAGGTGCGGCGCGAGGTTGTCTTGAAGCGCGGCTTGAGCAAGAGCGTGAAACGCGCCGCAGCGATACGTTATCGATCGTCCGATGGGGGGAAATGAGCCGTCCGGTCCGATCAGTCGTTCGAGGATCGACGCGTGGCGTGCGGCGCGCAGTTTCACCGTTCGTTTCTGCTCTTGCCATGCGAGGTTGGCATCGGCGACGGCTTCCAGGATATCAACCAGAAACGGAATGATTACGTAGCTGTTGTAGTAGTCGTAGCGAAACATTGGACCGTCGGAATAGCATCCGTCACCCGCGTACCAGTGCTCCAGTTGCGTCAGGGCGAAGTCGACGCGCATCTGATCCCAGCTTTCACCGACCGTTTTGAACGCCGCTTCGATCATTGCGCTGAACAACAGCCAGTTGTTGTGTCCGGGGCGTATGTCTCGAGTTTTCCGCAGGGCATTCAAAAGGTCTTCTTGCGCGCGGCGCGAGAGACCTGACCAAAGTGCTGTCGGCGCGCGAACGATCGCTTGTGCCAGGAATGCCGCATCGACCAGGGGTTGTCGCCCGTTCCGAAAATTCACAAAATTCGACGACTCGGAATCTGCGATGGTCGATATCAGGTGCCGGCAGTCTTCGAGAACCGTCATTTCAGCGTGGCTCGATGGCGCTCGCGCAATCCGTTCGAGCATCGGCGACATGCCGCAGAGCAGGCGTCCCACGGCTTCGAGATGAGCATATTCGCGTCTCTGCCCAGCTTCGATTGGCATGTCCGAAATCAGGTTGCCTGAACGGGCGAGAGCCAATAGAGGTCGTGCCAAGTGCAAGAGAGCGTCCTGCATTGAATTGTGGGCTGTTGTAGCGCCGGAAGTATTCATGCTTTCAACGCTGGTTGCCCCGGCTTAGGTTGTTCGCACTATGCAGTTATATGGATTGATAGCTATTCCGGTCTATAGACCGCGCTCGCGTCGTCGCATACGTCCAAGCGCAAAAAGGTGTGCTTGATGCAATCCATACATGAGCCGAGCGTCAACGCATCCCCAGACACGCGCAACCGACCTGAACTCGGGTTTTTCCAGAAGCGTAAGCGGCCGATCTCGTCAGTATTTTTCTACGCTGCGATTCAATTTCTCATCGGTTATCGCAGGACGGCCATCGGTCCACTGTGGATGTTGGTTGGACCCGCGTTGTTCATCGCGGTCCTCGGACGCCTTTACGCGCACATCAATCAGGCTCAGGCCCACCTCTTTATTCCGTTTCTCACCGTCGGATTGGTCTGCTGGTCTTTGATCCAGGTTCTGATCATGAATTCGTCGACCGTGTTTCAGCGCAACCGTGCGCAGATTCTGGAAGGCGTGCTTTCGCTCGATGATATTGTGGTGATCGATGTTCTGAAGGCCGTCTTGGCTTTCATGCATCAGGTTCTGATCATCGTGGTGGTTTTCATCCTCTACGATGTTCACTTGCATAGCGGCGCGTTGTTGAGCCTTGTCGGGCTCGCGATCGTCATCGCAAATGGCATCTGGATCGCGCATATTTTCGGCATTCTCGGTGCGCGCTATCGGGACGTCTCAGAAGTTTTCAACGCGGTGTTGCGCATCGCGTTTCTGGCCACGCCGATCATGTGGATGCCGACTGATGGTATGCAGGGCGGCGCTTTGGGGGCGTTCCTGATATTCAATCCGTTCTATCATATTCTTGAAGTTCTTCGGGCGCCTCTACTTGGGCAGCCGATCAGTGCTCTGACATGGGGGCTGGTTCTGTCGATGACGGCTGTCACATTTTTGACGGCCAAGTGGCTGAGGTCGCGGTACGGGAGATTTGTTCCGCTTTGGGTATAGAGGCTGTGACGGGGACGAAATCACCATCAGAGGATGATTGGCTGGCGGAGGATTTCTCACCGGCGCGAGATCTCCGTGTGGGCACTGGTGCTTCGGCGGCGGCTGAAGACGTGTTGGTTTCGGCCCGCGGCCTTGGTCTGCAGGTGCCGACCATCACGCCCAACGATCAGAACCTGCTGACGCATCCCTGGCGGCTTGTGACGGATCTCTATCGCTTCAACACGAAGAGATCGATTTCGCCGCTGCTCGACGACATTACTTTCACCTTGCAGCGCGGGGATCGCCTTGGGTTGATCGGGCCTAACGGCGCGGGAAAATCTACGCTGCTGCGTGTGCTTGCCGGGATCTACACGCCAACGTCCGGCGCGCTGAAGGTGAACGGCAATGCCATGGGGCTGTTCGACATCTCGCTCGGCATGCATGCGGAAGCGACGGGCCTCGAGAACATCTATCTGCGCGGATTGCAGATGGGTCTCAGGCTGCACGAAATCCGAGCGCTTATCCCGGAAGTTCTAGCGTTTTCCGAATTGGAAGACGCGATCGGCCGGCCTATCAACACGTATTCAACCGGTATGCGGTTGCGGCTGGCTGTCTCCATTTCGACGATGATCAAGCCAGACATTCTATTGCTTGATGAGTGGATCGGCGTCGGTGATGCGCGCTTCCGCGTGAAGGTGAAGGAGCGCATGATGAGTTTGGTCGAGGGGAGCCGCGGGCTGGTTCTGGCCACCCATAATGTGGCGCTCATGAAATCGCTCTGCACGCACGGACTGGTTCTGGAGCGTGGGCGGACGGCCTTTATGGGCGAGATCAATGAGGCCCTCGAATTTTACAATGAGCGCAATTCTTAGATTATAAAAAAGTAGGCCGCGTTGCTGTTTGTGCGATGGGGTCTCAACCCATCAACGCGCCTTGCATTTTCAGGACGTGCACACCTTGAATGCGTTCTTTCGCCCTGTGCGCCAGCTGGTCTTTCGCCTCCGCCGCATGGTTCTTGCGGTGGTTCCGTTTCTCTTTTTTCGGCTTGGTCTCTTTCGCGTTTGGCAGAAGGTGCCGCAACGGATCAGGCGGCGGATCGTCGATATCGTAACGCGGGGTGCGGACGAGCGGGGTTCTCGTCCAGCGACAGCGGTTGGTCCATTTTTCGTTTGCGGATTGGCGTCCAGTTCCACGAGTTTCGGCTGGGCACTGCGCGGCACGCTCGCCACTTTAATTGCGCAGCAGGAGACGGCGCGGGCCGTCGATATTTCTTCCTATTTCTGGGCGGATTACGCATCGAACCGTTTGCCTCAACCCGAACTTGATACGGCAAAGGGACCGGGCACACTTGTCGTGCACGTCAACCCGGATCAGCTGGGTTACGTTCTATCGATCCTTCCGTCTGAGCTCGTGGCCTCGAAGTATATCGTCCAGTCACTTGTGTGGGAGTTCGAGCATCTGCCGCAAGCGTGGCTGGGGCCTATGGCTTTCGCAGACGAATTCTGGGTGCCGTCGCATTTTGTGCGTCAGGCCGTAGAAAGGGCCGGTCTCGAAAAGCCGATACGCGTCGTTCCTCATCTTCTGGATGTGCCGCAGGATCTCGATACCTCGCGAACCCGATTTGGTATTCCCGAGGATGTCTTCGCGGTTCTTTGCGTTTTCAATATTCGATCCGGGTTGAGCCGTAAGAACGTCGCGGGCGTGGTGGCGGCCTTCAAGGCGGCGTTCGACGATCGTCCGCAGGCCCGACTGATCCTCAAATGCCATGATGGTCATCTCGATCCGGCGGCTTTTGCTGTCGTGCAGTCGTACTGCGGAAAAAATATTGCGATGATTGCGGACGATCTGAGCGAGCGAGACACGTGGTCTCTGATAGGCGCCTGCGACTGTCTGCTGTCTCTGCACAGGTCGGAGGGGTTTGGCCTGGTTCTCAAGCAAGCGCTCCTGTTAGAGAAGCCTGTCGTCGCGACGGGGTGGTCAGGCAACTTGGACTTCATGACAAACGAGTCGGGTCAGCCTGAGCCGAACTGTTACCTCGTGTCGTATGATCTCGTTCCTGTTGGTTCGAATTCTGGAATTCACGGCGTTACTGAGCGCGATGTATGGGCGGAGGCGCGGATCAAAAGTGCCAAGGCACATCTTCTCGAGGTCTATAAGGAATGGGAGAGTTCCGCTGGCCTCATGTGCCGTGCGGACGGGTAACGTGCGCTTCGACCGACGTTTCATGACTTGATGAGTGATCCATGCCGGACAGCAGAATTGCCGAACATCTCCGCCTGTTGGTTGTGGCGCTCGCGATAGCTGCAACCGGGACCGCCGCTTATGCGGACGTCTGGATGGTGAAACCCTCGGGCGGCTTCGGATGCCGGGACCGCGACGCGCTGATGCAACTCAATGATCATGTGGCTGCGCAATTGCGCGACGGTGTCCCACCGGCCGGTTGCGTCTTGCTCTATTCCGGAGAACGCCTGCTGGATGAGCCTGAGGCGGGCATCGGGTTTGCTGATGCTTTGAGGGTGACGCGCGCCGACGGATCGACGCTCTATGTGCAAAGTTCTGCGGTTGTTGCCGATCCAGGCATCGGCAGCGTTATCGACGATCGCTCGGAATAGCTCGGGGCGTCATTAACGGGCAGCGAGCGGACTTTTGGTCCTAGGGGACTTCAACCTACCGGTGAGGGCATCCGGGCCAGCAACACGGCCGCCGCTTGCCGCTGGTGAGGTTCTCGCGCGCTCTTTCGATCCGTTTGGTCCGCGTTTCCTGTTTTACGGCGGATTCGATCCAGCAGATCCATTCATTGCGGGCAATTGGCGTGATGTCTTCCCAAGCCGACAGCATTGCTGCGTCGGATGAGAGGACGGCCCGAAGATCCTTTGGCAACTGGTGCACGATGCCGGAGGAAATCGATTTGGCGGGCACGGTCAGCGAACTCCGTTACGTCGGACCTGACCATAGCCACTAACGACGAAACGCGGACGGAAGATGGCCTAGCGCGTGCTCAAGCGGCATGCGCCTAGCGTCGGCGGCCGGTTCTCAAGGACTTCGTGTGTCTGGAAGAGATATTTGGCTCCGCGGGTAGGATTCGAACCTACGACCATCCGATTAACAGTCGGACGCTCTACCACTGAGCTACCGCGGAATACCGTGCCAACAAGGCGGGAAGGGCTCCGCATAGCAGAACGATTTGCCTCTGGCGAGGCCTTTTGCTGTTTTTGTTTCGCCTGCGGCGCGAGAACGCGCGCTAGGGCGTTTTTCTGCTGCACTTTACGTGCGTGGTTCTTGAAATGTTGTGCGAAATCAGGATGGAGGCCACGCCCGGAATTGAACCGGGGTACGCGGATTTGCAGTCCGCTGCGTCACCACTCCGCCACGTGGCCTCAATGCGTCGCTTATTACATCGGTCCCGGCGGTGAGCCGGTCCTCGGCTGCGGAACAATGCGCGCGTTCGGCGTCTATCATGGAGCATCAACTCCTTACAAGTCGTAATGACTATTCCGGCGTGCGACGGCTTTCCTGTCGCGCCTTCTGAACGGCTCGCGTATAGAGTCGTGGTTGGCGGACAGTACAGGCTGAACGCCTCGGCTCAGCATAGAAGGCGCGCAATGGGCGAGACGGCACTCCAACGCAAAAATATGGTCGAAGGACAGGTCCGTCCGTCAGACGTTACGGATCGGCGGATTACGGCTGCCATGTCGACCGTACCGCGGGAGTGCTTTGTGCCGCCGGAGTGGCAGAAGTTCGCGTATAGCGACGAAACGCTGATGATTGCACCGGGCCGCTTTCTCCTGGCGCCGGCTGCTTTAGCTAAGCTGATTCAGACCGCTGAAATCGATAAGGGCGAGCGCGTTCTGGTCATTGGCGGCTGCGCTGGGTATGCGGCGGCGCTGATCTCGCAGTTCACGCCGAATGTCATTGCGCTTCTGCCGGATGAAGCTGCTTTGCGCGAGACAAACGAGGCCCTTGCAACCGCTGGGATCGGCAACGTCACCGTCGTTGTGGGGCCTTTGGCGTCGGGCGATACCGCTCATGCGCCTTACGATGCGATCGTTATCGAAGGCGGCTTCGAAGACGTGCCCGAGGCGCTGTCGGCGCAACTCGCACCGTCAGGCCGTCTGGTCGGCATCGAAGTCGGACACGGTGTGGGGCGGGCGTTCGTTCTGCAAAAAACCGATCGGGCGTTCGCGCGCCGCGACGTGTTTCAGGCGGCTGCGCCTCTGCTTCCCGGCTTCGAAGCGTTGAAACCAGAGTTCGTTTTCTAAATCTCACACATCACTGCAGTTCGCCTGCAGGTTTTTCGTACATCCGTGCCTCTGTTTTAGGCCGATTACCGTGTGCTTCCGGCCACGCTCGTTAACGAAACGTTACGGCGGGCGCGTGGAACGGCATTGTATTGCAATGATATCCGCTACGCTCTGTGGGGGATTCGAATCTGCGGGATATCACGCGTTTCGAATCGGTTAAGACGGACTCTACGTTTGGGGGTTCGCTCGGTTGGTGTCTGGTACGAGCGGCAAAACGGGTGCACACCATTGCCTACTGATACGATTTTCAAAGCGCCGCGTCGTTATTCAATCACGTGGCACGGGGTGTCGGCGGCGATTTTGCTTGCAGCCGGTGCAGCTATATTGCCTCAAACCGCACGTGCCGAAACGCTGATCGATGCGTTGGCGGCCGCTTATCAATACAGCCCGACACTTGACGCCGAACGCTCCCGTCAGCGCGCACGCGATGAAGATATTGCACGTGCAAATTCGGGTTATCGCCCCGATATCAGTGCCTCGGCTTCCGTGGGCCGCCAGCAGAACTGGACGCGTTCGCGCGCGGGCAACACCAACAGCATCGGGTCGCCGCGCGGGTATTCCGTTGACTTGGTGCAGCCTGTCTTCACCGGATTTCAGGTTACCAACGCAGTCAACTCTGCCGAGGCGACAGACCGTGCCGGCCGCGAAACACTTCGGCAGACAGAGCAACAGGTGTTGCTCGACGCAGTGACCGCTTATGGCGATGTCGTGCGCGATCAAGCCGTTGTGCGGCTCAATGAAAACAACCTGAAGTTCCTCGACGCCGAGTTGAAGGCGACGCAGGATCGTTTCAACGTTGGTGAAGTCACGAAGACGGACGTTGCGCAGGCGCAGGCGCGCCGTGCACTCGGTCAATCGAACCTCGATCTTTCAAGGGCGAACTTGAAGTCGAGCCGGGCGATCTATGAGCAGGTCATCGGGCATCCGCCCTCTCGGCTTGTGGAGCCAAATCCGAATACGCGGCTCGTCCCGCCCAACATCAACGACGCGATTGCGATCGGGACGAAGGAAAATCCGCTGGTCGTGCAGGCGCTCTATTCGGAGCAAGCCGCGCGCTTCCAGGTTGACCAGATCCGCGGCGAGCTGCTTCCGCAGGCGCAGGTTGAGGCGAATTACACGGATTCATACGATACGCAGGAGCTCATCAATCAGAATTCCTCTGCGTCGATCGTTGGTCGCGTGAATGTGCCGATCTATGCGGGTGGCGGCGAAGTCTTCGCTCGCGTTCGTCAGGCGAAACACAACCATATTTCGCTGTTGCAGCAGATCGAGGTTGCGCGCTCTGAAACGCAATCGCAGGTCGTGCAGGCATGGTCTCAGCTGCAGGGCTTTAAGGCCCAGGCGGAATCGGATCGCGCATCGATCACGGCGAACACGACAGCTCTCGAGGGCGTGAAGGAAGAAGAGCGCGTCGGTCAGCGCACGCTGCTCGATGTTTTGAACGCGCAGCAGGAATTGCTGAACTCTCAGGTGAACCTGGAAACGACCAAGCGCAATATCCTCGTCGCGTCCTATACGGTTGTGTCGGCCGTTGGTCGTCTGAGTGTGGCTGAGGTTGGCGCGGTTTCTACGGTGTACAATCCGGAAGTCCACTATCAGGACGTTCGCAATAAGTGGTTCGGCATCGATATCACCCACGCGGACGGTCGCCGCGAGCACGTGGACACCCAGGACAACGGGTGGGCGCCCATCAAGTAGGGCGCCTTATCAATCTAGTTTTTTTGCTTATTTTTCTGCGATTTGACTCATTTTGAGACGTCATATTTCGCGGCTAGGCTTTTATTGCCTTGAGAGCGCCGCGCTCGGGGGATAACCGAGACTGGAAATATTGCCGGTCTTTGCGCAAACTGCCACGATATCACGGTCGGCAGCGGGGGTTGTCGGCTGTACTCGGCGACGCGCGGCGCCAGCCGAGTCATGAGGATGCGCTATTCGTTTCTGAGCGTTCGTTGCCGCGAGAAGGTAGAGTATGTCGAGATTTGAGCCTAACGCCGAACCGAGCATGGAAGAGATCCTTGCTTCGATCCGCCGGATTATCGCGGAGGACGGGGCGGGTTCAAGATCAACGCTACCACCACCGGCGCCGACGCAGGCTCGCGCTGACTCCCGGCAGACGGCAACACCGGCGCAGTCCCGTGGCTTCATGAATCGCGAGGATCGTGAACCCTTCATCCGTCCGGCCGCTGTGCCCGCACCCGAAGCGAAGGAGCGCTACTTCACGCCGGTTACGCCGCCATCAGAAGTCGAAGCGGAGCGAAGCAAGGATGCTGAGCGGCCGCGCGAACCCGCTGCGCCGACAGTCATCGCAAAGATGGAAGACAAGGCGGAGCCGGTTCAGCGCGCCGAGGTAGCCGAGACTGCGAAGTTGCAGCCCGAAGCGCCAAAGCCGACAGCGAATGAAGCTGACGTCGCAAAAGCTGAAACGATTGCTTCGGCTCCGGAATCCAAGTCCGCGGAAGAGGAGAGCACCCGGCGGCTTATCGCGCAATCGTCTGCGCCAGCCGAGCAAAAGGCTCTTGCTCCGCCGGATCGCAGCCGCATTGCTGCCAGCATCGATGCTCAGCTTGCTGAGCTTCTCGGAGATGACCTCATAGCCGTGCACGCTTCGCAGGAGCGCAAACCCACAGTAGGTGCGCAGCCGATCGAAGTTCACAGTGAACCCGCCGCTCCGCGCCACACGGAAAAGCCGGCACGCGCGGAAGATGAGCCCTCTCCAACCTCGGAGCGTGCTGCACAGCTGAGGCGCGCCGAAAATATTCAAGATACGGCGGCTGACCCATTTGCGTTTGATCTCGGGCCTTCGCCGTTTGCACGGTCGACGCTAGCCGCTCCGGCACAACCGCAGATGAACGGCAGTTCTGCGCCGCGTCCGCAAGAAACTCGGGCGCGAGAGCAGACGGACGAGCCGCATAAGTACGTTGATCGCAATCCCTACAAGCTCAACGGCTCGCATTCGCCAGCCGCTGCGGCGCCGCGCTCTTCGGGGTTTATGAACTCTGACGCGCCTCAGCCGGTGCCACCATCGCAGCGTCAGCTTGCTCCGTTTGCAGTGCCGAGCGTATCGGCGACGCTAGGTCCACAGCGGCGTCTCGAACCGTTGTCGAACGCATTCCAGACGAAAGCGCCGCGCGAGGACGCGCCTCCGCGCGGAACCGAGGTTTCGAGAGCGACTTACGGTCCGACGCGCGAAGAGGATCGGAATGCGGACAGCGAGCCGCGCCGCGATTCAATGCTCGCGACCTCGTCTAAAGCAGAGCCTCCGGCCGAGCGCACGATGGAAGACGCGATGGCGGATCTGCTGCGGCCACTTCTGAAAACTTGGCTTGCGGAGAACATGCCCAAGATCGTCGAGCGTGCATTAAGGCGCGAGATGAGTGAGCGCTTGTTGCCAGGGCGTGACAACTCAGACAACTAATCACCTGACTCATAAATGGTTTGAGTAAAAGCGGAGCTTGTCTCCGCTTTTTGTGTATCTGCATATTTTTTTTATTGCGCGTTGCTTTTGCCACACGGCCGCCTCGACCTCGGCCTAGGTTTTTCATCAGACGAACACTGTCGGGCTCGCTTGGAAGACGGGATTGCGGTGTTCGTGACGTCACGGGGGTGCCGTTTGGTTTTGGCGGATTCCCTCATGAGGTCGAACCGGGAGGGGCACGGGGCGCCGACGCGGTTCTGCGAAAAGCATTGAGTACGCAGAAGGGGTAGCGTCATGACAAGAATGAACGGAGCGAAACACGACGTCGAAGACATTCTCGCTTCCATCCGCACGAGTATTGCGGACCGGCAGCCAGCATTCGACGAGCAAAAATTCGGTGACCGGCGGCAGCGGGCTTCGACTCTCAGAAACCGCAATGCCGTCGCTGATGAAGCATTGGATTTCGAATTACCTGCAATTTTTAAAGCGGCGGCACCGCCGCCAAGCGAGCGTCCAAACTTGTTAGGGAGGCTGAGCGAAGCCTTGAGCGCGAACGGACAACCGCAGCCAGAGCGACGTCGCACACGAACGGTTATTCCGTTCGAGCCCGCTCATGGACGCATGATCGAGCCACCGCCGGTGGCCTTCGGAGAACCCAACCCGCAATCGATAGCCGTTCAAAAGCTGTCGACTGAAAATGATGGCATTCAGCGTGTCATGCCGTCGTTTTTCGATACGCGGCTCAACCGTATGGGCGCCATGGGACGGCCGCCCGAGCCCGCGCCAGCTCCGCCCGTGCCAGAGCCGGTGCAGCACCGTAGCCGCGCGCCAGAACCGCCGCGTCTTCCGGAAGGACCTGGCGTGTCGCAGCAACCTGGAGGTGGTATCGAAGATGCCGCAGCCCAGCTTTTGCGGCCGATCCTGCAGCAATGGTTGACGGACAATATGCCGAGAATCGTCGAGCGCGCACTGCTCAGCGAAGAGAAGTCCGACGGGAATAATCGGTACTGAGGTTCGCCGTGCAAGGCAGCATTTGGGGGGCGAAGGTTGACAGCCGGCAAACGTCAGCCTTACGACCGATGTCAAACAACCACGGTTGGACACATCGCCCCCTCTGATGCTTGAAAAAACGTTCCGGCCGGCCGATATTGAGCCGCGCGTCAATTCCGAATGGGAAAAGGCAAACGCGTTCGCTGCCGGCAGCTCCGTCTCAGGCGGCAAGAATGCCGCCTATTCGATCGTCATCCCGCCGCCCAACGTGACGGGATCGCTCCATATGGGGCATGCCCTCAACAACACGCTGCAAGACATCCTTGTGCGCTTCGAACGCATGCGCGGGCGCGATGTGCTTTGGCAGCCGGGAACGGATCATGCGGGCATTGCCACGCAGATGGTCGTTGAGCGGCAGCTGGCGGCAAACAAAGAGCCGTCGCGCCGGGACCTTGGCCGCGAAGAATTCCTGAAGCGCGTGTGGGCGTGGAAGGAAGAATCCGGCGGCACCATCGTCGAACAGCTTCGCCGTCTTGGTGCATCGTGCGATTGGTCGCGCGAACGCTTCACGATGGATGAGGGGCTGTCGAAGGCGGTCGTGAAGGTCTTCGTGCAGCTCTACAACGACGGGCTGATCTACAAAGACAAGCGGCTGGTCAACTGGGATCCGAAGTTCCAGACGGCGATCTCCGATCTTGAAGTTATTCAGGTCGAGAAGCGCGGGTCCGTTACGTGGGATAAAGCCGCTGGCGAGCCGTTCGATGCCGCTGTGCTGGCCAAGGCGCTCGCGAAGGATCCGAGCGGGCATATGTATCATTTCCGCTATCCGCTGGCGGCGAAGGTTCCGGGATACGCGCGCGACTACATTGTGGTCGCCACGACGCGACCCGAGACGATGCTTGGCGACAGCGGCGTTGCGGTTCACCCCGAGGATGAACGCTACGCGGCTCTGCTGGCTGCGAATGCGAAGGTGAAGCTGCCGCTCGTGGATCGCGAGATTCCGATCGTTGCGGATGAGCATTCCGATCCCGAGAAGGGAACGGGTGCGGTGAAGATCACGCCCGCGCATGACTTCAACGACTTTGAAGTCGGCAAGCGGCACAATCTCGCGCAGATCAACGTGCTCGACGCGCATGGCCATCTGACGGACGACGTGCCGGAAGCCTATCGCGGGCTAGAGCGGTTTGCGGCGCGCTTGAAGATTGTCGAAGATCTCGATGCGTTGGGATTGCTCGAAAAGATCGAGCCGACGACGCATACGGTTCCGCATGGTGACCGTTCCGGCGTTGTCGTTGAGCCGTGGCTGACGGACCAGTGGTACGTCAACGCCGAAGAACTGGCGAAGCCCGCTATCGCAGCGATCGAAAAGGGCAAGACGGTCTTCGTTCCGAAGAACTGGGAGAAGACGTACTTCGAGTGGATGCGGAACATCCAGCCTTGGTGCATTTCGCGCCAGCTGTGGTGGGGGCACCAAATCCCGGCGTGGTATGGGCCTAAGCAAGTACAGAAAGGCACATTTGAACTCGGTCTAAAAAATGAGACCTTCGAGATTTTCTGCGCTGAGAGTGAAGAGTCACTTCGTCAACAACTGAATGATTACTACCAGGGTCGAAAGATAGAATTTGTAAAGGACCGAAGCCAAGCCAAGGATCTCTTTGATCGCCAGATAGGATTTTCAAAGAGAGAGCGTGGACAGGAAGTCGTTCCAATTTGGCGCGATGAAGACGTGCTCGATACGTGGTTCTCGTCGGCGCTGTGGCCGTTCTCGACACTTGGCTGGCCGGACGAGACGCCGGAGCTCGAACGATATTATCCGACGAGCGTTCTCGTTACCGGGTTCGACATCATCTTCTTCTGGGTTGCCCGGATGATGATGATGGGTCTGCACTTCATGAAGGATGTGCCCTTCAAGGACGTCTACATCCATGCCCTCGTTCGTGACGAGAAGGGGCAGAAGATGTCGAAGTCCAAGGGCAACGTCATGGACCCCTTGGTGCTGATCGACGAATTCGGCGCGGACGCGTTGCGCTTTACGCTCGCGGCGATGGCGGCGCAGGGTCGCGACATCAAGCTCGCGAAGTCACGCGTCGAAGGCTATCGCAACTTCGCGACCAAGCTCTGGAACGCCTCGCGCTTTTCAGAGATGAACGAGTGCGTGCGCCAGCGCGGCTTCGATCCGAAGACCGCGAAGCAGATTTTCAACAAGTGGATCATCGGTGAAGCGGAGCTGACGTCGAAGGCCGTCACGGCTGCGCTCGAATCCTATCGCTTCAATGAAGCGGCGTTGGCGATCTATGAATTCGTTTGGGGCGAATTCTGCGATTGGTATCTCGAACTCATCAAGCCGCTTCTGGCAGGCGACGATGAGGACGCGAAAGCGGAAACACGCGCGGTTGCAGCGTGGACGCTCGACCAGATTCTCAAGATGCTGCATCCGTTCATGCCGTTCATCACGGAAGAACTTTGGGCGCACATGGTGGAGCATGGCGTGAAGCGCGACACGCTTCTCTGCCACAGCCAGTGGCCCAATCTTGATGGCCTCGTCGAGCAGAACGCTGTCGATGAAGTCAACTGGGTTGTGTTGCTCATCTCTGAGATCCGGTCTGTGAGGACCGAGATGAATGTTCCTGCTGGCGCAAAGATTCCGGCCGTTATCGTTGGTGCGGATGCCCTGACGCGTGAGCGCGTTCGGCGCAACGAAGATACGCTCAAGCGGCTTGCACGTTTGGACGAGATCGATTTTGAAGACGCTGCTCCGAAGGGTGCGGCTCTCGTCGTTGCGGGCGAGACGACGGCGGCACTACCGCTGGCTGGCATCATCGACATGGACGCGGAAAAGCGCCGTTTGGCGAAGGAGATCGAGAAGGCGAGCGGAGATCTGAAAAAGATGGACGCGAAGCTTTCCAATCCGCAGTTCATGGAACGCGCGAAAGAGGAAGCAATCGAGGAAGCCCAGGAACGCAAGGCGGAACTCGAAGCTGAGATCAAGCGCTTCTCGGCGGCGCTCAAGCGTCTGGAAGGCGTCTGACGCTTACTCGGCGGTGAGATTAGAGCGCGCTGGGGGCGGCGACGAAATTCTGAATCGCGCCACCAGCGGTCGTCAGGAATTTCACGCGCAGTTCCGTGAGCATCCAGCCTCGGCGGGTCAATTCCAATTTGCCGAGGTAAACGCGCGTCGGATCGAGCTTGTCTTCCATGTCGATCTCAACCGTCGTGAAGCCGGTGAACTCCGCGCGTTTGACGCGTGACCATGCTTTTGCGATGCGCTCTGTCATCGGGAGTGTATTCGCGGGGTCGTCCGCGCCCGAGACGTAGTCGCGGTAAGCTTTGCGAAGCGAGAAGAGCTTGGGCAGGCCATCCGGCGTGACGTAGCTTTCGACGATGCTGTCGACGGCGCTCTGTCCCCAGTAGGCTTTCAGGCGCTGCCAGAGCCCGGCGTTCTGATCGGGTGCTGCGTTAGCAGCTCCTTCGGGAAGATCGAGTGCGATGCGGGCGATCGACGGTTTCAGCGTTGCGCGGACGCTCGGCCATTCGATCGCCGTTGCGAGGTAGGTCGCGTTTTCAGACCGGACCGCTTCACGGATGTTCCATGCCGTTACGAACGGCGCAGCGATGTAGATCGTAGCTGCAAAGACAACAGCGGACGCAAGAGCAAGTAGCGGTTTCATGCGTACCTCCCATCATCCCTGAAGGCGGCGGTCGAACGGGGCTCGCGTGACACGAAATTCTGTCGAACTTCAGACATCGGAGCGTTCAGCCGTCGCCGTGTTTCGTTGCTGTGGATTTCGCGGTCGTTTTGCAGATCTCTTTCAGCTCGTTCCATGACTGGAAATCAAGAGCTGGCGTCGACGGGTAGTCTAGTTGCGCTCGGACGAGTTTGGCGCGCTCTTTGGCGGGCGGATGGGTTTGCAGCCACGTCCATCCGGATGGGCCGGACGAGTGGTCGTCCGATTCCATCTTGGTCACGCGGGCGAAAAACGATCCAAGCCCCTTTGGCGAAATGCCTGCATTTTTGAGAAGGACGAGGGCTTCGACGTCGGCTTCGTGCTCTGCGCTACGGGAATACCCGAGCTGCGCCAACATCACGCCGATGTTCGCCAATCCGCCACCGGTGCCGCCGAGCATCACTTCGAGTCCCGCGGCGAGGCCCACGCTGCGGAGCATGCCGACCTCGGGATCCATCGCGATGGCGTGTCCCATTTCATGCGCGAGGACGCCCGCGATCTCGTCCGGGCTGTCGGATTTATCGAGGAGCCCCTTGGTCAGAATGATCTTTGCGCCGGGCACGGCGAAGGCGTTCATCAACGGCCAATCATAAACGCGAATATCGAAGGTCACGCCTTCAGGTGCAGCCTTGGACAAGCGCTCACTCAGGCGGGCGAGGGCGGCCGTGCCGTTTGCGTCGACGCATTGGCTGTATCCTTCCGTCATCGAGTCGCGTGCGGCGTCTCCCAGACGTGCGCGCCAGCTTTCCGGAAGCATGCCCGCATAGAAGCGCAGCGGGCTCCAGCCGGTCACCATCGTTGCCGTCACGATGCCGACGATGGATGCGATTAACAGCAGCCAGAGACGGGCTCGCCGCCAACGTGTGGCGCGTGCGGAAAGATGCGGCGCGTGCTCGCGCAAACTGGCTGCAAACGCGCGGCCCTGCACGAAAAGTGTTGCTCCGGGCTCATCGCGCGACGACAGCAAAACGTCGATGGTATTGGCACGTAGCGGCTCCAGCGCTTTCAATCCGTCGTAGCGCCAAAGCGTTCGCGGTTTTCCCGTGCCGAAATCAATCTCGACGCCGGTTAATCCGAGCGACGCGGTTCCATCCACGGGATTGTTTCCGGGACGCGTATAGCGGCAGTAACTTGGAGATCTCGCACCGGTGCCGGAATTGGCCTGCATATCACTCTCAGCGAATTAACCCTGCAGCGCCGACGCTGCGTGTGAGGCGTCATCTAGTCATGGCGCGGGGTAAAATGAATGTCTCGCCGGTGACAAAGTCGGGCCGTGGTGATGACGAAGTTTGACGGCAAAACCATTCGCATCCGATTCTGCTTTTGGATGTTTGACATGGATGGATCAATCGGCCGACGGGCTGCATCTCCGTGGATGGCGAAGCGTACTCATAGTACTGCGATCTGCGGATTTACCATTTGTTGCTAATTAGCAACGTTGGGCTTTGACTGCGCCTCTTTCGAGCCACAAAGTCCGCGCACGTC
This sequence comes from Hyphomicrobium methylovorum, assembly GCF_013626205.1. Taxonomy (NCBI): domain Bacteria; kingdom Pseudomonadati; phylum Pseudomonadota; class Alphaproteobacteria; order Hyphomicrobiales; family Hyphomicrobiaceae; genus Hyphomicrobium; species Hyphomicrobium methylovorum. The sequence goes on from NZ_QHJE01000001.1 coordinate 3,118,346, forward strand.
CAATGGTGAAGAGTCGAAGCCGGGTGCGGCACCATTTTCGTTGCAAAGGCCTTTCGTCGAGGCCGCGCGACTGGCATCCCTGTTTATCCGGTCGACCGGACCGGAATAGCAGAGGGCGGGTGCCCAAGAGGACTGGAATGGACGCGAAGACGTTCGATAAATCTAAATTGCCAAGCCGCCACGTTACGGAAGGTCCGTCACGCGCGCCGCATCGTTCCTATTATTACGCAATGGGTCTTACGGAAGAAGAGATCCATCAGCCGTTCGTTGGCGTTGTGTCCTGCTGGAACGAAGCAGCTCCCTGCAACATCGCGCTTCAGCGCCAGGCTCAGTCGGCGAAGGCCGGGGTGAAGCTCGGCGGCGGAACTCCGAGAGAATTTTGCACCATCACCGTCACTGACGGCATCGCGATGGGCCACCAGGGCATGAAGTCCTCGCTCGTCTCGCGCGAGGTGATTGCGGACTCCATCGAACTCACCATGCGCGGTCACAGCTACGACGCGCTCGTCGGCATTGCGGGCTGCGACAAGAGTCTGCCGGGCACCATGATGGCGATGCTGCGCCTCAACGTGCCGTCGGTGTTCATGTATGGCGGCTCGATACTGCCCGGCAAATTCAAGGGCCATGACGTCACCGTGCAGGACGTGTTCGAAGGCGTCGGCAAGCATTCGGTCGGCGGCATGACCGACGCGGAGTTGCACGAACTCGAGTGCGTCGCTTGTCCGAGCGCAGGCGCGTGCGGCGCTCAGTTCACCGCCAACACCATGGCGTGTGTGTCGGAAGCGATCGGTTTGGCGTTGCCGGGATCGGCTGGAACGCCCGCGCCTTATGAGAGTCGCGATCAATATGCGCGTGCGAGCGGCGAAGCTGTGATGAAGCTTATCGCGCTCGGCATCCGTCCGCGCGATATCTGCACGCGCAAAGCCTTCGAGAACGCGGCGATTGTCGTGGCTGCCACGGGCGGTTCGACAAATGGCGCGCTGCATCTCCCAGCCATGGCCCACGAATGCGGCATCGACTTCGACCTGTTCGACGTGGCCGAGATTTTCAAGAAGACGCCGTACATCGCTGACCTCAAGCCGGGCGGAAAGTACGTCGCGTCGGACGTGCACGAGATCGGCGGCGTGCCGCAGATTCTCAAGGCGCTGCTCGACGGCGGCATTCTGCATGGCGACTGCCTGACCGTTACCGGCAAGACGATGGCCGAAAACCTCGCCTCCGTGACGTTCAACACGGAGCAGAAGGTCGTCTATCCGGTTTCGAATCCGATCACGCCGACGGGTGGTGTCGTAGGACTCAAGGGCACGCTTGCTCCCGACGGTGCGATCGTGAAGGTCGCGGGCCTCAAGAATCTCAAGTTCCGCGGACCGGCTCGTTGCTTCGACTGCGAAGAGGATGCGTTCGCCGCTGTGGACGCGCGCAACTACAAGCCGGGCGAAGTGCTCGTCATCCGCTACGAGGGACCGAAGGGTGGTCCCGGTATGCGTGAAATGCTGGCGACGACGGCGGCGCTCTACGGTCAGGGCGCTGGCGACAGTGTTGCGCTCATCACCGACGGGCGCTTCTCGGGAGCGACGCGCGGGTTCTGCGTTGGTCACGTTGGACCGGAAGCTGCCGTGGGCGGGCCGATCGGGCTCATTCAAGACGGCGACATGATCTCGATGGATGCCGAGACCGGCACGCTCGACCTCGAAGTCGACGCAGCCGAGCTTGAACGCCGTCGCAAGACCTGGAAGGCGCCCCCGAATGCGTACCAGAGCGGGGCGATACGAAAATTTGCAGACCAAGTGGGACCGGCGCGTTACGGCGCCGTCACCCATGCGGGTGGAAAGGCGGAAGTCCACTGCTATGCGGACATTTAGACTGCTCGTCGCTGGAAGTGTTGTGATTAGCGCCCTGGCCTTCGGTTCTGCGATGGCCAGGGACGTTACCTTTCGTTCGCCCGACGATGCCATGAAGCAAGGCATCTCGGCGTTCAATGGCGGCTATTATGAATTGGCGCTGCCAGCGTTCGAAGCTCTCGAAATTTCCAAACCGCAGATCGCGCATTATTACGAAGCGCGAATCTACGGCGACAACGATGGCGCCTATACCAATCACGGCAAGGCCTTCCGCCTGTTCAAAGAACTTGCGGACGAAATGAAGGACGTCGATCCGGACGATGAGGAACTCGCGCCGATCGCCGCCAAGTCTCTAACCGCGGTCTCGCTCTATCTTCGTGATGGCATCACCGACGCGGGAATCCGTCCAGACCGTGCGGCGGCCGATCAGGCGCTGCAGCGCGCGGCGCTGACGTTCAACGATGAAGACGCGCAGTTTGAACTTGCGAAGGTTCTGCTGCGTGGCGAAGGCCCGGAACTCACAATGGGCGGGTTTGAAGATCCGGCGAGCAAGATCGAGAACGGCCGTCATTGGCTGTCTCGGCTGTCGCGGTCCGGCCATCCTGGGGCACAGGCGTTTCTGGCGGATCTGCTTTGGCGCGGTAAGTTCGTCGAGAAGGATCAAGCTGCTGCTCTGAACCTGATCGACGTCGCGGTTTCGAATGCGCCGCCGAGCGAGCGCGTCTGGATCGAAGACATCTATCAAAACATTTTCTGCAACGCGGGCCAGGGCGTCCGCCAGCAGGCGACCGGCCGGGTTGCGGAGTGGCACAATCGCTATGGCCGCAGGCCGCATGTGAAGCGCGATACCGGCGATGGACTTGACGATCTTTCGGTCGAGGCTGTCCGGACGTGTTCCAACGGCGAACTCGTAAAGCCGATGTCCACCGGTCCGGCAGGTGCGCATCTTCCAACGCATCCGATCATCAGCGCGACGCCGAATACGCATGGGCTGAGCCGTCCTGCTGCCGCATCGGGATTTGCGCCTGCGTCAGGGCTTGGCGGATCACTCATGGGCCCGCCGGCTGCTGGATTTTCTCCAAGCACTCCGCGCTAATCAGGCTGCGAGCTTGATCCAGACCGGCACGTGATCGGACGGCTTTTCCTGCGCACGGGTCGCGCGGTCGATGCCTGAAGCCTTCAGCAAGTCCGCCGCCTGACTCGATAGCAGCATGTGATCGATGCGGATGCCGTCGTCACGTTGAAAAGCGCCCGCCTGATAATCCCAGAACGTATAAATGCCAGCACCCGGATGGCAGGCGCGCGTCGCGTCGGTCAATCCGAGATTGACGAGCTTGCGCCACGCGGCGCGGCTTTCCGGCTGGAAGAGCGCGTCGTTGACCCAGGCCTGCGGACGTTTCGCATCTTCCGGTTCGGGAATGACGTTGTAGTCTCCGGCGAGAACGAGCGGCATTTCCTCCGCGAGCAGTTGTTCGGCCCGCGCATAGAGCCGCTTCATCCAGGCCAGCTTGTAGGGAAATTTTTCGGTGTCGATCGGGTTGCCGTTCGGCAAATAAAGCGAGACGACGCGCACCATGCGTTCGCCCATTTGCACCGAGGCTTCGATCCAGCGCGCATGCACGTCCGTGTCGTCTCCGGGAAGACCGCGCACGACGTCTTCAAGCGGCGACTTCGACAGGATCGCGACGCCGTTGAAACCCTTTTGTCCGTGGGTGGCGACGTTGTAGCCGAGGTCTTGGAAGGCGGCCGTCGGGAAACCTTCGTCGACCGACTTGATTTCCTGCATGCAGATAACGTCAGGCTGATGCTGACGCAGATAGGTCAGCACCGACTCGAGGCGGGCCTTGACGCCATTGATGTTCCAGGTGGCGATGAGCATGCCCGACTGTGTGCCACTGGCCGCCGGGCAAAGCAAATGCGAAGCGGTATCAGATGGAGAAGCTGGTGCCGCAGCCGCAGGACGCGCTGGCGACGGGGTTATTGATCTTGAAGGCGGCGCCGATCAGGTCGTCCACGAAATCGATCTCGGCGCCCTCCATGTACTGGAGCGAGACCGGATCGATGACGACCACTGCGCCGTCGCGTTCGATGACGAAATCGTCGTCGGCACGGTTGCCGACCAGATCGAACTTGTATTGAAAGCCGGAGCATCCGCCGCCCTCGACGGAAACGCGCAGGACCGAGGCCGCCGGTTCACTTTCCGCAATCTCGGCGATGCGGGTGGCGGCACGTTCTGTCACGGTGACGGTCGACATGGTCATGCTGTTGTCCAGTACTGCATTCGCGCCCTGCGTGGCCGGTTGTTTCCGGTGCCAGCGCTAACGCCGGGCGCAGCAAGAAGATAGGAACGCTCGTGAACAAATCAAATACCAAGCGCGGCGGCATATGCCAACGGGGTTAGGAACAGGTTCCGTGCGGCCGGATTTCGGGCAGGCATTGCGGCCGGGAGAACGCTCTCCGGCGAGCTATAGCGCAGGTGCGTCAGCTTCGCGCGGGCGGCTGTTCGTGGAGCCGGATTGCTTCACCCGAAGCCCCTTTCAGCGGGACCGGGACCGGATTCTTCATTCTTCCGCGTTCCGCCGTTTGACCTACAAGACGCAGGTTTTTCTTCCGCACGAGGGCGACCACTACAGAACACGCCTGACCCATACGCTCGAAGTTGCGCAGATTGCCCGGACCGTTGCGCGGCAACTGCGGCTCGATGAGGATCTGGCGGAGACCATCGCGCTGGCGCACGATCTCGGGCACTCGCCGTTCGGACACGCGGGCGAGCGTGCGCTGAACAGCGCGATGAGTGAGTTCGGCGGTTTCGATCACAACGCGCAGTCTCTGCGGACGGTCACTGTGCTGGAACGCAAGTATCTGGCGTTCGACGGGCTCAATCTGACGTGGGAGACGCTTGAAGGTCTCACAAAACACAACGGGCCTGTTCGGGACATGTCGCATCCGATCGTCAAGGTTATGCGCGGCGTCGAAGCGTGGCGTTCCCTCGAACTCGATCGATGGGCGTCGGCTGAAGCGCAAGTTGCAAGCCTTGCCGATGATATCGCGTATCTCTCGCACGACGTGGATGATGGCCTGCGCGCCGGGTTGCTTTCGGTTGCATCTTTGACGGACGCGCCTTTGGCTGGGGACATCGCGCGAGAGGTTCGGAGTTTCGCGCATGGTGTGGAAAGCGGCCGTGCGTTCTACGAGGTGACGCGACGGATGATCACCGTGATGGTGACGGATCTGGTCGCGGAAAGCAGACGGCGTCTCGCGGCGCTGTCTCCGGTGTCGGCGGACGACATTCGCAACGCGGGCCGGGCGACAATCGGTTTTTCGGAACCGATGGCGGCGGAGCTTGCCGCGCTCAAGGCGTTTCTGTTTCAGGCCGTCTACCATCATCGCAAAGTTATGACGGTGATGGACGAAGCGGAGCGCATCGTGCGCGAGTTGTTCGGCCGCTATTTTTCGGATGCCGAGGCCTATCCCGCCGATTGGCGCGGCGTTTACTTAGGTCTCGGGCAGCGCGGGCGGGCGCGGCTGGCCTGCGACTTTCTTGCGGGGCAGACGGATCGCTATGCGATCGCGGAATACTGCCGCCTGTTTGACGCGACGACGGAACTGCGATAGGCGCCGGACACCCTTTTTCTCTGTTCACGCAGGCTATGCCGCGTGACGCCCGGCGCGCTTAAGCAGCCGGGGTAAACTTAAGGTAGACAATGGATCTCTTTGCCGAAGTCGAAGCGCGCACGAAGGTGGCCCTTACGGAGCTGCAGTCGGATGGCGTGCTGCCAGCCGATCTCGTGCTGCCGGATTTCGAAGCCGCGCCGCCGCGCGACGCAAGCCACGGCGATATTGCCGTCAACGCGGCGCTCGTTCTCGCCAAGGCCGCGAAGATGAAGCCGCGCGATATCGCGGAGGCTTTGAAAGGCAAGCTTGCGGCTCATCAGGACGTCGAGAAGATCGATGTGGCGGGGCCCGGTTTTTTGAACATCACGTTCAAGCCGGGCGTGTGGCACGATCTCGTGCGCAACGTTCTCGCGGCCGGATCTGAGTTTGGCGCGGGTCCGGCGAAGGCGGATGGAAAGCTCAACGTCGAATACGTTTCGGCCAACCCGACGGGCCCGATGCATGTTGGGCACTGCCGCGGCGCGGTGTTCGGTGATGCCTTATCGAACCTGCTCCGTTTCGCCGGTTACGACGTTACGCGTGAATACTACATCAACGATGCGGGCGGGCAGGTCGATGTGCTCGCGCGGTCGGCGTTCCTGCGATATCGCGAGGCGCTGGGCGATGACATTGGCGCCATTCCTGAAGGGCTCTATCCGGGCGACTATCTGAAACCGGTCGGCGAAGCGTTGGCCGCGGAATATGGGCGATCGCTTACCAACATGCCGGAGGATCGCTGGCTGCCGATCGTCCGCAGGATCGCCATCGACCGGATGATGGATATGATCCGCGATGATCTCGCCGCGCTCAATATCCGTCACGATGTGTTCTTTTCGGAAGGGTCGCTTTCGGCCGACGGTCGCGATCAGGTTCAGGCCGCGATCGAAGCTTTGCGGAAAAAGGGGCTTATCTACGAAGGTAAGCTCGAGAGGCCGAAGGGGCACGACGACGACGAATGGGAAGACCGTCTTCAGACGCTCTTCAAGTCGACGGCATTTGGCGACGATGAAGATCGGGCGTTGCAGAAATCAGACGGCAGCTACACGTATTTTGCGGGCGACGTTGCCTATCACTACGACAAGCTGCAGCGCGGGTTCCGGCATCTCATCAACGTCTTCGGTGCGGACCACGTGGGATATATTCCGCGCATTAAGGCGGCGGTGACGGCGCTTTCGGACGGCGCTGCCGATCTTGATGTGAAGGTTGTACAACTTGTTCGCCTCTTCAAAGCGGGCGAGCCCTTCAAGATGTCGAAGCGGGCGGGCACGTTTGTGACGCTGCGCGATGTCGTGGATGAAGTCGGCCGTGATCCGGTCCGCTTCATGATGCTCTATCGTAAGAACCAGGAGACGCTGGATTTCGATTTCGCGAAGGTGACGGAGCAGTCGAAGGACAATCCCGTCTTCTACGTGCAATATGCCCACGCGCGCGCAGCAAGCGTTTTGCGCAACGCCAGCGAGCAGATCGCCGGGCTCGACGTGTCGACGGCGGCTCTGCAAAAAGCGGATCTTTCGATCCTGACGGACGCGGGCGAAATTGACCTCATCAAGCGGATCGCGGGCTATCCGCGATTGATCGATGGCGCAGCCACCGCACACGAGCCTCACCGCATTGCGTTCTATCTCTACGAGCTTTCGAGCGCGCTTCATTCACAGTGGACGCGTGGCAACGATTCGCCACATTTAAGATTTATTCAATCAAATGACGGGGTTGCGACCGCGGCGCGATTGGCTCTCATCGCTGCCACAAAGACGGTGATAAAGTCAGGACTTGAGATCCTTGGCGTCGAGGCGCCCGACGCAATGCGATAGAGTCTCGAATCGACGATTAAGCGTAGGGGGGTCTGCGCTGTTTTGAGGGGTTTTCGCGATGTCCTCGCAGAATACGTTTCCAGGACAGGGTAGGGGACGGCCTGCCGTGCCCTCCGCGCGTGCCGCGCAACAAGAGCAGCAGCAGCGCCATCCGTCCTGGGTCAATCCGCAAGCTCAGCTTCATGCCCCCGCGCAACCGGCGGGAAATGCTTGGCCACCGGAGCAACAGCACGGCTATCAGGATAGTTTCACGCCCCCATCCAACTATGGTGGACACAATCCCCAGCACGGATCGCACGGCGATCAGCAGGCCCAAGATTACGGGCGCTGGGCGGAACTGCAGACGGGAAACCGAAATCAGGGTCATCAGGGCGGCGCGCCACTCAATGACCCCTATGCGCCCCAATTTGAGCCGTACACGCCAGCCGAGCACGGCAACTATGGTGGCCAGCCTTCACAGCATTATGGGCATCAGGCCGCGTCCCAGTGGCCGCCGCAGGGCGGGGCCGATTCGCGCGGTTTCGACGCCAATCATTACGGCGCGCCCGCCCAAACGAACCAGGGCGGCTATGGCGGCGCGGCGGCTTATGGTGAACACGCCTACCACGAGAACGAACTCAGCGCTTCGGACTGGGCTGGACAGCCTGGCGCTTTCGGGACCGATCCCTACCAGCAGCCGGGGCAGGGCGGCGCGCTTGGATTCGCGCAGGCCGAAGGCGGCGACCTCGATATGGCCTACGAGGACGAAGAGGGCGAATACGAAGACGAAGAAGCGCCGCGTAGACGCTGGCCGCTGAAAATTATGGCCGCGCTTGCGGGCGCCATCGTGATCGGTGGCGGCATGGCGTACGGCTACAAGAAAATTTCCACCACCGAATTCAGCGGTGAGCCGCCAATCATCAAGAGTGAGGCATTCCCCTCGAAGACGAAGCCGGCGGATGCGGGCGGGAAGATGTTTCCCTATTCCGATACCAAGATCATGGGCCGATTGGGCGACGGTACGTCGTCGGCTCCGGCGGACGCAGCGCCAGCGGCGGAACCGGCACACGACGACGCACAGCAGCAGACTGCGGATGCGTCGCACGATGCAGAGCCTGCTCAGGCCGATGAGGGCGGGCCGCGCAAGGTTTCAACGCTTGTTGTTGGTCGCGATGGATCGATCCAGGCGCCGCCGCCGGGCACCGTTGCGGGCGGCTCAGGCGTTGCCGTTCCGGGTACGGCACTCGTCGATACGTTTGGCAATCACGGCCGGGCGCAAGCAGCTGAAGCCAGCCCGCCTCCCGCCAGCAAGCCGGTAACACCGGTCACGGTCAATTCGACGGCTTCCGCCAGGTCGGCGCAGACGGGCAGCATCGGCGCTCAGGATGATGCCGTTGCTCCTCCGGCCAAGGCGAAGGCGCTCAAGAAGGTGGCGCGCGCTGAATCTGGCACTGCTACCGACGCCTATAGCGACACGTCGAGCTCGCCGGTTACGGCTTCAGGTTCGGGCACGGCAGCACACAGCGGTTTCGTTGCGGTGTTGGCCTCTATTCCGAAATCATCGTCGAGCCGTATGGACGCGCTTAAGCGTTTTGCAGACATGCAGCAGAAGTATTCGTCCGCGCTTTCGGGCAAGACGCCGGACGTGCTGAGTGCTTCGCTTGCTAAGGGCAAGTATGACCGGCTGGTCGTTGGTCCGCCGGGATCGCGAAGCGAAGCGAACAGCGTTTGTTCCGAGCTTAAATCCGCCGGATACAATGATTGCTGGGTTGCATCCTATTGATTGCCGGTTTTAGCTTCGCAACACTCTCATCATCGGCCAGCGCTCCGGCGCCGGCCGTTTCGCTTTGTGAGGCGCGGTGCGCCTGCGTGAGGCCTCTATGACTGCTGCATTTATCGCCGGTGTTTCGGGCACGTCGCTCACCGATGACGAGCGCCGTTTTTTCGCGGAAACGCAACCCGCCGGGTTCATCATCTTCACCCGCAACGTCGAGAGCCGCGAGCAGCTCGCGCGTCTTACAAGCGATGTTCGCGCGGCCGTCGGGCGGGATGATTTTCTGGTTCTGATCGATCAGGAAGGTGGGCGCGTTCAGCGTCTCAGGCCGCCGATTTCTCGCCTTCTGCCACCGGCTGCCGCGTACGCGGATTGTTATCGTACGGATCCAAGCTATGCGATCGGCGCCGCCCATGCGGTTGCGCGCTTGACCGGCGAAGAGTTGCGCGAATTCGGCATCAACATGAACTGCGCGCCGGTTGTCGATCTCCCTGTCGAAGGGGCGCATGAGATCATCAGCGATCGCGCTTACGGGCAAGACGTGGCGCAAGTCGTGGCGCTGGCGCGCGCTGTCGGCGAAGGCTTGATGGCCGCGGGTGTCGTTCCCGTCATCAAGCACATTCCGGGGCACGGCCGGGCGACGGCTGACAGCCACTTCGCGCTTCCTGTCGTGTCGACGCCGCACGAGGTTCTGTCGAAGACCGATTTCGCGCCGTTCAAGGAACTGGCTGCGATGCCGTCCGCGATGACGGCGCATGTCGTCTATAGTGCGATCGATGCGGATGCGCCCGCGAGCACATCGAAGGTGATGACCGAGCGGATCATTCGCGGCGAGATTGGCTTCGATGGGCTGCTGATGAGCGATGACCTCAGCATGAAGGCTTTGAAGGGGCCAATGCGCGCGCGAGCGGAGGCCGTTATAGCCGCTGGCTCCGACGTGGCGCTCCACTGCAACGGCGATCTCGATGAAATGCGGGCCGTGGCCGCGGGCGTGCCACAGCTTTCGGGCCGGGCGCAGAAACGATTCGCTGCGGCCATTGCGTGTACACAGGCGGGTGAGGCCTGCGACCGTGCGGCGGCGTTGGACCTGCTGGCGGAGGTTCAGGTCCGGCGGACTCGGATCGGCTGAATCAGTATAGTGTTGGCCTGCGGTCTTTGAGGACCGCCGCCAGGAATCAAAAATACCTCATGAACGAGACGGCAGCACAGGGCGACACTCCAAGCGCGGGCGAACCCGGAGCGGGAGATTGGGGCGCAGCGGACTTCGGTGCGCCAGCGTTCGAGAGCCTGCCGGCTGCGGACGAGGCTTTCGTCGTCGATATCGAAGGGTTCGAGGGTCCGCTCGATCTGCTGTTGGCTATGGCGCGGACGCAGAAGGTCGATCTGTCGAAGATCTCCATTCTTGCACTTGTCGAGCAGTACCTCGGTTTTATCAGCGAGGTGCAGGAGCTCCGAATTGAGATTGCGGCCGACTATCTGGTGATGGCGGCTTGGCTCGCTTACCTCAAATCGCGCCTGTTGCTTCCGAAGGAAAAAGACGAAGTTGATACAACTTCGGCGGAGGAATTGGCGCAGCGGCTGGCATTCCGCCTCATGCGCCTCGACGCGATGCGGGACAAGGCGGCCTCCCTGATGACGCGCCGGCGTTTGGGCCAGAACGTGTTTCCCCGGGGTGCGCCGGAGCGTGTTCACGTGACACGGGACACGACCTATACGGCGACGATCTACGACCTTCTCAAGGCGTATGCCGACCAGAGAAAGCGTACGGCGCGCGTCGTTCATGTCGTCAAGGCGCGGCGGGTCTGGTCGATCAAAGAGGCGCGGCAGCGGCTCGAACGGTTGGTTGGCGCGACTGAGGGCGCCTGGGAGCAACTCGATCTCTTCCTCGAGCAGTATCTACCGCGGAACGAGGAAGAGCGGAGCGCTCTGGCGAGTTCGTTCGGGGCCACGCTCGAAATGGCGCGCGAAGGGTTAATCGAACTGCGTCAGGACGAGCCGTTTGCGCCGATTTACATGCGCAAGCGCGAGGCTGGGGCGACTTGGGAAAAGGTTGGCTGATGCCTTTCCGGGCGTGACGCTCGGAAGGTCTTTGGCTCTTTGTTTAACGTGCTTTTCAACGGAAAGACGGTTCGCACATTTCCGGAAGCACTCTAGCGCGCCGCGCGGTGCCGGTATAAGGGGGCTCGAAAGCTATGGTTCCGCCGAGACTGACATTGGTGTCGGATAGTCAATACGACAGCGACGAGTTCGACGGAGACGAGGCGGCTGAGGCGCGAGAGGCGGCCATCCAGCGTGCCCTCAGCGATCCGGAGGCGGCAGTCGATCATTTGTCCCAAAGCGTGCTTCGCGAAAAGCTCCGGCGTCTGGAGGCGATGCTGTTTGCTTCGTCAGAACCTCTCGATGCCAAGGCTTTGCGGCGCTGTCTCGAAGAGGACGATGACGTCAACCTGCTAATGGCGGAGTTGGAGGAGCAGTATAAGGATCGCGGCGTAACGCTCGTGCGCGTTGCCGGCCGCTGGCAGTTTCGCACCGCCGATGATCTTTCGTTTTTGCTCGAGCGGCAGCAGAAGGAAGAGCGCAAGCTTTCCAAGGCAGCGCTCGAAACGCTGGCGATCATTGCCTATCACCAGCCAGTCACGCGCGCTGAGATCGAAGAAATTCGCGGCGTTTCCACTTCGCCCGGTACGCTCGACGTCTTGATGGAAACCAACTGGATTCGTCCTCGCGGGCGGCGGCGTGCGCCGGGCCGTCCGCTGACTTACGGCACGACGGAGTCCTTCCTCGTGCACTTCGGGCTCGATGCGATCAAGGATCTGCCGGGTCTTGCCGATCTCAAGGCGGCTGGTCTGCTCGATGCCAATTTGCCGCCCGGCTTCACGATGCCCGCGCCGACAGACGTCGCGGCGTTGATGCCGGATGAATTACCTCTGACGGACGACGGCGACGAAGAGACTCAGGAGGAGCTTGAGCTCGAGTCCGGCGAGGATGAAGGGGCCGAAGACGAGCATCAAACGGATGCCGTGGAGCCGTCCGGTGAGAGAACGCCATCAGAGAACGACGGCGAATAAGGGTGTTTCCCGGGTTCTCTCCCTTGCGGATTGTTACAGTCCTTTAACATCGTTAGCGGTAGATGCTGCAACAACCGCCGGAAAGCCGGTCTTTTCGCTTGTTTCGCGACACGGTGCGCCTGAATGGTAAGTCTTTTGAACCTTGCCGCCTGCGGCTGGTTCTGTAATATATAGAAGATCATATATAGGGCGGCCTCGGCCCCCAAGAGGTACCAATGGGTTTAAGCGCGCAACATATCCTTCTGCTTCTGGTCATCGGCCTGCTGCTGTTCGGGCGCGGAAAAATTTCCGAGCTCATGGGCGACGTGGCCAAGGGGATCAAGAGCTTCAAGAAGGGAATGGCCGAAGACGAGGTTCCCGAGGCGAAGCAGCCGCGCACGATCGAGAACGATGTTTCGGGCTCCGACCGCTCCAAGGTTAGCTGAAGACCGGGGCCTAGCGCGGCTGATTTCGGCAAGGTCACGTCATGTTTGAAATCAGCTGGAGCGAGATTCTAATCCTCGGGATTGTGGTCCTCGTGTTCGTAGGGCCGAAAGAACTCCCCGTGTTCATGCGCACGCTCGGCAAGTATGCCGGTGTGGTCCGCCGTCATGCCAATGACTTCAAGGCGCAGTTCGACGCCGCGATGCGGGAAGCCGAACTGGATTCGATGCGTCAGGAAGTCGATAAGATGCAAGCCTCGATCAATTCTGAAGTCATGCGCGCGGGATCGACGATCGATAGCCTGCAGCAGAGCGCTTCTGCGGACATATCGAGCTCATCAACCACCTCGACTACCTCAGCAGATACTGCCTTGGTGTCCGATAGCGCCGTTCATCCGGCTCCGGCCAACACGCTGGCGCCGCCGATGCCATCGCCTCCTGGGCAGGAGCGCTGAGTCTCATGCTGGAGCGCTTGCCGCCCGCCGGACTGCCTGACGAGCCGCGTCGAGAGGGCCAAGACGAGATAGACGCGAGCAGCGCGCCGCTTCTCGATCATCTGATCGAACTTAGATCGCGGATGATCTGGGCTCTGGCCGCATTCGTCGTCACGTTCTTCCTCTGCTTCTCGATCGCCGGGCACATCTACAACGTGCTGGTCTGGCCCTACATGTGGGCGTCGGGCAACGATCATGTGAAGCTGATCGCGACGCATTTTCTTGAGCAGATCATGACGCAAGTTAAGCTCGCGATGTTTGGCGCGGGCTTCCTGTCGTTTCCGATCATCGCGACGCAGATCTATAAATTCGTTGCGCCCGGCCTCTACAAGAACGAGCGGCGCGCGTTTCTGCCCTATCTGGTTGCGACGCCGGTTCTGTTCGTCATCGGCGCTATGGTCGTTTATTTCATCGCGATGCCCGTGCTCATCCGGTTTTCCATCGGATTGACGCAGACGACGGGCGTGGGCATGCCGACGATCGAGCTGTTGCCGAAGGTGTCGGAATATCTGTCGCTCATTATGACGTTGATTTTCGGCTTCGGCATCGTTTTTCAGTTGCCGGTTATTCTGACGCTCCTGGCGCGTACGGGGATGATAACGTCGGAAGGACTGCGTCATGGTCGGCGTTATGCGGTCGTCGGGATTTTTGCAGCGGCTGCGCTTTTGACGCCGCCGGATGCACTCAGCATGATCATCATGGCGCTGCCGACGGTCGCGCTTTATGAGTTTTCGATCCTCGCCGTGCGCTTCGTCGAGAAACGGCAAGCGGCAGCGAGTGCGGACGGCAGTTCGTCTTAGGTCCGATCGCGCTGTAATGCGCCTTAAGTCGAAGTGGGCAGGGTGACAACGCCTCCGCTGCGGAGCTTTGTCGGCGATCCTCTGGACCCATTCTGCGCCATCGTATAGGACGGCCTCATCATCTCATCATGAGGACCACCCGTGTTCGATATCAAATGGATCAGGGATAACGCAGACGCGTTCGACAAGGCGCTGGCGCGGCGCGGGCTCGAGCCGCTTGCTGCCGGCCTCATTGCGCTGGATGACGCGCGCCGCACGACGCTGACGACGTTACAGGAGGCGCAGTCGCGCCGGAACGCGGCTTCGAAGGAAATCGGCAAGGCCAAGGGCGCGAAGGACAACGCGACGGCCGACAAGCTGATGGCCGAAGTTGCCGATCTCAAGGACAAAATCGCGAAGGGCGAGGAAGACGAGCGCGATCTCGATGCCAAGATAAAGGCGGCGCTGGAAGTCATTCCCAACTTGCCGCGTGACGACGTTCCGGACGGCGCCGACGAGAAAGACAACGTCGAAGTGCGCAAGGTCGGAGAGCCCGGCAAATTCGATTTCACGCCGAAGCAGCATTTCGAGATCGGTGAAGCGCTGGGCCTCATGGACTTCGAGGCGGCGCAAAAGATTTCCGGTGCGAGGTTCGTTGCGTTGAAGGGCGCGCTGGCGCGGCTGGAGCGTGCGCTCGGCTGCTTCATGCTCGATCTGCATACCGATACGTTCGGGTATACCGAGGTGAACCCGCCGCTGCTGGTGAAGGATCACGCTGCATACGGAACCGGCAATCTGCCGAAGTTCGCGGAAGATCTTTTCAAGACGACGAATGATTTCTGGCTTATTCCGACAGCGGAAGTTTCGCTGACGAACCTTGTTCGTGAGCAGATACTCGATGGCGTGCGCCTGCCGTTGCGCATGACGGCGTGGACGCCGTGTTTCCGTTCCGAAGCGGGTGCAGCGGGGCGTGATACCCGCGGCATGATCCGCCAGCATCAGTTCGCCAAGGTCGAGTTGGTATCCGTCACGACGCCGGAAGAGTCGCTCGCTGAACACGAGCGCATGACGGGCTGCGCGGAAGAGATTTTGAAGCGGCTCGGCCTGCCGTTCCGCACCGTTCTTCTGTGCACCGGCGACATGGGATTTGCGTCGCAGAAAACTTACGATATCGAGGTTTGGCTGCCTGGGCAGAACGCATATCGCGAGATTTCGTCTTGCTCCGTCTGCGGCGATTTTCAAGCCCGCCGCATGGACGCGCGTTATCGCCCGAAGGATGGCGGCAAGCCCGTTTATGTTCACACGCTCAATGGCTCGGGGCTCGCCGTTGGGCGAACGCTGGTTGCCGTTCTCGAAAACTATCAGCAGGCGGATGGAAGCGTCGTAGTGCCTGAAGTCCTCAGGCCTTATATGGGCGGCCTGACGAAGATCGAGGCCGCGAAGGCATGACGAAGCTGGAGCCGTATGACGTCGTGATCATTGCGCCGGACTTCGAAGATGTGGAAGTTCGTGGCAAGTTGGGGCACGTTATCGGCGAAGTCACGGAAGATGGTATTGCTGTGTTCGTCTATGATTTGCAGCGGGTTTGGTGCTTGCACCCGAGCGACGTCACTGCGACGGGCGGACGCGATGTCGATGCGGAAACCAATCGCGGTTCCCCGATCCGCGTAAATAGCCAAGGCGAGATCATCAGCTAATCATGCGTATTCTCATCACCAACGACGACGGCGTGAACGCGAAGGGTCTCGAGATCCTCAAGGCTATTGCGCTTGGCATCTCGCCGGATGTCTGGGTTGTTGCGCCGGAGACCAATCAGTCGGGCACCTCGCATTCGATGACGCTGCACACGCCGCTTCGTTTGCGTACACTTGATGACCGCACATTCGCAGTCGACGGCACGCCGACAGATAGCGTCATCATGGCGGTGCGCCACCTGCTCAAGGCGCAGCCGCCGGATTTGATCCTGTCGGGTGTCAACCACGGATCAAACCTTGCCGAAGACATTACCTATTCCGGCACTGTCGCGGCTGCGATGGAAGGTGCGCTGCTTGGTATTCGTTCCATCGCGCTCTCGCTGATGATGAGTTTCGAAGAGGGCGGCCGTCGCGCGATTTGGGATACGCCGCTCGCGCATGCGCCGCAGCTCATCAAGAAGCTGATCGAGAAGAAGTGGAATCCGAACACGCTCATCAACGTCAATTTTCCGGACGTTGCGCCTGATGAAGTGAAGGGCGTCGCGGTGACGTCGCAAGGCGTTCGCGATCAGGCGCTGCTGAACATCGACAGCCGGAAAGATCCGTGGGGCACGCCTTACTTCTGGTTTGGATTCGAACGGCGGAAATCGACTCTGGTTCCGGGTACGGATCTTGCGGCGATCGCAAAAAACAAAATTTCAGTCACGCCGTTGAGCCTTGATCTAACCGATCAGTCTGCTGCCAAAGCGCTGGCGCAGCGTCTGGGTTGATTGTCTTTTTGACGGTTGCTTAGGCTTCGCAAAAGTCGCCGGAATGACGAAATCCGTCCGCGAATTAAGCGCAATTACCTCCTATTGAGATAACCATCGGACGGGCGGCTTTGCTCTCCCTTCCGGCACGACGTTTCATTTTTGCATGCCGTTCGCCTGGGGCAAGTGCAAGCGGCATGGCCTAAACACTTCCGATCAGGGGCGATCTTTTTGGCGGCGTTTACCTCTCATTAACCGGTTAAAGGTTAATAGATGGTGCGAGTAGAGGTGCGTACCATGATCAGTTGTGTAGCCGTCGGCCGGCGCGGGCAGTTTAGCCTCAAGTCCGCAGGGGCCCTTTCGGTCATCGTTTTTGCCGGTCTTGCGATCGGTGGCTGTAGCGCAGACGTGACGCGCTTCGACAGCACGTCTTTCAGTTTCAATGATCCACCGCCTGTTCCATCCGAGCCAGTGCGCACGAGCGCGCTGAACGACGGGTCTACCGTTTCACGGTCGTCTCCGCGTGGACCCTATGGCGCGGGTGCATCCTCGGTCGAGGTGGCGGCGCTTCCGGAGCCCGAAGGGGCCGGTTCGCAGTCGTATTCGTATCCTTCCTATTCGCCGTCGCGATCTGCGCCGTCGGTGGCGCCTGAGCGCGCCCCTTCGTATGAGCCCCGCCCGTTCGGCGCGCCGCGCCGCGATGGGTATTCGGCATCTACGCCGCCCGCTGCTCGTCCATCCGTAGCCAGCGGCCGGACCATCGATGTGCAGCCCGGCGATACGCTTTATGGCCTTTCGCGACGTCACGGCGTTTCGGTTGCTGCGCTCATGCAGGCCAATTCGCTCAGCAGTCCCAATCTGAGGCCGGGGCAGAAGCTTCAGCTTCCTACCGACTCTGAAACTCCGAGCCGCAGCAGCGTGGCGGCTGCAAAAGCCGTCGAGTCCGCGCGTCCGGCTCCGGTTCCGCTTGCGGAGGCGTCAGCCGAAACCGTGTCGCGTTATGGCGGTACGTATACGGTGAAGCAGGGTGACTCGCTTTACGCCGTTGCGCGTGCGCACAACGTCAAATTCGCTGAGCTGCAAGAGGTCAACGGGATCACCGATCCGCGGCGTGTGAAGCCTGGCACTGTTCTTCGTGTGCCTGGACGCGCTTCGGCCGAGCCGACGCATATGGCGGCTGCGGCACCTGTCGCCGCTCCATCCGCTTCGCCTCCGGCTTTCCAAAATCGTGACCGGAGCACGGAGCGCGCGGCTTCTCCAATCGTGCCGCCGATTGCAGCGGAAACGGACTCGTCGACGTCCATGTCGTCTGCTGCACCCGGCACCACGACGCGGCCGACGATCATCAACAGTGAGCAGCGCGTTGCTGCTTTGACGGAAAACAAGGCGAACGATGCGTCGCCCGAGCCGCAGCATTCCGCGCCGCGTGTTGAAGCACCGGTCGCTGCTGCGCCTGCGCCGAAGGAAGAAAAGGTCGCTCTGGCCGCGCCGACGGGCACCGCTGTTGTCGATGGCGTGAAATTGCGCTGGCCGACAACGGGCCGGATCATCGCCGGTTTTGGCGGGCGTCCGGATGGCACGCATAACGATGGCATCAATCTTTCGGTGCCGCTCGGAACGGAAATTCACGCTGCGGAATCTGGCGTCGTTGCTTACGCGGGAAGCGAGCTCAAGGGGTATGGCAATCTCGTTCTGCTGCGTCACGACAACGGCTGGGTAACGGCTTACGCGCATAACGACGAAATGCTCGTGAAGCACGGCGACAAGGTCAAGCGCGGGCAGGTGATCTCTCGTGCTGGAAAGACGGGTTCGGTCGATCAACCGCAGATTCACTTCGAATTGCGTCAGGGGTCGAAGCCGGTCGATCCGCTGCCTTATCTCGAACGGCTCTGACGAATTCACTTGGCTTGGGGCAGCCATTTGCTGCGCTGGCATAGAGGGAAACTTGAGCCGGATCTCCTGATCCGGCTCTTTTTTATTTTACGCGATGGACTGCAGCGTTCAGCTCACGTCCGCTGGTTTTCCGAGGCGGCCCGCAAGATCCTGAACGTACTGCCAGGCAACGCGGCCAGAACGTGAGCCGCGTGTCATTGCCCATTCAAGCGCGTCACGCTCCAACTCCGCGCTATCGATCGGAAGTGCGAGATGCGAAACGTAACTGCGGACCATGGCGAGATAGTCGTCCTGGCTGGCGTTATGAAATCCGAGCCACAGACCGAAGCGATCCGACAGCGAGACTTTTTCTTCCGTCGCTTCTGCCGGATTGATGGCCGTTGAGCGTTCGTTTTCGATCATATCGCGCGGCATCAGGTGACGGCGATTTGACGTTGCGTAGAAGATGACGTTTTTCGGCCGGCCTTCGATGCCGCCTTCGAGAACGGCCTTCAGCGATTTGTAGCTGGTGTCGTCGTGATCGAAGGACAGGTCGTCGCAGAACACGATGAAGCGGTATGGCGCGGCCTTCAAATAGGCGAGGCAGCGGGGAAGGGTCGAGATGTCCTCGCGGTGAATCTCGATCAGCTTCAGCTTGCCGCCTGCTGCAGCCTGGGATTCTGCGTGCGCCGCTTTGACGAGGCTGGATTTCCCCATGCCGCGGGCGCCCCATAGCAGCGCATTGTTGGCTGGGAGGCCGGCGGCGAAGCGGCGGGTATTGTCGAGCAGGATGACGGACGTGCGATCGATGCCGCGCAGCAGACTGAGCGGTACACGGTTCACCTCGTGGACGGGTTCTAAACCGAAACCGTCCGGCTGCCAGACGAACGCGTCGGCGGCCGTAAAATCGGGGGTTGCCATTGCGGGTGCGGCAAGACGGTCAAGCGCTGCGGCGATCCGTTCGAGGAGGGGAGTGATGGATTCTGCGTCGCTCATCTGTGGTCCTGTGGGGGCTTTCAAGGCGAACAGCGTCTTTAGGCGCTTGAATCTCCAATGCCAACGGCAAATGAGGCCCGTAGAATCGATGTTTGCCATGTTGCAAATGGGTGGCTGGACACTATAGTCCGGCCAGAATTTGGCGCCGTCCTCTCCCTGAGGTTCACGCTCTCGGGCGCGGCCGCTTTTTCCGTTCACATCCAAAGGATCCCATAGCAAATGTTTTCGACCCCAGCTTTCGCTCAGGCTGCCGCAGCGAATCCGCTCGATCCCCTTGGTGGTCTGATGATCCCGATGCTGGCGATGCTGGCAATCTTCTATTTCTTCCTGATCCGGCCGCAGTCGCAGCGGGCGAAACAGCATCGTGATCGTGTCAGCGCCGTACGCCGCGGCGATACCGTCGTTACGGCTGGCGGCATGATCGGCAAGGTTTTGAAATCATCCGACACGAGCGATGAGATCGAAGTTGAGCTCGCGGAAAATTTCCGGGTGCGGATCGTCAAGAGCACGCTGCTGGATGTTCGTTCGAAGAGCGAACCTGTCAAAGACGCAACGTGATTTTGCTGCCGAGGGCATGCGAAGATAATTCCGCCGCTGCTCGCCGTTCGTTCTGAGATACTCGCAAGACGAGAGATTACATTCCGATGTTGCATTTCACGCGCGCGAAAATACTAGCTATCGTACTGACCTGCTTGGCAGGCTTGATTGTTGCGCTGCCCAATTTCTTTTCGAAGTCGACTGTTGAATCGTGGCCTTGGTTCATGCCCAAGCATCAGCTCGCGCTGGGCCTCGACTTGCAGGGTGGTGCGCATCTTCTGCTCGCCATGGACCAGGACGAGATCAAGAAGGACTGGATCAACAATCTCAGGGATGAATCGCGCAAGGTATTGCGCGAAGCCAAGATTGGTTTTGCGGGGATCGGCACGCAAGGTCTGACGCAGCTCGTCATCAAGCTTGCAAAACCCGAAGAACGCGACGCGGCGATCAAGGCACTCAACAAGGTGCGCCAGCCGCTCGGAAGCATGCTTATGGGCGGCGGCGGATACGACGTCGACGTGTTTGCAGGGCCAGATCCGAGCACGGTCATCGTTCGCGAAAGCGAGCAAGGTATCCGGCAGCGTGTTTCCAACGCCGCTTCTGCTTCGATCGAAACGGTGAACCGGCGCGTCAACAACCTCGGCACGTCGGAATCGACGATCGTTCGCCAGGGCGCCGACCGGATCCTGATCCAGTTTCCGGGTCTTACCGACACCAAGGAGCTGAAGAAGCTGATCGGCGAGACCGCGAAGCTGACGTTCCACGAAGTGCATCCTTCGATGTCGGGCGAAGACGCGAAGCTTGGGACGGTGCCGCCAGGATACAAAATCTTCCCCAGCGACAAGAGCGAAGGCGGCGGCGACTATCTGCTGCGTGAACAGCCCGTCGTTCAGGGTGAAGACCTGGCCGACGCACAGCCCGGTTTCGACAGCCGCACCGGTGAAGCGGTGATCAACTTCCGCTTCAATCAGGCTGGTGCGCGCAAGTTCGGTAACTTCACGAAGGACCACGTTGGACGGCCGTTCGCGATCGTCCTCGATAATAAGGTTCTTTCGGCTCCGGTGATCCGCGAACCCATCCTCGGCGGGTCGGGCCAGATCTCCGGCAATTTCACCGTCGAGAGCACGAACACGCTGGCTGTGCAGCTTCGCTCCGGCTCGCTGCCGACGAAGCTCACAATCGTTGAAGAACGCACCGTCGGACCGTCGCTCGGCGCGGACTCGATTTCAGCGGGCAAGGATGCAGGCTTGATCGGCGGCATCGCCGTCGTCTGTCTGACAATTCTCGCGTATGGCACGTTCGGCATCTTCGCGGTCGTCGGACTTCTCGTGCACTTGATACTCACGATCGCGCTCATGACGCTGATCGGATCGACGATGACGTTGCCCGGTATTGCGGGTCTCGTGCTCGGCGTTGCGATGGCCGTCGACGCGAACGTCCTTGTCTATGAGCGTATTCGAGAAGAGCTGCGTGTGGGCAAATCACCTGTCAGCGCAATCGATGCGGGCTTCGCGCGCGCATTCATCACCATCGCCGACAGCCAGCTAACGACGCTTGCTTGCGCCATCATCATGTTCTGGCTTGGCTCGGGTCCGATCCGCGGCTTCGCGGTGACGCTGACCATCGGCATTCTGACGTCGATTTTTGCGTCGGTTACCGTCGTGCGTCTGCTCATCTGGTATTGGCTCAAGGCTCAGCCGAAGGGCCAGAAGATTACTGTTCCGGTTTAGGAGACGCGCCGTGCTTATGAAATACGTACCCGTCTTCAAGGGGATGGACTTCTTTCCCCATGACCTCCGGCTTCCGTTCATGCGTTACAAGGGCGCTGCTCTGATCGGGTCGATCGTGGCGATGGCGATTGCGCTCGGTTTGTGCGCGGTCATGGGTCTGAACTACGGCGTCGATTTTAAGGGCGGCTCGCTGATCGAACTCAGAGCCAAGACCGGCAATGCCGACGTTAGCGCGCTGCGCACGAAGCTCAATGCGCTCGGTGTCGGCAACGTGCAGATCCAGGAATTCGGATCTCCTGCCGACGTTCTGGTCCGCCTCGAAGAGCAGCCGGGAGGCGAACTCGCGCAGCAGGCCAGCGTCAAGAAAGTAACGGAAGCCATCTCCGCCGACTATACGGAGCGGCGTGTCGAGGTCGTCGGACCGGCGGTTTCGAGTGAACTCCGGATGACCGGTTTCATAGCGGTTGCGGCGGGTATTCTCGCGATCGTCGGATACGTCTGGTTCCGGTTCGAATGGCAATTCGCGGTCGGTGCGGTCTTATCGCTGACGCATGACGTCGTGGTGGTTGCCGGTATCTTCGCGCTCTTCCAGTTCGAGTTCGATTTGTCGACGGTCGCGGCGCTGCTGACCATTCTTGGATATTCGGTCAACGATACCGTCGTCGTGTCGGACCGTATTCGAGAGAACTTGCGCAAGTTCAAGAAAATGGAGCTGAACGAGCTTCTCAATCTGTCGATTAACGAAACGCTTTCGCGCACCATTCTTACGGGTATGACGGCAATCGCGGTGCTTCTCTCGCTCTATATCTTCGGCGGCGAAGTCATCCGCAGCTTCAATCTCGCCATGCTGCTCGGCGTGATCATCGGCACGTATTCGTCGATCTTTATCGCGGCGCCGCTGCTTGGATACCTGGGCGTCAAGCGCGACTGGAGCGATGCGCTCGCGAAGGCCGTTGCATCAGGAAAGACCAAGGCGAAGGCCTAATGGCCGGAGGCCGCCCCGAATGACCGATGCGGGTGCGCGCTACCCTTACGAGACCGCCGTTACGGCTTATGGTAACGGCGGTTTTCGTTTTGCTGAAATGAGTCACCGCGGGTCGATCCTTTGCCTGCCGAGTGGGATTTACGCGTGGGAACCGCGCGATGGCGCAGCGCTGACGGTTGAAGATTTCACTTTCCCGCTGTCTCTGCTGACGCCGCCGATCACGCTGCTTCTCGGTACAGGCGCGCAGCAGCAATGGCCGCATGAACAGGTTTATGCGGCATTCGCCGATGCCGGGATCGGCATCGAGCCGATGTCGACGGGCGCAGCGGCTCGGACCTACAACATATTGATCGCGGAAAAGCGTCCGATTGCGGCGGCGCTGATCGCGGTTGATTGAAGCCGTGCCGGAGATCGGCGTGACAGCGGTCAAGCAAACGGATGCAAATACCGAGGTGGTTCGTTCGAGTGCGCGAGCCCACGCGCCTGACCGTTTTTATGCGGCGCTGTTTGCCCCGGCCAAGGTGAGGCCGGACCTCATCGCGGCTGCTGCGTTTGACGGCGAGATCGCGCATATCGCGCGGCAGGTCACGGATCCGGCGCTCGGTGAAATTCGCATGGCGTGGTGGCGCGATGCGCTGCATCGAGCGGAAGAGGGCGCGGAGCTTTCGGGAAGTCCCGTGCTCGACGCGTTCGCGG
The DNA here is from genome assembly GCF_013626205.1 of Hyphomicrobium methylovorum. Classification (NCBI taxonomy): domain Bacteria; kingdom Pseudomonadati; phylum Pseudomonadota; class Alphaproteobacteria; order Hyphomicrobiales; family Hyphomicrobiaceae; genus Hyphomicrobium; species Hyphomicrobium methylovorum. The sequence goes on from NZ_QHJE01000001.1 coordinate 3,141,427, forward strand.
ATGTGGTGCGGCGGCATCGCCTGCCTCTGTCGATGTTCTCCGCATATTTCGACGCCCACATGGACGCTCTATTTGCCGACGCGCCTGCGGATGAGGCTGCGCTCGACACCCAATTTCAAGCCATCGACGGTACGCCGCTGCGGGTCTCGCTACAGATTCTGACCGGGGTACCTGATGAAGGCTCGCGCGAGCTTCTCAACGATGCGGCACGGGCCGCTGGTTATGCGCGGACGGCGATTGAACTCCCTTATGCGCTTGCGGCCGGCCGGTCGCCGTTGCCCGCAACATGGATGGCAAATGCGCCGGACGGCGCTCCGGATTGGCGTTCGCAGATCCCCAGATTGATCCGCGACTCACGGTCCGCAATCGCGGCCGTTCGGCGGCAACTTGCGGAAAAACCTCGCGTCTTCACGACAGCATTGTTGCCTCTCGCCCTCATCGAGCCCCAATTTCGCGCTTTGCAGAGGGCAGGGCATGAGCCTGAACGCGACATTGTAGAGATCGCGCCGCTCATGCGTTTGTGGCGCGTCGCACGTGCGCACTGGACCGGTTCGGTCTGAAACGTGGCGGGTATCAATCGACCGGGCACTTAAAAGGGGGCAGATGTCTCATCGCTCACCATCGAACCAATGGAGCGCCTTGGGTATCCTGGCGTTCGCATGGGTCACTGCCGCTGCGGCAGCGCTGATCGGCTTCCCCAATTCCGCGCATGCGGCCGCCGAGATCACGTGGCGCGTGGAAAATCCATTTCGATTTTTTACCGATCCGCGGGACACCGAAGCACATCGCGCGACGTTTATGGGGTTGAACCAAAGCGCTCGTGCAACACCTGTTCTCTCCGGCGAACGCGCGCTTCAGAGCCACGATGCCGATGGTTGGGCATCGTCGATTTATCAAAAGACGTGCTGGAACAACAATCAGTTCAAGTGCAAGGCCTACGAAGACTACATCAATCCGTCCCGTCATGCCGTGATCGTCAAGGTCGAGGGTGTGGACGATGCGAACATGCTCTCATGCACGTGGCTAACGGCACCGCGCGATGGCGATCATCCGCGCGGCAAGGCTGTGACGCAGCCCTGCAGCGAGAGCGTTCGTTTTGAAGTTCCCTATCCTGGCGGATCGGCGGTGACGCTTGAGATCGGCGGGCGCGAAGTCGCCAAGACCGACGTCAAGGTCAAGGATATTCTGGTCGCCGGAATGGGCGATAGCTTCGCATCCGGCGAAGGCAATCCGGATGTTGCCGTCCGCTTCTCGCGCGAGCGTTCGGCGGATTATAGCACGGTCGGAATCTATAGCGGGCTTACGGGTTATCCGGCGCGCGTTGGGCCGTGGCGCGATTTCGGCGACAAGGCATTCATCAAGGAGAACGCGCGCTGGCTCGATCAGGCGTGCCATCGTTCGCTCTATTCGGAACAGTTGCGCGCGGCGTTGCAGCTTGCTGTCGAAGAACCGCACAGGGCTGTGACATTCGTCGGCGTGTCATGCGCGGGCGCGGAAATCACGGATGGACTTTTCCTTCGCTACAAAGGCAACGAGTGGGTGCCGAACCCGCCGCGCATGTCGCAAATCTCGGCCGTGGCGGAAGCGCAGTGCGGCAACGAGAAGGCCGAACTGCTGGATGTTCCCGAGGCCTATCACATCAACGGGCAGATCCCTGAGTTGAAGGGTGGGCTGGTTCTTAGGAAGTGTCCGCACAATGTTGCGCGCAAGATCGATCTCTTGCTGCTGTCGATCGGCGGCAACGACATCGGGTTTTCCAGGTTGGTCGCAAACGCGGTTCTCTCGAACGAGTCTTTGCTGCGACAGCTCGGCGGCTGGCTCGGTGAAGTGTATGGCGAGGCGGAAGCGGCTGCGGAATTGAAGCGGCTCAACGCGCGCTACAAATCGTTGAACCGCGCGCTGCACAACATTCTCTACATGCCGTGGCAAGAGAGCGATCGTATTCTTCTCGTCGCCTATCCCGGCATGGCGCTTGAAGGCGATGGCAGCGAGACGTGCAAGACAGGCAACTCCGGCATGGAAGTCGTTCCCGATTTCCAGCTTGATGAAACGAAGCTGAGGCTCGGCACGTGGTTCGCAGACAAGCTGCATCGTGAGATGCGGCAGAGCGCGGAAGAATTCGGCTGGACGTTCGTCGAAACGCACCGGCGGAAGTTCATCGGGCGCGGGCTATGCGCTGGATTGAGCGTTGAAGGCGTCGGGCAGGCGGACGACCTTCGGCTGCCGCGCAAGATCGACGGCAAGTGGGTTCCCTACAACCCCGGCGACTATCAAGCGTATGCTACGCGGCAGCGGTGGTTCCGCACGCCGAACGACGCATTCATGACCGGCAACTTCCACGTTGCGGCCGGACTCATGACGAAGGTTCTGAAAATTGAGCCGTTCGCGCCGTTCCAGGTGGTGTTGGCGTCGACGTATTCCGGCGCGTTCCATCCGACAGCGGAAGGTCAGGCCGCGATTGCCGACTCCGTCGTCGACAAGGCGCGCGCGGTTCTTGCAAAGTATGCGAGAGAAGAGGAAGGCGACATACCGGCCGTTTCAATCTCCGTTCCGGACGATGGTCCCGCACCCGCGGTTGATGAGCCGGGAATGGCCGTTCCCGATGTGAAGGCGATCCTCACAGCGCCCGGATTGGCGAAGGAAACTACCGTGACGCCGCTGCCTTCAAATGGTGCGGTGACGGAGCCAGCAAAGCCCAACGAACAACCTTCCGGGTGGCAGGCATCGCCGCGCTCCGCGGCGCCTCCCGCCGCGGCGGGCCTCGAACCCTCGCCTGATGCGACTGCACCACCGCAGCAGCACCCTGCGATGAACGCGCCAGGAGCGCCCGCGGCGGTGTCGCCTGCTCCAATTCCTGGCGCGCAACATCCGGCTGTGCCCGCCGGGCAAGGATTTGGAGCGACCACCCTGGAACCTGCGGATGACGGATCAGAGCCGCGAACGGAGGCTGTCGTTGGCTCGCCGAGCTCGGTCGATAGCGGGCCGTTGCCCGATGCGGCGCCGGTGCAGGGGCAGGGGACGCCTTTGCCGCCAATTCCGTCTGCGCCGTCTTTCTCAGAGCCTTCGGCGCAGGGTGAGCCGTTACCGCCGATCCCCTCTGAGGCGTCGTCAGGAGAGTTTCAGACGCAGACGCAGCCTTCCGCTCAGCCGTCTCAGCAAGGAGTGCCGCCCGCGGCACCTGCTCCTCAGTCTGACGACCTGGAGATCAAGCCGTTCGCGCCAGCTTCGCAATAGTCGAAGCCGCGCGCGAAATCATTCGGCAGGCTTCGTTGCCGATTGTCCGTCGAGCCACGCCGTTAGATCGGCGATGGCGCGGCGGGACATCACGCGCTTTTTCGCGCGGCCGCGTTCGGGTCCTTTGAGGCGGGCGCCGTTGTCGTCGTGCGTCGGGACCGTTTCGAGATCGGGCAGCAAGCCGTAGTTTATGTTCATCGGCTGGAACGAACGCGGTTTGCCTGCCTCGCCGTCTTCGGTGACGAGGTGCCCGCCGGTGATGTGATCGAGAAGAGCGCCGAGCGCAGTTGTTTGCGGCGGCGGCGCGATCGTTTCGCCCAATGCATCGGCAGCGGCGAAACGACCGGCAAGAAGGCCGATGGCGGCGCTTTCGACGTAGCCTTCAACGCCCGTGATTTGTCCGGCAAAGCGTAGGCGTGTCTCGGCTTTCAGGCGCAGCGCGCGGTCGAGCAGGCGCGGCGAGTTCAAATAGGTGTTGCGATGAAGGCCGCCGAGGCGCGCGAACTCTGCGTTTGCGAGACCAGGGATCGTGCGGAAGATGCGCACCTGTTCGGCGTGCTTCAGTTTTGTCTGAAAGCCGACCATATTCCAAAGCGTGGCAAGCGCGTTGTCCTGGCGAAGTTGCACGACCGCATAGGGCCAGCGTCCGGTGCGCGGATCGTCAAGGCCGACGGGTTTCATCGGTCCATAGCGCAGTGTCTCGCGGCCGCGCTCGGCCATTACCTCAACGGGCAGGCAGCCGTCGAAGTAGGGTGTTGAGGCTTCCCATTCTTTGAACGACGTCTTGTCGCCCGCGAGCAGCGCGTCGACGAAGGCTTCGTATTCCGGTTTCGACATCGGGCAGTTCAGGTAGTCGGCGCCGGTGCCCGCGGGTCCGGCCTTGTCATATCGCGATTGGAACCACGCAATCGACGTGTCGATGCTTTCGCGATGAATGACGGGGGCGATGGCGTCGAAGAATGCGAGTGAGCTTTCGCCCGTCAGTTCCGCAAGCGCTGCAGCGAGGTCCGGCGAAGTCAGCGGTCCGGTCGCGATGATGACGTTTTGCCAATCGCTTGGCGGCAGGGCAGAGAGTTCGCCGCGTTCGATCGAGACAAGGGGATGCGCTTCGAGGCGCGCGGTCACTTCGGCGGAGAATGCATCGCGATCGACGGCAAGTGCGCCGCCTGCCGGAAGCTTTGCCTTGTCGCCCGAGGACAGGATGAGCGAATTCGCGCGGCGCATCTCTTCATGCAGCAAGCCGACCGCGTTGTTCTCCCAATCGTCTGAGCGAAAGGAGTTCGAGCACACGAGTTCGGCGAAGCCGTCCGTTTTGTGCGCTTCTGTCGAACGCACGGGACGCATTTCGTGCAGCACGACCGGCACACCCCGGGATGCGATCTGCCAAGCGGCTTCAGAGCCTGCGAGGCCTGCTCCGACGACGTGCACGATGGATTGGTTCTTGAGCGGCATTCGTTGGTGCGTTTCGATCTGCGAGTTGAAGGGGATGCGTCGGCGCGCGACGCGGCCGGTTGGCGCCTGAGCGCCCGGCTACTTAAGCGCGGTAGTCCGACGTTGCAACCCGCTCATGCGCGCAGGACGGCAGGCGCTCAGCCTTCGACGAGAAAATCGAAAATCAGCTTCAGATTGAGCGCGATGATGAGCGCGGCGATTACGACTGCAATTGCCGTCAACCATCTCGGTGATACCAGCGCACCCATTTTCGCGCGGCTTGCTGTGAACTGCACCAGCGGGACGATCGCGAAGGGAAGCTGGAGGCTGAGGACCACTTGCGAGAGAATTAGGAGCTTCGCCGTTTCGGCTTCGCCATAGAGCAGCGTGACGCCCGCTGCGGGAATGAGCGCAAAGGCGCGCGTCACGAGGCGGCGGAGCCAAGCCTTCAGGCGAATGTCGATGAAGCCTTCCATCACCGTTTGTCCAGCGAGGGTGGCTGTGACGGTTGAATTCAACCCGCAGCAGAGTAGCGCGATGCCGAACAACGTGGGTGCGATGGCCGAGCCGAGCAGCGGATGGAGCAACGATTGCGCTTCCTGCAATTCGACGATTTCGGTTCGTCCTGTTTTGTGGAACGCTGCTGCTGCGAGGATGAGGATCGATGCGTTGACGGCGAGGGCTAACGTGAGCGCAACGGTTGAGTCTACCGTTGCGAATTTCAGTGCTTCGCGTTTCTCTTTCGTTGTCGTGCCGTAAGCGCGTGTCTGAACGATTGCCGAATGAAGATAGAGGTTATGCGGCATGACCGTCGCGCCGATGATGCCGAGCGCGATGTAGAGCATGTCCGGATTTCTCAAGATGTCGGTCGTTGGCGCGAAGCCGCGTATCACTTCGCCCCATTGCGGATCGGCGAGCGCGATCTGGATGCCGAAGCAGATTGTGATAACGCCGAGCATCGTGATGATGAAGGCTTCGAGGTAGCGGAAGCCGAGACGCTGAAGAAGCAAAATGACGAAAACGTCGAGCGCCGTCAGGATGACGCCGATCTCAAGGGGAATTCCGAACAGCAGGTTGAGACCGATCGCGGTGCCGACGACCTCGGCGACGTCGGTTGCAATGATTGCGATTTCGGCGAGGAGCCACAGCGGGATTGCGGTCCAGCGCGGATAGCCATCGCGGCATGCCTGCGCGAGATCACGTCCCGAGCCGATGGCCAGGCGCGCGCAGAGGCTCTGCAGGATGACCGCCATGATGTTCGACAGCAGAGCAATGAAGAGGAGCGCGTAACCGAATTTGGATCCACCCGCGATCGACGTGGCCCAGTTGCCGGGGTCCATGTAGCCGACCGCGACGAGGTAGCCCGGCCCAACGAACGCAGCGAAGCGGCGCCACGGCGAAGCTTTGGCATCGACGGGAACGGACGCGAAAACTTCGCCGAGGGATCGTTCCCCGACGTCCCGCCTCCAAGTTGATGTCTGCCCGGATTGGGATTTCGGAGATGCGTTCGTCGGAGGGTCGGTTTTGACGTCCATCAGGGAGAAAGTTTCTTTTCGCAAATGACAATCATTCGCAACAAGGTGCAATAGTCGCGTGCGCTCGTCAAGGAAATGCCGGTGTGGATACACAACCTTTGCCGGGTGTGTGTCTTCCGGGCTGGCATGCGCACAAACAAGGTTACGGCTTGTGCAATTCAGACGACGGACTGCTTTGAAATGCGCCGATTTGTTTTGGTGCGGAAACGCTAACCTCTCAACCTGTCTTGAATTTGCCGGCAAGGGCAGGCACGTATCGGCGCACGGTTCATGCAGCGCGGAAGCGGATTGGGATGTGGAGCAGATATAGCAAGCGGCTAGCGCGCGATCTGGACCGCTGGCAAGCGAACGGCTGGATCACCGATAGCTCCCGCACCGTCATTCTTGCCGATGTGGCAAAGAACAATCGCGAGTTCAGTCTGGCGGGCGCGCTCGCCGTTCTTGCGAGCGTGCTGTTCGGTTTCGCCGCAATCTCGTTTGTCGCCGCGCATTGGGCGGATGTTCCACGGCTCGCGCGTCTCGGGCTTTTGCTTGCTTCGATCTGGGCGGGTTACGGGGTAGCGGGCGTTTTCGCCGGACGCGATCAGCCTGCGTTTGCCGATGCCGCCGTTTTGTTTTCGTCGGCGATGTTCGGCGCCAGCATCATGCTCATCAGCCAGATGTATCACCTCGATGGTCATGCGCCTGACGCGGTTTTGCTGTGGTGGGTTGCGGCTCTCTTTGCCGGTGTTCTGCTGCGTTCAGATCCGACGCTTGGCTTTGCGATGGTGCTCGTGTGTGTCTGGTCCGGCATGGAAACGACATCGCGGTCATTCGTGGGGGTGCATTGGCCGTTCCTCATCGGCTGGCTTGCGGTGACGGCGGCATTTATTTGGCAGCGGTGGTATCCCGGATTGCACCTCTCGGCGTTGGCGCTGTCGGGGTTTGTGGTCTCGCTCGGATTTCTGCTGTCTGCACATGGCGAGAACGCCATCGTCGCGATTATCGGCATTGCGGCTTCCATCGCCGTGATCGCCGTTGAAAAGCTGCGGCCGGACATGGCTCCCGCTGCGGGAGCCGTGCTCGGTTATCCGATCGCTGTCGCATTCACCGGGCTATTCGCATTGCAGTTTTGGGAAAGCCCGACGCTCTCGATGCTGATTACGCTCGCGATCGTTACGCTTGTTCTTTTGCTCGGCGCTATTGCTTACGGCGTGCAGACCGGAAATCGCGGAGTGCTTTGGGTTGGCTACATTGGGTTTTCGCTCGAGATCCTTTCGCTCTATTGGCGGACGGTCGGATCGATCCTCGGAACGTCGCTGTTCTTCCTGATTGCGGCGGTGATTGTTGCCGCGCTTGCTTTCCTGGCGCTGCGGTTGGTTAGAAGCGTCCGCCCGAGCGAGGTTGCAGCATGATTGGCATCTCGAAGTACCTCTGGCCGCTTCTCGGGTTGGTCGCCACGGTGCAGTCGGCTGCGTTGGTGAAGGTGCTCTATGATCGCGACCGGCTCATCAAATCAGGCGAAGAGATTGTGCTGCCGGTGAAGCCGGTTGATCCGCGCGATATTTTCCGTGGCGAGTATGTGATCCTCGGTTACGATCTTTCGTCGATCCGCCAGCCTGGCCCGGCGCCTGAGATTGCGAATTTGAGCCGGGGTTCGACGGTTTACGTTCGCCTCGGCAAAGGCGCGGACGGAAACTGGACCGTTAGCGGGGTAAGCGCCGATGCGCCGAAGCTCTCGCCGGACGAACGGGTTCTCAAAGGGCAGGTCATCAACGTTTGGTCGGCCCAGGACAAACGGGACGTCGTGCTCAATGTTCGCTACGGGATCGAAAGCTATTTCGTTCCCGAAGGCACGGGGCGTGTGCTGGAAGAGAAGGTGCGCGACCATAAAATCGAGGCCATCGTGGCGGTTGGCGGCGACGGCGAGGCAGCCCTCAAGGGGCTTGTTATCGATGGTGAGCGGCACGTCGACCCGCCCCTGCTTTGAGGCTTCTTGAGAGCGGTTCGGGCTGCTAAGACGCCCCCCAACAATAGTTTGGGGAGCGCTCAAATGACGATCAATCGTTATGAATCGACGGCCGTTTATTCGAAGGTCACGGAGGCGAACGGTTTCGTCTTCACCGCGGGTGTCATCCCGACCGATCTTTCACGCGACGTTGAAGGTCAGACTGCCGAAGTTCTGACCGAGGTCGACCGCTTGCTGGCGCTTGCGGGAACCGACAAATCGAAGATCGTTCAGGCCACGGTATGGCTCAACGACATTCGCAACCGCGATGGCATGAACAAAGCCTGGAGCGCTTGGCTCGGCGGCAAGGATGCTCCGGCCCGCGCGTGCGTTGAAGCTAAAGTGATCGACCCGCGGATGCTGGTTGAAATTTCGGTCGTCGCCGTAAAGTAGAGACGCAGGCGCGGCCGTGGCGCATATGTCCCGCCAAGGCGGGCAGTGTGCCCTGTTTGCCGCTGCGAGTGAGATTTTCATCGTTCGAAGGGCGTCGGCCCTTCGGACAACGTGCTGAATCTGCAAGATGCGTCCGGGGGAGTAGATCCCTTGTTCGTCGGGGACAGCACAATGAATCGTTCCGTTTGGATTCGTCCGGCATTTGCCGCACTTGCTTTTTTTGCTATCGCCGCGCCACCTGTAATCGCTGACGAAACGGGGTTGGATTCCATCCATACTCAGCGCCGCGAGGGTGGTCGCGTCTGCTTCGTGGACCACTTCCATTATGGTTCAAGCTCTGGCCAGGCAACGAAAGCTGCCGCTATGGCTGCAGCCGTAAAGTCATGGATCCAGTTCACTGATTTTGAGTACGGCTCCAGGTGGGCAAGCTGGAAGCGGTCTGCTGGCAAGCAGGCCAACTGCACGGGCTCAGCTGGCTCTTGGGGTTGCGATCTCAGCTCACGGCCTTGCCGCTGATCTTTCGCTGTTGAATTCTTCTCGTCGCGTCGTCTGGCTTTATCGGCCAGTGACGACGCGCGAGAGAATGCGCCGCGCCATCGACGCGAGCCAGCGGATCAAGAAGATTTGGATCATCGTACCGATAACGCCTCGGTTGGATCCAAGGACCTTTCCGAATATCGATCGAATGACATCTTCCAGCGATCCGCCGCCCGGTGCGGGGGCGCCGCCACGGCGAACGATGTCGGGCAGCCGATCATATGGGCTGTCTTGATCCGGCTGATACCGTCGCGATGCTGACCGGCCGACGCCGGGAATCGTGTTTCCCGGAATGGGCGGAGGAGGTCCGGCGTCGATCTCAGATGACGGCGCGGACGATTGCGATGGGCTCCCCGGTCCGCCGAGCGGGTTTCTGAGTTCTCCGAACAATGACGGAGACTGCTGCACGATTTTGTCGAGCGCGGGTTGGGACTGACGCTGCAACTCTCCAACGAGCAGGGTTGCAACGGCGGGCAGAAGTTTTTCTGTCGTCGATGCCGGAAGGCCGGACTGGCGCGCAGCGCTTGCAGCGATGCCTCGGCTGATATGCTTGCTTCCGGTCAGCACGCTGAGAATGTCGTTGCCGTTTTCCTCGGCGGCTGACAGCGATGCCGAACCGGGTTCTTCGAGCAATTGGTTATTGGGATTGGTGACGAGCGCGGCGACGTCGGCGACGCCACCGCGGGAGAGCATGGCGCGCTCGATCCGGACTTTCACCGAGTCCGCCAGCGAGCGAAGGGCGGTTCCAGCCTTTTGATCGTCCAAGCCATAAGCCTGTGCGGCTGTCTTCAATAGGCTCTGGCCTTCAGGCGATCTTAAGCTTGTATCAATCGTCACGACAGCCTCCGCTTTCGTTACTGTCCGTTTGATTTAGCATGTTGGGAGTGCAAGCGTCCCAGCCTCAATTCGCGTTCAGAATTGGCATAGTCGCTATGCATATCGACTGTGTTCATTCGCCGTTCACTGCAAAAGACGCGTAATCTGGTTGTCGGGCGAACATAGAAACTTCCTGAGGTGCAACTCGGAGCCGGGTCATACGTTACGGAGAATATCGGTACTGTCCGAATTCGCAGAGCGTAACGGGTGCCGTATCTAGGAGATTCACATGCGAAAATTATTCATGTCGTTATCCGTTCTCGGCGGCCTTTTGGCGTTCGCCGGAACGTCGCCGGCGTCCGCGAACGCGGCTGCCGGACTAACCAAGATGAACATCGAGAAGCCTGCGCCTGGTGCTACCCAGGTTCGATACCGTCATAGGCACTGGGGTCATCGCCATTGGCGTCACCGCGGTTGGCGCGGTGGTGGACTTTACTTCGGCTTCGGTGCGCCGGGCTGGGGTGGTTACGGATACTATCCGCGGCGCTATCGCTACGGCTACTACGGCGGTCCGAGCTACTACTATGGTGGACCCCGCTGGCGCCATCGCCACTGGGGGCACCGTCATTGGGGCCATCGCCATCACCGGCATTGGGGCCACCGCGGCGGACACCGCCACTGGGGCCACCACCGCCACCGCTAAGGCGGCTCTCTTTCCCGTCCCCATCTTCTGACTTTCGCGGCCCACGAGTATTTCTCGTCGGGCCGCTTTTTCATGGGCGTGGCGCCAGTGACTTGGTTGCAACGCCCGTGCGCTTTTGGCATGGTCCGCCGCGACTCTGTGTACCTAGGAAGCCAAAGGGGGGAATCGAACCATCGCCTTCCGGCTGGTTCGAGCCGCCATAATAACGGGGCAAAAAGGACCACTCCATGAGCAGCATACTACTGGGGATCATCGCCTGCGGGGCGCTGGCCATCCTCTACGCATTCATTACCTCGAACTTCGTGCTCAGTGCCGATCAAGGCAACGCACGCATGCAGGAAATTGCGGCTGCTGTCAGGGAGGGTGCTCAGGCGTACCTGAACCGTCAGTACCGTACTATTGCGATTGTCGGAGCTGTTATTTTTGTGGCGGCCTGGCTGCTGCTTGGACCCCTTCAGGCATTCGGATTTCTGATCGGCGCGGTTCTCTCGGGCCTCGCCGGATTCATCGGCATGAACGTGTCGGTGCGCGCTAACCTCAGAACGGCGCAGGCTGCAACGGTTTCGTTGGGCAAGGGCCTCGACATCGCGTTCAAGTCTGGCGCGATCACGGGCATGCTCGTCGCCGGTTTGGCACTGCTTGGTGTCGCCGGTTATTATGCGTTCCTGACGGACGGAATGGGCTTGGCGCCGGGCAGCCGCGATGTGGTTGACGCTCTGGTGTCGCTCGGCTTCGGCGCGTCGCTGATTTCGATCTTCGCCCGTCTCGGCGGCGGCATCTTCACGAAGGGTGCGGACGTCGGCGGCGATCTCGTCGGCAAAGTGGAAGCGGGCATTCCCGAAGACGATCCGCGCAACCCGGCGACGATTGCCGATAACGTTGGTGACAACGTCGGTGACTGCGCCGGTATGGCGGCCGACTTGTTCGAAACCTATGCCGTGACGGTCGTTGCAACGATGGTTCTCGCCGCGATCTTCTTCGCCGGTCAGCCGAGCCTCGCTGCGCTGATGCTCTATCCGCTCGCGATCTGCGCAGCGTGCATCATCACGTCGATTGTCGGCACGTACTTCGTGAAGCTCGGTACGAATGGCTCGATCATGGGCGCGCTTTATCGCGGCGTTATCGCGTCGGGTGTGCTGTCGGTGCTCGGCCTTTGGGTCGCGACCGAATACGTGCTCGGCGGGTTTGGTGAAGTCGGTACGGCGGCGGGGCAGGTGATTACGGGACAAAACCTGTTCATCTGCGGGCTCATCGGCCTCGCGCTGACGGGCCTGATCGTCTGGATCACCGAATACTACACCGGCATCGGCTATCGTCCGGTGAGGTCGATCAGCCAGGCGTCGGTGACGGGTCATGGCACCAACGTGATCCAGGGGCTTGCGGTTTCTCTTGAAGCCTGCGCGTTGCCGACGATCGCGATCGTTGCGAGCATCATCGCGACGTATCAGCTTGGTGGTCTCTTCGGAACGGCGATCGCGACAACGACGATGCTCGGTCTTGCCGGTATGATCGTCGCTCTCGACGCGTTCGGTCCGGTGACGGACAACGCGGGTGGCATTGCGGAAATGGCCGGACTGCCGAAGGAAGTTCGTCGCTCGACGGACGCGCTGGACGCTGTCGGCAACACCACGAAGGCTGTGACGAAGGGTTATGCGATCGGTTCTGCGGGCCTCGGCGCGCTCGTGCTGTTCGCGGCCTACAGCTACGACCTGCAGCACTTCATCTCGGAAGCGAATGCTCCGGGCGCGACGGGCTATCAGTTCTTCAAGGACGTACACATCAACTTCAGCCTTGAGAACCCATACGTCGTTGCGGGTCTTCTGCTCGGCGGTCTCATCCCCTTCCTGTTCGGCGGCCTCGCGATGACGGCGGTCGGACGTGCAGCCGGATCGATCGTTGAAGAGGTTCGCCGCCAATTCAAAGCAGACCCCGGCATCATGAAGGGTACGTCGAAGCCCGACTACGCTCGTGCGGTCGACCTGCTTACGCGCGCCGCGATCAAGGAGATGATTGCGCCGTCGTTGCTGCCGGTGCTGTCGCCGATCGTACTGTTCGTCGTCATCAACGCGATTGCCGGTAAGGGCGCTGCGTTCTCGGCGGTGGGTGCGATGCTGCTCGGCGTGATCGTTACGGGTATCTTCGTTGCAATCTCGATGACCTCGGGCGGTGGCGCCTGGGACAACGGAAAGAAGAGCTTCGAAGATGGCTTTGTCGACAAAGACGGCGTCAAGCACGAGAAGGGCTCGGAAGCTCACAAGGCTTCGGTAACGGGCGATACCGTCGGCGATCCCTACAAGGATACCGCGGGTCCGGCTGTGAACCCGGCGATCAAGATCACCAACATCGTTGCGCTGCTGCTGCTTGCCGTTCTGGCGCACTGGTAGGCGTTCGATACTGACAAATGCGAAGGCCCCGGAGCGATCCGGGGCCTTTGTTTTTTTGCACATTCCGACGCTCGTCCGTCGAGGCGGGCTGAACGTGCGAAAGTTTTAGCCGGTGAGGTTCGGGTCTTCGCGATCGTGCGCGTGTCCGACGGCCTTTAGGATGTGAGAGTCGAGGCGGCCCGCGTCGAGGATCACCTTGTCCGAATGCACGTCCTTGACCGCCGAGCGGGGGACTTCGAACTCGCCGCCGTTTTCGACGTAGATGACAAGGGATGTGTTCGAGACTTCGCGAACTGCGCCGACGGCGTCGGCACCGTCAGCCAGAAAGACCATGAACCCGACTTCGATATTTTCCATATGCAGCGCTTCCCGGTTTTGATCCACCCGTAAGCCTAGCGCAGCAACATGAAGCGCATAACCCGATTGGGCAACCCAGGATTGCTTAACGCCGTCATGCGGGATCAATGCCCGCGCGAAATCGCGCGGGATTATGCCCGATGTGGAGCTTAGGCAGGCTAAGCGTCAGGTGTTTCCGAAGAGCTGCTGCTTGCCGAGGTTGCGGAACAGCGATTTGACGATGCCTTCATCCTTGCCGCCCGGAGCCGGTGTGGTGCGGCTGATGAAATCAAACACCTTGCCGTCCTTCAGGCCGTAGTGCGCCACGTCTTGTACCGTGCCGCCCTGATTGAAATGGACGGCTACGACTTGGCGATCCTGCTCAGTTGGCAGGAAGAACGAGGACTGCGTGTCCGTGCTCGAGATGTAATAGAAGGCGCGCCCGTCGCCGACGATGGCCGTCGTCGCCGGGGTGCCAAGCGCACCGCGGACCTGATCCTGGCTCATGCCCGGCTGGATCGCCTGAAGATCCGTCGCGCGGAACTGCTGGCCGTGTTTTGTGATCGTGCCTTCGCACGCCGGAAGAACCGCTACTGCGGCAAGCGCCAGCAAGCGGGAGATTACCGCGCGCCGCACTCGTACCTTGCCATGCTGTCGCATTCGGCCCTTCGCCTAACCAGAATCGCTTCGCCGTCCGATAGGGGTGTGTTTAGAATGTGCGGAAATTTCGGGCAACTGAGAGCCAGTGCCATATCCCCACACGATCCCCAGGCAATTCCCCCGGTCTTCCGGATGGATCAAAGGACCCACGAAAGCATGTTGCAATGGTTCAGGCGTCGTGCCGAAACCACCCAGAGAGCAAGCGAGCTTTATGGCGCGGTCGTGGCCGCGGCGCGGCATCCGGCATTTTACGCTCGGATGGGCGTTCCTGACACACCGGAAGGCCGCTTCGAAATTGTTGCTCTACATCTCTTTTTCGCCCTTGAAACTCTTCGGGCGGGCGGGGTGGTGGATCAACGCCTGTCGCAGCGGCTGGTTGAAGGTTTTGTGACGGATATGGACGACTGCATGCGGGAAATGGGGGTCGGGGATCTTTCGGTTGGGAAGAAGGTTAAGCGGGCGGCCGCTGCCTTTTACGAGCGCGCCAAGGATTATCGCCGGGGTCTGAGTTTTGCCGGATGCCATGATCTGCGCGAGAGCTTGGTCCGGCATGTTTTTGGAGACAAACCGGAGGCTCCTGCTGATCCGGACGCGCTTGCCGCCTATGTTCGGAGTGCTTCCGTTGCGCTGGGTAACGAGGCGTTTGAAGCGTTTGCGGCGCGGGGAGGATTTGGCGATTTGCTGAGCGGGACGCGAGCATCGTGACAGAGATTTTGGACTGGGCCTACAAGGCAACGGAAATTCCTGCGAGCTATCTCGACGGGGAACGCGAGGCGACGGATGCCGAGCGTGATGCTCTTGCTGCGGAGCTGGGGCTGCTCGTGCTTTCGCGATTGAGCTCCAAGTTTCGAATTAAAGCCGTTGCGGGTGGCGGATACAGGCTGGTCGGCACGATCTCGGCGGCTCTGGAACAGCCGTGCGTCGTTACGCTGGAGCCGGTCGCCTCTACGATTTCCGCGGCTTACGATGTGGAATTCCGGCCGGAGGTCGAGAAAGGTTCAGACGACGAAGACGGTGACGTCAGCGTGCTGTCCGGGCCGGATTTCGACGTCCTGGAGCGGGGCATCATTCCGGTCGGCCGGATCGTCTTTGAGACGCTATCGGGTTCGCTTGACCCTTACCCCCGGAAACGGGATGCCGAGTTCAAATGGAGCGACCCGCAGGCGGCAGGCGAGGAAAAATTGAGCCCTTTCGCAGCTTTATCCAAGCTTAAGAGCAAAGATTGAGCGCCCGCTGCGGCAAGCGGTGCATGAGGCGCGATTTCGCCTTGTCGGTTGACCCCAAAAGATTATGTTCGCGGCGAATCCGGGGTTCTAAAGGGCTGTGATCGTTTTTCGTGCGCGTCGCGCCGGAGACTGGATCATGGGCATATTTGGCACGCATGGCTGGCCCAAAAACGATTGCTATCGACGCTATGGGCGGCGACCACGGACCGGAAGTCCTGGTTCCGGGCGCCGCGCTGTCGCTTGAGCGCCAGCCCTCATTGAATTTCATTTTTTACGGCCAGCAGACGCGCATCGAAGCCGTTCTGAAAGATCATCCTGCGCTCGCTGCAAAATCGCGGATTGTTCATACCGACCGCATCATCTCGATGGACGAGAAGCCAAGCCAGGCCCTGCGCCACGGCAAAGGCTCCAGCATGTGGATGCCGCTCGAGGCGGTCAAAGTCGGCGAAGCGGATGCGGCAGTCTCGGCTGGCAACACCGGCGCGCTGATGGCAATGGCGAAGTTGATCCTGCGTCCGATTGCGGGCATCGAACGTCCGGCCATCGCGGCGCTGTGGCCGACGATCTCTGCGGAATGCATCGTTCTCGATGTTGGCGCCAATATCGGTGCAACAGCTTCGCAACTGAGCGACTTTTCTCTGATGGGCGCCGCGATGGCGCGTGCGGTCTTCCACGTCGAACGCCCTTCGGTCGGTCTGCTGAATGTCGGCACGGAGGACATGAAGGGCAACGAGGACGTGAAGGCTGCGCATGCGCTGCTTAAATCGGCCGTTGCGCTGCCTCTCGACTACAAAGGTTTCGTCGAAGGCGATCAGATTGGTAAAGGCGCGGTCGACGTTGTCGTCGTTGAAGGGTTCGCGGGCAATATTGCGCTCAAGACCGCCGAAGGGACCGCCCGGCAGATCGGGGCCTACCTGCGCGCTGCGATGAAGAGTTCGATCATTAGCAAGGTTGGGGCATTTCTGGCGCAGGGCGGGTTTCGCGTTCTGCGGGAAAAGATGGACCCGCGGCGGGTTAACGGTGGCACTTTCCTCGGGCTTAACGGCATTGCGGTGAAGAGCCACGGAGGCACGGACGCCTTCGGATTTGCGAGCGCGGTCGATCTTGCTTACGAAATGGCTGACTCCGGTCTTATTGCGCGCCTGACGGCGGATATTAACGGCTTCCATCAACAGCTATCCGTGGCCAGTTCCCCCAGTTCGCCCTCGGAACAGCCCGCCGGTAGCGCAGAGCTTCGAAAGGTATAGGCGTGGTCGCAGTTCTTCGCTCTGTTATTCGCGGTGTTGGAGCTGCTCTTCCGAAGAAGGTCGTTACGAACGACGACCTGTCGAAGATCGTCGATACGACCGATGAGTGGATCCGTGAACGCTCGGGCATTGTCAGCCGGCATATTGCGGACGAGCACGAGACGACATCATTTCTCGGAGCCGCAGCCGCCAAGAAGGCGCTGATACGCGCTGGCATCGATCCGATCGATATCGACTTGATCGTTTGCGCTACGGCGACCCCAGACCGGACTTTTCCCGCAACAGCGGTGCGCATCCAGTCGATGCTTGGCGTCACGAAAGGCGCGGCGTTCGATGTGCAGGCTGTCTGCTCCGGTTTCGTTTATGCGATGACGGTCGCGGATAATTTTCTGAAGACGGGACAATCGCGGCGCGCGCTCGTCATCGGTGCGGAAACGTTCTCGCGCATTCTCGATTGGTCGGATCGTTCGACATGCGTGTTGTTCGGTGATGGCGCTGGTGCGGTTGTGCTTGAAGCGCAGCCGCAGCACGGCACCCGCGAAGACCGGGGCATCATCTCCACGCTGTTGCGCTCGGACGGACGATACGAAGACCTGCTCTATGTCGATGGTGGTCCGGGTTCTACGAAGACGACAGGGCATCTGCGCATGAACGGGCGCGAGGTGTTTCGTCATGCCGTGCAGAAGATTTCAGGCGTGATCGAGGAAACGCTGGTTGCGACGGGCTACGCGGCCGATGAGATCGATCTCTACATTCCGCATCAGGCCAACAAGCGCATTCTGGATGGCATTGCCAAGAAGCTTGGCGTTGAGCCCGAAAAGATCGTGATGACGCTGGAAAAGCATGGGAATACGTCGGCAGCGTCGATCCCGCTGGCGTTGAACGATGCGTTCGAGGCTCACCGCGTCAAGGAAGGTTCGCTGATCCTGATGGAAGCCATGGGTGGCGGCTTTACCTGGGGCTCCGTGTTAGCGCGCTGGTAGCGCACGGCTGGAAAAGCCCGAATTTCTTCATTTGGCCAAACAATTAACATGCGCATTCAACGCTTTACGTTGACCCCGCGACGTACTGCCGCTAGCATTGTAGGTCGAATAGTCGTCGGCGGGAGGAAATTATGACGGGCAAAACGTTGACGCGAGCGGATCTCGCGGAAGCCGTCGTCGTCAAAGTCGGTTTGCCGCGCAACGAGAGCCAGGATCTCGTGGAGCGTGTGCTGGAAGAGATTTCGGGCAGCCTCGCGGGTGGTGATGCCGTCAAGCTGTCGTCATTTGGTTCGTTCGGAATCCGTCAGAAGGGCGAACGGATCGGGCGCAATCCGAAGACCGGTGAAGAGGTTCCGATCACGCCGCGGCGCGTGCTGGTGTTCCGTCCCTCGAACATCATGAAAGATCGCATCAACAAGGGTCACGTGAAGGACTAAGGTCCTTTTAGCGGAAGGCGCCGGCGCAATCGCAGCCGGTGGCGTCTCCGTTGCGTGCAAGCTGCGATTTTCAGAGGGGGTCTGAAGTTGGGCAAATCGGCGGAAGCGTTTCGCACAATCGGTGAGGTTGCCGATGAGCTAGCGATCCCGAAGCACGTCCTGCGATTTTGGGAAGGACGGTTTCCGCAAATTCGGCCGATGAAGCGTGGCGGCGGCCGCCGCTACTATCGTCCGGAAGATATGGAATTGCTCAGAGGCATTCGCGCGCTGCTGCACGCGGAGGGCTACACGATCCGCGGTGTGCAGAAGATTTTGCGCGAGCATGGGATCGATCAAGTCAAGGCTGCGGCCCATCGCGTTGCCGAGCAAGTCGCGAAAACCGGCGCGGAACCCGTGCGAAAGAAGCGCGGGCGCAAGCCGATCTCGCCCGTAAAGACGTTCACCGCTCCAACACCTGAACCGCTTCCTGTGACCGAAGTGGTCGCGCGTCCGGAACCGAAGATGGTCGTGCTCACGGCCATTCGCGAGCTTGAGATTGCACGCGCCATTCTGCTTGGTTTGCCGATCACTGGGGCCAATCTGGCGGTTGAGGCCAAGAAGGTGCGTGCGGAGCAGCCGTGAACACTGCGCGCGGGCCTCGTGAGGTGGCTGGCGCAGCACTCAGCGCAGAGCCGATTGTAACGTTCGTCGATCTTGATGCTGCGCGGCCGCTACTCTTTGCAACAGAGGATGCGCTGCCGTGCCTGTCACCCGAAGATCGTGCTCGTGCCGAACGCAAGGGCGGTGACGTCGAGACCTTGATGCGTTGGCGCGCCGCTCGGATTGCGACGCGGATCGTGCTCGAACGTTACGCTGGACCGACGATCCGCAGCGTCGATTTCATCTTGGCCGATGGCGGACGTCCGGAACTCCCGGCGGGCATGCCGGTCTTCAACGTCTCACATAGTGGGGGCGTGGCACTCATTGCCGTGGCGCAGAGCGGCGCCGTCGGAATCGACATCGAGGGTGCGCGAACTCTGTCGATGTCGCTGGAGCGGCGGCAGAGGCTCGTTACCGCAGCGGCTGCCATCGATGCGGCGTGCGATGCTCTCGATCCCGCGAGTGACGATGACGTGCTGCGCGCTTGGGTTCGTCTCGAAGCGGTTGCCAAGGCGCTGGGGAGCGGCATCGGCCGGATGCTGACGGCGCACGGCGTTATTGCCCAATCAACTGGCGTGCGAGGGATGGATGATCGCGTCGCCAGTTTGCGGGTTGGGGATTTATCGGTACCGGAGGGATACGTCGCGGCGATCGCGGCAACAGCGCTGCCCGAGCACGTTGACGTGCAGCGCTTTCCCGCAACAGCCGATGCGTTGTCGCAATACCTAGCCGACGTTTAGGTCAGCTAGGCGTCTTGGCTCACGGCTCAGGGCTGCTCGAACAAGAACATCTGTGAGCCAACCGGAGCGGCCTGCTGCTTGCGCTTGCGAGGCGTGCGCGGCTCGCGTTTCGGAATGTCCGCGCGGGCTTCCTTTACCCGCTTGCCTTCGACGGCGCTTCTATCGCTTTTGCGATTTTTCTCGCGCTCGGCAGCCGCATTCTCTGGCGAGAGTTCGGGGGCGTTCGCCGCGCTGTCTTTCACGGCGAGCAACAGGTTCGATTCCATCGGGCGCCAGCGATAGCCGATGCCGAAATCGATCGGCGTTGCGCGGTCCTTCGAGAAGACGCGATTGAGCGCGGGCTGGTTTTGACCACGGAACAGCGGGATCGGTCCGACGTATCGTCCGAATGGCTGGAGACGCCATCCTTGCGCGAAATAGCGAATGGGAATGCCGGAGTCGTCTTCGAGGATCGACGAGCTGTTTGCGAGCAGGAACTCGCGGATCGTCGAGAATTTGTCTTCGTGCATCAGATACGACGCGCTCTTGATGAAGGCGTCGGCGCTGCCGAGCTTGCCAGCAAAAGCTAGGAAGCCGCTGGTTTTGATGCCGTCGTTTGAAAGGTCGGTGCTGAAATAATAGAGCGTGCGCTTCTTGCCGGTGTTGTCAGAGAAAACGATCTTCACGCCCTTGGATTTGGCGTTGGCAATCTTCTCTTCAGCGGGATGAACGGCGCCCGTTTCATCAAGATCGATAAGCGAGACGTCGTATACGGTTTTGCCGGAACGGGCGAGGAAGGCCATCAAAACAGGAACGGTTCCGTTCATGCGGGCTTTGCCGAAATCGATGCGCATCGATTTGGTGCGGAAGAAGCTGTAGCTCAGAACCGAGCTCAGCGACCCACGGAGTTCGCCGAGCGCGTTGGCCAGTTCCTTTTTCGAGAACTTGTTCAGGTTCGGGATTGCTCCCGGCGGTTCAAGCCCGGCCATTACGTACGTTTCAGCCGTTGGGAAGAACGCATCCGCATAGAGAAAGTCCGGCCCGCTGAAGGTGTAGAACAGCGTCGGCTTTGGATCGTTGAAATGCTTCGCGACGAGCGTGCGGATTTTCGAAAGCTGGCGCTTTTCGAGGCCATCCCATGTGCTGTCAAACACACGTGCGTGCAGCTTCCAGAAGCCTTCGTTCGTATAGGTCTTCAGCGATGATCCGTCTGACGGCGGCATGCCTGCAAGGAAGCGTGCGGTATCGTCGGCGCTCGCCGTTGCTGCGGCCGATGCCGGAGCGGTGTGCGCAGCGAGGGAAGAAGCGGCCGCAACGATCATTGCGGCAAGCATCGAGAAAATTCGCGTTCTAACCATTTGTGACCTTGCTCAGATTTCCGGCGCCAGCGCGCCATTGAGAGAACGCATAGACGCCGAGGCCTGCCGACATGATCGCCAGTCCGATGAAGGACTGCAACGGGCGCTCAGCGATAAGGTGGTACATCATAAATCCGGTGACACCGAGGAAGATAAACGGCGTCACAGGGTAGCCCCACGTGCGATACGGACGATTGAGGTTGGGTTCTTTCCAGCGCAATACGATGACGCCGAGGACGGCGAGGAACGAGCAGAGCGTAAGGCTAAACTGGATGGTATCCAGCACCGCTTCGAAGCTGTTGGTCATCAGCATGATATTGACGACGCCCAGCTGCAGCAGGATTGCCGCCACGGGCACGCCTTTGGGTGAGGTTTTCGCCAAGCGCGCAAGAAACGGGTGATCGCTGCCCATCGCCATCGTGACGCGTGGTCCGATCCACGTCATCGCGCTGACTGACGAGATCAGGCCGATGCAAATCAGTGCGCCGACGATGCGGCCGCCGAAGTCACCGAAGATGTGCTTGCCCGCGATCAGCGCCACATCGAGCTGTCCGGCCATGGCTTCAATCGGCGTCGTGTAGAGGAAGACGGCGTTGAGCGCGACATAGAGCGAGATCACGATCAAGGTCGCGGCGATGATCGAGCGCGGTAGGCTTACCGCGGGGTCACGGATTTCACCCGCGATGTACGTCGCGGCGTTCCAACCGGAATACGCGTACATGACGAACACGAGGCTCACGGCAAACGGTGCGCTGGTGATATAAGACAGATCGCCCGTTGCCGGAGCAAACGAAATGGGCTGCGCATTTCCATATGCGAGTCCGGCGATGATGAGTGCGATGATAAGCGTGGCTTTGACGGCGGTCGCTATGTTCTGGAACCTGCTCGAATGGCGCACGCCGCTCAATTGCACGAACGTCGTCAACCAGACGACGGCGAGAGCGAGAAGTGCCGGTGGCGATCCGGGAATGACGCCTTTGAAGTATTCCCCGAACGCCATTGCGGCGAGGGCGATTGGAGCGGCAAATCCGACGGTAGCGGAAATCCATCCTGCCAGGAAGCCGACGGCTGGATGATATATTCGCGACAGAAAATTGTATTCGCCGCCAGAACGCGGGAAGGCGGCCGAAAGCTCGGCATACGCGAGCGCGCCACAGAGCGCCGCTGCGCCGCCGATCGTCCAAAGCATCAGCACTGAAAATGCCGATGGAATGTCCTTCAACTGAAATCCGAGGCTGGTGAAAACGCCGATGCCGATCATGTCTGCGACGGCGAGAGCCGTTGCGGTCATGGTTGAAACGGTGCGGACGTCTAGGCCGGGCGCCATGGGCGCGGGCATGCTCACACTGGTAGCGGTTGTCATATTTTGGCTAAACCATGGCCGAATCGCGCGACAGTATTAACTCGGTGACTTTCCAACAACCGTCGCCTGCATAAGTTGGATCGCAGTTGCCAAAATGCCTAATCGAGATTGCTGGGCCCTTAATGCGGGACTCTGTCACTCAATTCGTTCGATATCCGAATTGCGGCGGATCTGCTCTCACTCACGATATGGACAATTTTGGACCGTAATGCGTCTAGGCAACTCGTCTTCTTTCGCACACGGATTTCGACGGCGAGGGTAAATGTCTCATTTCATGAAAGCATTCTGAGGCCTTATTCGTGACGGACCTCCGGCCATGACATGGAAGCGGCGGTCGTTTCTTGCGGCAGGCATCGGCGCGGGTTTGGCATTTGCTTCCGGCGCGCGGGCTGTGGCCCGGAAGGGCAATAAGCGCCCCATTGCGCCGTCCAAGACGCAAGTTCAGTCTCGTAGCGCTCCGCTCAAATCGGCACGAACGGCGCTTGTGCCCTTCGATGCCGCGCCGTTTCCCTATCATGGATCGCTGCCCGGATCGTCGACGCCATTCCTGAATGTCAACGAGAATGGCCGGAAGGGGCATCGCACGAGATCCGGTCACGTCTACTGGGAAGATCAGACATACAACGATAATCGGGTGCTGCTACACATCCCGAAGGGCTTCGACATTCGCCGGCCGGCGTTGATGCTGGTCTTCTTCCATGGGCATGGCGCGACGCTTGAGCGCGACGTGCTTGCGCGGCAAAAGGTGCCGGGCCAGATTTCGGCGTCGAATGCGAATGTCGTATTGGTGGCACCGCAACTCGCGGTCGATGCGAAGGACTCGAGTGCGGGTAAGTTCTGGCAGCCGGGTGCGTTCGGGCGGTTTATCGGGGAGGCGGGGCAGCAACTCTCGCATCTTCACGGTGACCGGAAATCGCGGCGGACATTCGCCAGCATGCCGATCGTCATCGTTGCCTACAGCGGAGGGTATGTCGCGGCGGCTTCTGCGATTGAGCGCGGGGGACTGAAGAAGCGCGTCCGCGGCGTCGTGCTGCTCGATTCCCTCTACGGCGATCTCGACAAGTTCGCGAAGTGGATTGAAGCCGATCCTTCGGCGTTTTTCGTCAGCGTCTATCTTGGCTCGACGCGCAATCAGAATGCGCAGCTTGAAGGCATTCTTGCTGCGCATGACGTCACCGTCAGCGGCGAGATAGATAACCGGCTCGCATCCGGTGGCGTTGCGGTCGTGCCGGGCGGCGGGGGGCGGCATCGCGATCTGCTGACGCGCGCCTGGGTCGAGAACCCGATCATCGATCTGCTGGACCGTTTGCCCGAGTATAAGCGTTAAGGCGATGTCGGTGGTCCTGCGGCGGCGTGTCTTAGCGTTGATGGGCGTTCGGTAAACGTGGGTGCAGCCGGTCCGTTCTTGACGTGGCGCGGCCGTTCCGATACCCACGGCCGAGGTTGCGCACGTATCAGGGCGTCGCGGCCGTCGCCGCCGTTCATCGCGCGGATCGAGCATGTCGGAGCGTAGCGCAGCCTGGTTAGCGCACCAGTCTGGGGGACTGGGGGTCGGAGGTTCAAATCCTCTCGCTCCGACCATTCAATCAAAGACTTAGCTTTCGATTTCTTTTCCTGAAATTGGTCGGTGTCCCAATGGTGTCCCGGTCAGCGATCCTTGTGGACCGTTCGCGACTCGCGGATCATCCGCCGCCATGAGCAAGCCGCTTCCCGAGCACGTGACACGCGCTGAAGCCGCCAAGGTGCTGCGGCTGAGCTTGCGGCAAGTGGATCGCTTGGCCAAAAGCGGCGATCTGAAAAAGACGAAACTCGGCGCCAGGCGCAGCGGCTTCGAACGTAACGACTTCGAACGCTATCTCGCGGCCACCGGCAACGGCAGCACCGGCTACGTCAGCCCGCTCGCTTCGCTGATCATCGGCATCGAATTCGATACGCCCGCCGAACTCAACCGCGCCGCGGAACTTCTCGACGGCATTTTGAGCGAACGCTTTCCAGGGTGTATCTTGAGAGTGGATAGCCAGGATATCGTCATCGCGTGGAATGCCGCGCTGGGATACACGGCAGAGAGAATTTCGGGAGCGTTGCGGACGTGAGTCAGGCGATCCTACGCGCCTAGCTAGTATCGCTAATTTATGTCCTTCGCAGAGATGCCCGTCATCGATTCCAGTCGCCGCCTCAGTGCACCGTCGATCCGGATTCGTTCATAACGTCCAAGCCCTCTACCTAGCAGAAGAACGCTATCATCATCTTCCAGCTCCAAAAACAAGTCGGCTTCTGCATCTTCGCGCAGGCTCCAGGAGCGAATGGTCTTTAGAGTGATGATGTCAACGAACTGAAGTTGGTCGAGCATATCTTTTTCGATAGCTTTTAGAGTCTTGAACGCATTCTGTATGATACGCGCTAATTTGGCTCGTTCGCGGTCGTCTGATTGTTCTACTTTCTCATAGTATTCTTTCGTCGGCTCGATCGTACTCAGGACTGATATGCACTGCTGCAGACGATCTTCGAAGGTGAGTGAAGTCTTTGGTGCGATCAACTGCGTTCCACGCACTGGGGCGACTTTCGTTTTTGTCGTGATAGTTGTCTTGGTCATGCGCCCGGGCGACACGTTATTTCGCCGGCTCTCTTTGACCGTGTTGAGCCAACCTTGCCGGATCATTGGCCACAGACGAACGTCATGTTTCGACAGTGCATTGAGGATGTCAGCGCGGATTCGATCCAGGCTGCGAGCAATATCGAGGTTGCTCTCAATGGCGTCTCGGACTCCGCCGATTAGCGGGATGTTGCGTAGTAGCGCTGCAATTTGCTTTTCGGTTTTTTGGCGCTGATGATAATTACGAAGGGCTTTTTGATGTTCCTCGGGGCTAAGCCTAGCGAAGCAATCGCGGCCAATGACCCGGATAACACATTCATCGGGAAACCACGCCACAATGCCACGCGCGAACTTGGACGACTGAAATTGACAGCAGGGGCACGGAGATTGTCTTCGACGCGCTTTCGCATGCGCCTCGGGCAGGACAAACTCCTGCAGGTACTCCACTTGAGCACCTGCAGGAGGCTTGCTGTATGTTTCGTCAGGATGCGCATTCAGTAATCGCACGCCAGCTTCAATGCGCACGCGTCCTTCTTTCCGGATGAACGCTGCGATGCGCTTCCCCGTCTGCAGAGCAATCTCAAACGTCTCGAATTTTGGTTTTTCGAGTTTGGCTCGCTCGGGGATAACAACTCTGTTTGTCCCCAACCGCGCATCATCTGCAGCAGGTTCTCCACCTAAAAGTGGCGCATCTGTTTCTTCCATCTTCGAATCCCTCTGAAGGGCCGAAGATCGCTTGACACCGCCCCCGCGGCGCAGCTACCGAACGCTTGTGAACAGTGCTGCTGACGATCATCGGCTTGCCATTGTTCCGAATGCATTGCGAACGCACCGCGGGCCCTGAATCCGAGCGGTGTGTTCGCTTTTTGTTTTTATTGATTCGCTCTGAATTGCAATATTGTCAGAGCACTTGTGCACAAATCGCCGAGCTATACGCTGCGTACTGACCATCACTTCCCCGGCCATTTCGGCCGTGCGCTCGGCTCCAAAAATTCTCCACCGAAGTGAGCGCGAAACGTCTCCGCATCCTCGCGAACGGCAAAGCACCACACGTTCCAATGCGCGCCGTCGCGCACGAAACAGTGGTCACGCGGCGCAAGCGAGAGGTCCGTACAAAACGTCTTTGCGGCGACGTAATCCGCAACGAGCGTGGCGCTCGCGGGGAGCGCGATCTGATGCGGCCACGCGATCACGCTTGAAATGGCGCGCTTGCAAAAGCCGAAGCGCCGTAGCCGCAGGCCGACGTTCTACTGATTATCGCTGCGAGCTACGGGCGGCGTTGCGCGGTCAACCGAATCTCTATCTCGTGATGCCAAATAATCGGGGCGCGATAAGGCGCGCATCATGTGGTCGACGTATGCGAATTGCGATCAGCGCAGGACGAAGTCACGCAATCCCCGGCCCCCTGAAAGATCATTTCGATAGCGACAGATGATGTGAAGATGGGCGTGGAAGACGTGCTGACCACCGGCCGAACCGACGTTCCAGCCAATGGTGAAACCGTCCGGCTGATATTGGCTCAGATATCGCTTGGCTTCGTTGAGTATCTCTCCGAAGTCTGCCCACTCGTCAGCGTTGAAATCGAATGGTGTCTCAACATGCCGGTAGGGAATGATCATGCCCGAAGGATTGGGTGGGTCGGCCTTTGCCGTCAGGAAAAGAGATCGATTGCTCGCTACGGGCTCGCCGCCAGTCATTCCGTTGGCAACGCACCATCAACAATTTGGCACACTCATCAGCATATATTTCCCGCCCACATCGATATATCCATGCATACATATCGGCCATGAGTGAAACTGCCAACCCATCGACAAACAGAAACCCTCCAGTGGCATTTGGCGGCGGAGCAATCATTGGCGTTCTCGGAGGATTGATAGGCCTTGGCGGTGCCGAATTCCGATTGCGGCTCCTTATCGGTCTTTTCAACTTTGCTGCCCTGGAAGCGGTGATCCTCAATAAGGCCATGAGTCTTGTTGTGGTGGCCACGGCACTCCCGTTCCGAGCCGGGACGGTGCCTTTCAGCGCGATTGCCGATCACTGGACGATCGTAGTCAACCTGCTCGGAGCATGGTTCGGCGCTGGCTGGGCAACTCGTCTGAAATCGGAGACACTCTACAAAGTCATAGCGGGCATGCTCGTTTCAATCGCCGTTGTTTTGCTCCTAGGGCACGACGCTACGGCGGCCCAGCCTTTGCTGACCGGTGCCGCGCAGGTCATCGTTGGCGTGATAGCGGGCTTTATCATTGGCATTGTCGCGGCACTCTTGGGCGTGGCGGGTGGCGAATTGCTGATCCCGACTCTGGTGCTGCTGTTTGGCGCGGATATCAAGCTTGCAGGAAGCCTATCGCTTGCGGTCAGCCTGCCCACGATGCTGGTCGGATTCGCACGCTATAGTCGCGATCAAAGCTTCTCTGTTCTCCGCCGCAACAAGGCGTTTCTGCTGATCATGGCGCTTGGTTCAATCGCTGGGACTTTTGTGGGCGGCTTGCTGCTCGGCATTGTTCCGAATTCCATCCTGCTACCCGCGCTCGCGATTATCCTTCTAATTTCCGCGGTAAAAGTCTGGCGACACTCGTAATCCCGAGGATCAGGCCGCAATCAGATCTTTCCTCACTGGATCCTTCCAGCGCTGCTGGATGCCAGGGAACGCGAACTACTTTGCCGTGGTGCTCGCAATCGACTACGGGGTAGAATCGTCGCCCACAACGGCTGACGGGAGATTGACCCGCCGCGACAGCTCCTCTGCGCTTTCCTTGCGCTCGCTGTAGCGATCAACGAGGTAGGCGGCGCGGTCGCGTGTAAGCAGCGTGAACTTCACCAATTCCTCCATCACGTCCACGACCCGATCGTAGTAGGCAGACGGCTTCATGCGGCCGTCCTCGTTGAATTCGTTGAAGGCCTTCGCCACGGATGATTGGTTCGGAATGGTAATCATCCGCATCCAGCGGCCGAGCACGCGCATCTGGTTCACGGCGTTGAACGATTGTGAGCCTCCACTGACCTGCATCACTGCCAGCGTCTTTCCCTGAGTTAGGCGGATGGCGCCGGTGGATAGCGGTATCCAATCTATCTGAGACTTCAGTACCCCACTCATGGCGCCGTGGCGTTCTGGCGAGCACCACACCATCCCCTCGGACCAAGCTGCAAGCTCGCGCAATTCCTTCACCTTGGGATGCGTCTCGGGCGCGTCGTCGGGCAGCGGCAAACCATGC
Source organism: Hyphomicrobium methylovorum (assembly GCF_013626205.1). Taxonomy (NCBI): domain Bacteria; kingdom Pseudomonadati; phylum Pseudomonadota; class Alphaproteobacteria; order Hyphomicrobiales; family Hyphomicrobiaceae; genus Hyphomicrobium; species Hyphomicrobium methylovorum. Next base: position 3,169,220 of record NZ_QHJE01000001.1, read on the forward strand.
GCGTGGTAGATCTTGGTCTCAGCACCGAAGTGCTCCAGCAGGCGCTTCGCTTCCATGGTGAGGAAGCGGCTGTATGACCGCGCGCGCAGGGAGCCGTAGAGCAACAGGATGCGTGGCTTGTGGGCGACGGTTGCAGCAAGCTTTTCCTTGGCAGGGATGTGGAGGTGCTCGGGAGCGACGTTGTGAAGGTCACTCGTGCGGTTCTTGCCCATCAGGCTGTCTTCCTTGAGGGCACCACTTCGCCGTCTTCCTTGGTGAAGGAGCCGATGTGGGGATTTGGGAGGATGTCGAGTACGGCTTCCGAGGGGCGGCACAGCTTCACGCCGAGCGGCGTCACCACAATCGGCCGATTGATTAGGATGGGGTGTTTCAACATGAAGTCGATCAGCTGGTCATCGTTCCACTTGGGATTGCCGAGATCAAGTTCCGCGTAGGGCGTGCCTTTCTGGCGTAGCAGCTCGCGCGGGACGATACCCATGCGTTTCATCAAATCCACCAGCGTCGCGCGCGACGGCGGCGTCTTGAGATACGCGATGACCTCCGGTTCCTCACCGCTTTGCCGGATCATCGCCAGCGTGTTCCGCGATGTGCCGCAGGCGGGATTGTGGTAGATGGTGATGGTCACGGCTCACTCTCCAAACTGAGCGGATAACCCCCGCTTCTCGACGGCTTGACCCCTCTCGTACCAGTCCCGTGAGGAATTTACGATTTTAACCACCGACAACATCACGGGCACCTCGATCAATACGCCGACAACTGTCGCGAGCGCAGCGCCCGAGTGGAAGCCAAACAGGCTAATTGCAACCGCCACGGCAAGTTCGAAGAAGTTGCTGGCCCCGATCAGCGCGGAAGGTCCGGCAACGCAATGGGCTTCACCCGCCGCTCGGTTGAGCAGATACGCCAAACTAGAATTGAAGTAGACCTGGATGAGGATGGGAACCGCGAGTATCCCGATTATGAGCGGCTGCGCCAGAATCTGTTGGCCTTGAAATCCGAAGAGCAAGACCAGCGTGGAAAGCAACGCCAGCAAGGAGAGCGGCTGCAGAAGCCGGAGCAATCCGTCGAGGGTCCGCTGTCCGCCGGTGGCGAGCACGCGGCGGCGAATGATCTGCGCGATGATGACCGGCACGACGATGTAGAGCCCGACCGATAGCACTAGCGTATCCCAGGGCACGGTGATCGCGGAGAGGCCAAGCAGGAGGCCGACGAGCGGCGCAAACGCAAACACCATAATGACGTCGTTGAGCGCCACCTGGCTCAAGGTGAAGTGGGGTTCGCCGCGTGTGAGATTGCTCCACACGAAGACCATGGCAGTGCACGGCGCCGCCGCGAGAAGGATGAGTCCTGCAATGTAACTGTTGATCTGGTCGGCGGGCAGGTACGGCCTGAACAGCCACCCGATGAAGACCCAACCCAAAAGCGCCATCGAGAACGGCTTGACGGCCCAGTTGATGAACAGCGTGACGCCAATGCCGCGCCAGTGTTCCTTGACCTTCGACAACGCCGAGAAGTCAATCTTCACGAGCATGGGAATGATCATCAACCAGATCAGCACCGCGACCGGCAAGTTGACCTTGGCGATCTCGACGGCGCCGATGGACTGGAACACCGCAGGGAAGAAATGGCCGAGCGCGATACCGACAACGATGCAGAAACCGACCCACACCGTCAAATAGCGTTCAAAGGTGGACATCGTCAGGCTCTCTCTGGCGCCGGAGACTTGGACTTGCCAATGGCGTCCAGCTGCTTCTGCAAGCTCAATTCATCCAAGGACTTCAGCGGTAAGCTCGTGAAGATGCCAATGCGGTTGTTGAGCATGCGGTAGGTGTCGGCGAAAGCCAACGCCTTCTGGGCAGCGTCACCTTCGGCTTCAACCGGATCAGGCACGCCCCAGTGCGCGCTCATTGGCTGCCCGGGCCAAATTGGGCAGACTTCATTGGCCGCGTTGTCGCAAACCGTGAAGACGAAATCCATGACCGGAGCGCCCGGTGCCGCGAATTCCTCCCAGGATTTCGATCGCATCGCCGAGGTGTCGTAATTGAGTTTGTTGAGCAGATTGATTGCCAAGGGATTGACCTGCCCCTTGGGCATGCTGCCGGCACTGTAGGCTTTGAACTTACCTGCGCCGACGCGGTTCATAATGGCCTCGGCGATGATCGAGCGGGCGGAATTGCCCGTACAGAGAAAGAGGACGTTGAGGGGGCGGTCGTCGGTCATTTCGTTTCTCACTTACACAACTTGCGCGCTTTTTTGATCGTTGAACCGCAAAGCTCCGGCTGGCCTTGGCAGCAGTCTTCCGTCAGGAACGTCAGCATTTGGCGAACCTTGTCGAAATGTACGGCGTAGCGGATGTAGCGGCCGACCCGCGTCGCGTGGATGAGGCCCGCACGGTCTAGTTCCTTCAAATGAAAGGAAGCGCCGGTTGGCGTTGCGCCGACGGCATCGGCAATCTCTCCAGCGGGCAGGCCCGACGGTCCTTCCCTCACCAGAAGGCGGAAGATGGCCAAGCGCTGGTCGTGTGCCAGTGCGGCAAGACAGGTGACGGCGTCTCTACTGTTCATGAAGTTATATTACAAAAATTATTGTAATATGCAAGTGTTTTAAGGGGGGGGCTGCATCCCCAATGCGGGGAAATCAGTCGCCGGTCATGGCATCCAACCGCGATATCCGGGGCGTACAGCCGAGTGCGGTAAGAAATGCTGTGACCGCCGAACTCGATTTTTGCCAGCAACTCGATATGAAGCATTGCTAATGCATGCGCCGCCGCGCGCGAACTCGCGCGGATTATCGAAGCTCGTGAGTTCCGTCACGATACCGTCGCAGCTCTTGCTGTGAAGCGTTCGGGTGCTGCCTGCATTGTGCTTATATATCACCCGTTCCCGCCCGTCGCGGAGCCAAGTTCGACTGCGTACTCATCGAAGATGTCCACAAGCGCTTCTTGGTACAAATCTTCGTAGAGGCTGAGCGACTGCGCATAGAGCGGGTCCGGTGTGCCATTGGCCATGCGGTCTTCGTGCTCGGCTGTCCGTTCGGCCATGATTTGCTCATGAACAGATCTCAACTCTTCAACGGCTCGGGCGTACTTCTGTTCGGGTGTCTCAATCACAGCGTCTCTCCAAGATATCCGCCCGAGTGGCGGTATGTGTTGCGCACCGTATCGATGGCGCGGCCATGCTCTTCGCGTGCAATACCGATTGCGCCATCGCGTTTGATCTCTGCGGCGCGGAATGCTTCGCGATAGACCGCTTCGGCGGCTTCGATGGCATCAGGGTCACCCACGGCGAAGGTCCGGCCACTGCCATCGCAGCCCCATGACGACGGAACTGTGCGGAGCGCTTCGCGGCGCTTGGCATACGCGCTTAGAACGTCGTGGGCGAACGTGCGCTCGGCTTCCGCGCGACGGAACGTGTGCAGCTTGTCCGCTTCGGCTCGTGCATCGCGATACTTTTGCGAGTGCTCGCGGTGCAGCGCCTCGATATCGTGCGGGGCGATCTCTTCGACCAAAGACATTTTCGGCTCTCCGGGGTTAATCCGGAGAATCTTGCACGGGTAAATTGTCAATGCCGCAGAATGTTATGGAAATTCGGGTTGCGGTAATCGCCGCCGGAATTAACTGACCGGTTATTTCGGAATAGCGGCCGGAAATAGAAGTGGGGGCATTTTCGAATTTTTCCGCCGGAATTTTCGGCTGAATTTTTGCGACGGCGCGAAAGAGACAAAGCCTGGAATTGTTATCAGGAATGCCGTTCGGCGGGGGTCCGGGGGTAGGGTGCCGGGTAGATTTGGCCCGCAGACCACCACGGCGAGGGAAGGTATCGAACGGAATAGTTCGAGGGGCAAATAGCTAGTGCGAATTGTGTCTTTAGGCCCTCCCCAATTGGGATATGACAAAACTGCCCCAATTAAATGGTATATTGCAATATGGGGCGAATTAGCGCATCTATCTTAGATGCTATTGGTTCATTTGAGGGATATTGCAATGAAAATTGGATATGCACGAACCTCCACAATGGAGCAGGAAGCCGGGCTCGAAGCTCAAATTCGGGATTTGCAGGCAGCCGGCTGTGACCGGATATACGATGAGAAGGTGAGCAGCGTCGCTAAGCGCCCGCAGCTCGATAAGGTGCTGGCGATGGTGCGGCCAGGCGATGTGGTCGTGGTAACGAAGCTCGATCGCTTGGCTCGCAACGTCCAGCACATGGGTCAGATCATTACGCAGATCGAACGCGAGGGCGCTGGGCTGCAAATCCTAAATCTCGGTATCGATACGACGACGCCAACGGGCAAGCTGATGCTGAACATCATGGGGAGTGTGGCGCAGTTCGAGCGCGAGATGATGCTCGAACGCCAGCGCGAGGGCATCGCCAAAGCGAAGGCTGAGGGCAAATACAAGGGCCGCAAGCCCCTCTCGGCAGATATCGTGGCCAAGATCCTCGAATTGGATACTGCGGAGCATGGGGCCACGTTTATTGCCCGCAAAGTCGGCATTGGCCGAAGCTCGGTTTATCGGGTGATCGAAGAAAATGGCGCGTAATTAAATGTCGTTCTCATAATTTATTTTGTAATAAATGAAATGTCGCCCATGCAGATGCAATTAAACGGCATTCACGGGTTTGGTCGCATATTGCGCGGTGAGGGTCGCCACTTTTCGCGAGCGAAATTCCCAGAATTCAGATCGAGGTCGAAATAAACCGACGCGAAAATACAATTAAATTATTAGCGACGGATATCAGCGGTGTAATTGAAAACCCGTCCAATATAACTATTCCTAAATCTCAAATTGTAGTCGCATATGCAATACTACTCCCGGATTTCCTCCCAGGTCGATTTCCATAATGAAAAATAGGCTGCACTTGGCGCGGGAAGGTCGGGAGCAAACCGGGAGAAAAATATACGTCCAAATCAATGCCTTATATTTCGCCCGGGAGAGCCGGGAGGTCCCGGGAGGTAAGTGCCGTACCTTCCCTCCCGCCCCGGGGGGCTTATCCCCCGGGAAGGGCGGGAAGGGTGTTGTTTAAGGTGGGTGAAATAGGCCACCGATCTTATCTGCTCGATGACCTTCGCAGTTAGCCTGGTAAGCTCCAATACCAGCCGCGGTCTGTTTTCTCAGCATAGGCGCAAAGGGATTTTTTCTCCCCAGGCTGGAATGCCGCCCGCTCGTTAATCCGGTTCGTGGCCGACTTAATTGCGGCATCTCTTTCCTCGACCGTGGCATGGCGTTCCGTGGGCACAAGCTCGCTTGCGAGGATCCGAGATGCCACCGCCTTGTCTGGCCTTACAGCGCCAAGGTTGCGTAGCGCTGCTCCGATATGTGTCGGGTGGTACGGATCACGCTCGATCTGCGCCGCTCGCACCTCTTCCGGTGTGATAAGCCCAAACACCAGCGCCGGGCCACAAGGCCGCCCCCGCAGGTGCCACGGCTTGGCAGACATAGCGAATGAGCGATGCTTCAATACAGAAACATCGGCGGTTCTGGTCACCGGGTCACCCTCGACCAAAATCATGCTGTCGCAGTTGCCTTTGATGCTCGATGTGCCGCGCCCGGTTTTGGATGCGCCGTCCTTATCGGAATTATGGTGGACCGTAACCACCGCACAGCCGTAGCGTTCGATAAGGCCACGGCAGAATTTGGCGAACAGTGCGCCGCTTTCGGTGTCGTTCTCCTTGCCGTCAAGCATGGTCGTGAACGTCTCTAGTGCGATGAGCGCCGGCCGTTCTCCGGTTGCATCAATCTGAGCGACGAATTCTTCTTGCTCGGCCACACTCCACAGCACCGGGGCGGGCATAGCGAAGAATGGGAACGTGCCCGTGATGCTTCGCCCCTCGCGCCATGCTTGCCGTCGTTCCTGCATGACGTTGGCAAGCCCTTCGAGCGACGCATAAAACACGGGGCCGCTGCGGTTGGGCATGGTTCCGAACGCTGTCTTCACGCCTGCGGCCACCGAGAAGCAAAGATCGGCAAGGATAAAAGTTTTGAAGCTACCGCTCTCGCCAACGACAACGCAGATTGTCCGATCTTCAACTAGGTTATCGACTAACCAGATTGGTGGTGGAATGGCGTCCATCTCGTTTTCACGAATGGGCTTGAAGCGGGATGCCTTTCCCTGTGCAGTGCTCGATACCGGAGACGTGGCCGCCTGCACGTTCGAAGCGAGATGGCCGAATGCGTCCTGCGACGATGGCAGGGCATCGCAGCCGATGTCGTTCTCGCGCGATTTGCTGGCATTGATCACCTTGACGGCTAAGTCATCCACCTCCCAAGGCGGCACGCATTGGTCGTTGAAATGATCGAGCATCAAGCGATGTACAGTTTCCGGGGAGCATCCTAGATCGAGGCCGACATTGGCCACCTGAAGCGTTCGAGCGTCACCGTGCTGCCCTTCGATAGCAACTTCGCTGCGTGCGACCAGGCCACCGAGGTGCTGTGTGAAGCGCTCGATATGGCGAGGGTGATCAATCTCGACGCCCGCGGCGGCCCTGCGCTTCTCCGCGAGCTTGACGGGCACGGTGGCCACGCCGCAGAGCACATTGTCGGCTGCATAGGGTCCAGCCCAACGACCCATGATCTCTTCCAGCATGACGATCTGCGGCGCGGCCGGGTCCTTCATGTGCATCGTGCCAGCGAGGCGCATCACACGAGACGGATTGCAAACCGAGGGGTCGGTGCCGTAGTTCGCTGCGAGCCGAAGCTGCGCCGGTTTGAACGCGTCGGGTGGCAGACCATCAACGAGCCAATATGCGTGCCATCGAATATCGCTGCGCTTTACGATGAAGGACGGCGGGCAGTGCCAGCGGCTTGGCATCGGTACGTCGTCGCCATCAATGAAGAGAGCGCGGGTGCCGCTAATCGAGGCATCATTTTGGCCGCCCTCATTGACGACGACAAAGACGCCATAGCCTTCCCGCTGCGCCGCTTCGATCTCTGGCCAAAGATCCTCGACCGTGCCGAACAGATTGCGAGGGGTGAATTCGCCTTTTTGACTATCATGCAGGAGTCGAAAGTCGCACGGGTAATCGGCGGCGCCGGTCAAAAGCTCGATATGCTGAATGGCGAGGCCGATATCTGGCTTGACGATTTGGGCAGGCTCTATTAGATTCATAATACAATCCTTTGGATGGGGTTGTCACTAATTCGGCTCGCATCGGTGGGGAAACTGATGCGAGCCTTTTTCATTTACTTGGTCCGTTTGATACTTTCGAGCTCTGCTAGGTCCTTTGCCTGCAGCTTTCGCCGCACTGCGAGCGAATAGGGCGTGGACAATATCTGATCCATGATGCTCTCCCAATGCGCGAACATTTCTGGATGGCTTGCAAAGAAAGCGCAGTCGCGAAGCTCGCCCATTTCGATTATTCGATATCCAGCGACCCCCTCGCCGGGGCGTGCGTGCATGTGCGCCGCAAGGAATGATGTTGGCGCGACTTGCGCCTCGATTCTCAAATAGTTTTTTGTAATCTGAGATTCTGGCGGTAGGCCCTTTGGGTATCGCGAATATGCGAACATGCCTATTAAGGGATTGCCGCCAGGCGGCATTGATGATATTCGAGACATTGCAACACTTCCTTTTCTGACGCTATTGCGCCACCCCCGATTGCCGTCGAGGGTGGCGTTTTCAACTTCACGGACCGAACACATCGAAGTCGTGACCATCCGGCATGGTCGGCTTCAGATCTTCGCCACTGCGTTCGCCATGTGCCCATTCCCGCGGTGAGAGCGGCCACCCATGTGGGTTGCCCTGTGCGTTCGCGGCAGCGATCTCAGCATCCGTCCAGACGTGGGGTGCTGCCGGTGTGAATTCTTCGCGCTGTTCGTCTGCCTCGATGGCCGGCTTGGCCATGCGTACGCTATCGTCAGCGAGCAGCTGTTCTCCTGCTTCCTTCACGTTGGTGGCCCAGAAGTCAGCGAGGCCAGCGTTCCACCCTTGCACCTGGTGGTACTTGATCTCCGGGAGCGTTGCGCCGTGCTTACGGATGATCATAAACAGCGCGTGGCCGAGCATCTTAGTGACCGAGCCTGGGTAAAGGACCGGCGGTTTCGCGCCAAACTCGGACTGCCACGAAATAGCAATCGGCTCGGCCGTCGCTTCTAGCAGTTTGATCTCGCGAATGACGGCTTCGAACTGCGCTTCGATGCGTGCTGCGATTGGCGGTAGCGCCTCCAATGCCTTCCTTGTCTTTCGCTTTAGGTGTCGCGTTCGCTGTAGCTTTTCTTTATCCCGTTCAGCCTGCGCTTCCGTGCGTAGGATCTGTTCCGCTCGTTCGGTCAGTGGCAACTGCTCTTTCGCTGCCGCTATCTCAGCACGCAATGTGCCGACTTCGGCTAACGCGATGCCATCGCCTTGGCGAATCTCCAATGCAAGCGAGAGAATGCGTTGACCTTTAGTCTCGATATCTTTGCGCAATGCGGCGACTTCGGCAGCGCAACGATCCGCTTCTGATACGAGCCCGGCGACGATATCTGCGGGCGTTTTCTTTTCAGATGTCTTCACGGGCTATTCTCCGTTTCGATGAGCACCGCGACGCGATTTAACCGGCGCGCGACGGCAATTAAATTATCCATATTGAATGTGAGATCGAGCGTCTGCTCGACTGCATCGGCCGCATATAGCTTGACGGTCGAATTAGCTGCGGATTTCCACGGCCAATCGTGACGATTGGCCAAGCGGATCACGGTGTCATTGGAGAGTGCCGTTAACTCGCATATCGCCGGTACTCTCAACCAGATACGGCATGGCATTGTTAAATCTCGAAAAAGCGTAAATGCTAATTGAGGTTTACCATCTTTACATTGCTCATGCAATCGTATATGAGATATTTAATTGGTGCGAATTGAGCGGTAATTGTGCTGCACAATAACGATTAGAGTCAGGTGTTCAAATGCCCATATTCGAAGCGAAAGTAATTCCCACAAAGTCGAAGTTCACCAGCGAATTAAATCCATACGATCCAGACGATGCCGAGGAAATGAATCGTCGGGTCTTCGGTGCCGAATACCGCACGGACCGCCAAGGCAATCCGGTTGATGAATCGAGGGGCTCCGACGCGTTCTGGATCTCAGATGCCCAACTTCCACGGGACCCGCTGAGGGCACAGGAGCTTCAGCGGAAGATCCTTGAAACTGCGCGATCACATCTCGCGATGATCCGGCAGTACGGACCGACAGGGCACTGCGCGCCGTCGAGCCACTTCTCATGGCAGTTCGACGCTGATCAGGAGCGCGACCGCATCCAGGCGTTACGTGCCGTTGCTGGATTGAAGCCGCTGCCGATCTGATCGAGAAGGCCGCGCGAGCGGCCGATTGGATGCTCTGCCGGATTTCACCTCCCGTGGTTTGCCGGCATCGAGCGAGCCCGCTGCATCGACACAATGCGGCGGGCTTTTCTATGCCAGCGTGACGTTCACGAGCGCGGAGCGGCTGCGGCGGATGCTTGCCAGATCGCAAAGCGTGCTCAGCCTGTCATTGAAGTCCACGGCATCAAGCGCTGTCACGCCGTGCGATAAGAATTTGTCGCATCATCCGCATGCGGTATAATAGGGAATAAAAAAATCGGCGTTTCCAGCGGGTGGGGGGCGGGAAAATGAGATTTTCAAAACATTTTGGGTTGGGCAAGTCGCAGCCCGAACTTGATTTCGTTGATATCGATCCGATGCGTGATACTCGGCTCTTCATCGATCCTTATGCAATCGAAATCAAAGATGATGAATGGTCTGGAACATGTGGCGATCACATTAGGTCATTTTTTCAAGAGGTACTTGATGCCCTGAAAGCGGGCGATACTAATCGAGCCGAGTCGTTGGTTTCTCACCTTCATGAACCAAGAGAAACATACTTAGGTTTATCCAAAGGGCGTCCCAAAGGGAGGGGCGTTGGGGATGAACAGGGCGGGTTGCTTTTAAACGCCTTGCGAAAGAGTCGAGCGGTCGCGACTGGGGTTTTGTCTGATCTAGGTGAGGCGGAACTATTTGTAGCTGGGATCGGTCCAGATAAGGTATCGGATTTGACGACGAATATAATTCGTGGACCATTGATCAAGTATACCAAATCTCAATGTGACCTGCACGGTGTTCTCACGAAGAGCGTTGCGCATCAGCCCGCATGGAACGTGCGAACATCACGATGGGAATCGGGCTACGCTTGCTTGCCTGTGATAAGGGGCAAGCCAGTTTTGCTTGTGCCGAAGTATTCGGTAAGGCGTCGACTGTCATTGGACAGTCAGGAATTCTACAACCACCACATGATCAATTATTTGCAAAGTGAGTATCAACTTGGGGTTGCCGGTCTAACCCACGTTTTCAGGAAGAAAATCACCAAGAAGGACGTAAAGGCCACTCATCCCTTTATCAAGGATGAGCTTGCAAAATTTGTCAGCCAACATCCGGAGGTCTTGGATCGCTATAAAGAACTCAAGGGAGCGCAAGGTGCGCTCGGAATTGAAGACTTTGAAAACGACTTCGACGCTGCTGCGTTTGCTCAGGTGCTAAAGGTTCAGTTGCAAAATTGTCCAACTGGGAGCGGTTACGCGAGCAACTATCATTCTTTGATGATCGGTATACTCACCTTCCTTTTTTATCCGCATCTAATCTATCCAATTAAAGAGAAGGAAATTCATGAGGGCAGAAAGAGGGTGGACATCGTGTTTACAAACGCCGCTATCGATGGGTTTTTTCACACAATGCTAGTCGCGCCGCAAACGCGCAGCACGCATGTGCCAATTGAATGTAAAAATTATACTTACGATATTGGAAACCCTGAATTTGATCAAATTAGCTCAAGGTTTGGCCACCAGCGTGGTTTTCTCGGTTTTCTCACTTGTAGAACCGATGGTCGCCGCGAAAAAACTATCCAAACTTGCCGCGATACAGCTAGCGATGGGAGGGGATTTGTAATTGTCCTCACAGATAACGACCTAGTTAAGTTGCTCGACTTCGCTGGCTTGGAAGATCAAAAGGCTTTTAAACGATATTTGCAGCGGCGTTATGATGAGCTCGTGTTGTAAAATCGCGGGCACGATTGTTTCAATGACAGATACGTTGCATGCCGTGTGCAGAGCATCTAATCCCACTTCAATCCTGATGGCTTGCGGCCGTCGATAATTTCGAGAAGCCGCTTTTCCCAAAGCTCCAACGCGCGGCGCTTCTCCGGCAGGAAGTCGTAAGTCGAATAGATATCGTTGGCCAGGGTCGCGCGCATGTCGCCGGTATGGTGGAGGATGTGGCTGCGGTATTCGCTCGGCACGCCCATTGCTGCGAGTTGATCCACGATCAGCCCGCGCATGTCATGCAAGCGGACGTTTTCCGCGATGCCTAGGTCCGCTTTCAACTTCCGCAGCGCATGGGACGGCGTGTGCCGCGAGATGGAGAAGTCACCTTGGCGGCCCTTGGCGCGCTTCGATCCGTCGCCGGGGAACAGGAAGGGCGACGTGCCAGCCTCTGCGATAGCCTCGCGGATGATCTTTTCGGCCAGGGGCGGTAACGGCACGCGCTGATCTTCGCGGCTCTTATTGCCCTCGCGCGTGCCGGGAATGAACAGGTTCGCGTTATCTCCGAACTCGACTTCGGACTTCAGCACGCCGACGAGTTCGCTGATGCGTTTGCCGAGCAGCACGGCGAGCTTGAACACCCGGCGGGTCTGCGGGGCCATGAATTCGCGTTTCGGCTTGGCGCGCACGCCATCGGCGGCCAGCCACAGCGTCTTCAATTCGTCGTTGGTCGGCGGGCGGTTCTGACGGCCATCGGGGTGCTCATCGGGTACGGGCTGCTCGATGCCGAACGTGGCATCGCGGTCCACATACTCCTTGGCGAGTGCATAACGGCACACTGAGCGTATCATCTGCAACGCTTTGGCCGCCTGCAGGCCGCGGTGCCCCATCTTGGCGTTGGTCGAGGCTGTGCGGACCTCTTCGACCTTCGCTTTGACCGTGGCCTTGTCGAGCAAGGCCATTTTCACTTTGCCGATGCGGTGCTCGACGTGTGTCTTGAATAGGCGGTCATACTCGCTTCGTGTTCGGCTTCGCAGTGTGCGCGCACGGCCAGGGTGTTCGAGCCATTCCCGGTATACGTCCGCGAATGTCATGGTCGCTGCGGCACGCTTCTCTGCCTGAGCCCGAGGGTCGGTGCCGTCCAGTTGGAGCGTGGCCAGCAAATCGCGTGCTTTTTTGATCGCGTCGCCTAGTTCGACCGTTTGGGCATCGCCAATCGTGTGCCACTTCTTTTCAGTGCCGCGATGTGGCCGGTAGCGAATTCGCCATGATCCGCGGCCACCGCCAAGCACCGCTAGGTGCAGTCCCGGAACGCCAGCAATCTGGTAGACAGCGCGCTCGCCTTTGAGGCGAGACTTAACCGTCAGGACGTTGCACGCGATCTCGGGCATACAACTCGGTACGCTTAAGATCGGACGATTTCAATCAATCCCGTGTCCCAATGGTGTCCCGGTTTGCGTGACTTCCTTCGACTCTTCACGTCGCGTTATGTCTCATCAAAACTTTGTAAATCTTTGGTCTATTGGTTTTTTGAGAGAGACGCAAAAAGAAGATGAGAGTCGCGAAAAGACAGGAAATTACAGTCTGGGGGACTGGGGGTCGGAGGTTCAAATCCTCTCGCTCCGACCATTCAATCAAAGACCTAAGTTGCCATCACTCATTGCTGAGTTCTTGCCGTGTCCCAAACGGGTCCCAGTCGACGATTTTTGTCGAGAGTTCGCGGCTCGCAGATCATTCCGGTCACGAGAACTGAACAAGTGACTTTGTGAGTGTGACGGTGGCATGCGCCGCTCGTCCCACGAATTCGCCAGCCAATTCGGCCGTATACTGAGTTTCAAATGCTCTCCGCTGAAGCAAGCGCGAAAATTCCCGTGTCATCGCGAAGGGTAAAACACAGATATTTCAGTATGCGTCGTTACGCATGAATTAGCAGATGGGCAGGGGGAGTGAGAGACCCGTGCAAAAGCCTTCGTTCCTGTAATCATCTGTGGACGGATATATTGTGCATTCCCTGGCGCGCCATAATCTAAGCTGGCTCGGCCAGGGAGTATTCACGGATGCGCGACAGCGACAGGCTGCTTTTGTGTTCGCCGATCGGCGGATTAAACGACACTCTCTGCCAGATTGAAAAATGCAGGAGATACGCCAAAGCATATGACCGTACGCTGATTACTGACACCGTGCGGACCGGCTTGATGGGCCACTTCACAGATTACTTCGAGTTTTCAGATTGCGATGAAAAGATCATCCCATGGGTGTCTGCGGACTGCATCGAAGCGCTCAACGCACTTGATTGTCGACCGCCGGAAATCGCCGGCCGCTTTGGAAAGTATGTTCCCAGGTGGGCAGGTTGCGGAAAGAACCACGTTGATCAACTGACCGGTGCGCAACTTTCCTTTGATTTCGCTTGCGATCACCCGGAACCGTTACTCGTACATAGCCAAAGCGGTGGCGGTTCATATTCGCAATCTCTGCTTTCTCACATCAGGTTTTCCGCGCCAGTTGCTCGCGCGATCACCGATGCGCTGCGCGACATTGAACCCGGCTATGTGGGGATTCATATCCGTCACACCGATCATCAGACGGACTACAAGATGTTTCTTGCAGCGCTCGCCCCGCGGCTGATACGCAAGCGCGTCTTGATTTGCACTGACAATCGCGACGTGCGCTCCTACGCTATGGACGCGCTGAAATGCAGCTATCCGTTTTTTGTGACGGAGCTGCCCGATCAGGCAGGCAAGGCGCTGCATGTCTCTAAAAACTACACCAGCGATGACGACAGGCGCCAAGCAACGGTGAACGCGTTCACCGACCTCGTTGCACTTGGGATGGCTGACGCCGTTCATTTTACGACCGTTTCGGCTGGATGGCCGTCCGGTTTCTCGAGCCTCGCAAAGTTTTTGAGCGAGAACCAAAGCGTTCTCACGTCACTCCTCGGTCAATCTGATCTTTCCGGTTTACCGGCACGCAGGACCGCGCGGCGGTATGGAAGGATAATGCGCGGCTTACGAATTGCCCGGGATGCGCTGCATATCTGAGCGGTCAAAGATGATCATTACAGGCCAATTTCAGTATTAGGGACGATGTTTCGGGCTGGGCCATGCTGAGAAGTCCGATTAACTCATGGAGCATCAGACACGGTTTTAAGTGGTAACGATGCGCATGGAGGTCTAGTTTTCCTTCGCGGGCTAGATGCGAAAGAAGGAACACTCCATGCCTTTTCGGATGGCTTTCGTCGTTTCTCTTCTTTGTATTGCCGCTTCCGCTGCGATGGCTAATCCGCCTGCGGGTGAAACGCCCGCCGCTACGCTTTTTGAGAATGTCCGCATTTTTGACGGTAAAAGCGAAACGCTTAGCCCCGCGATGAATGTGCTCGTCCGTGGAAACACCATCGAGACGATCTCCAAGGATCCAATCGAGGTTGAGAAAGGCGCTTCGACAACGGTTATTGCAGGCGACGGCCGGACACTGATGCCGGGCCTGATCGACGCGCACTGGCACGCAATGCTGATACGTCCTGACCCCGCTCAGGCTATCAACGGTGATGCTGGGTACAACAATATTGTCGCTGGAGATGAGGCTAAAGATACGCTGCTGCGCGGCTTCACGACGGTTCGCGATTTGGGCGGACCTGTATTCGGGCTCAAACGAGCGATCGATGAAGGTGTCATCAGCGGTCCGCGCATTTATCCTTCCGGCGCCATGATTACCGTTACAAGCGGGCACGGGGATTTCCGCCAACTTTCTGAGCTTCCGCGAAAGCTGGGCGGCACGCTCAGTCGCATGGAACAGCTTGGTGGCAGTATGGTCACCGACAGTCCGGACGAAGTGCGCGTGCGCGTCAGGGAACAACTGATGCAGGGCGCGTCTCAGATCAAGCTCACGGCGGGCGGAGGCGTATCCTCGCCGTTCAGTCCCATCGACGTTGTGACGTTCACCGACGCGGAGCTTCGCGCAGCCGTTGAAGCGACGACGAACTGGGGAACCTACGTTTGCGCGCACGCCTTTACGACGGCTGCCGTCAGAATGTCGATCGCCGCGGGTGTGACGTGCATCGAGCATGGCTTCCTGATGGACGAAGACACGGTCAAACTCATTGCGGAGAAAGGCATTTGGCTGAGCTTGCAGCCGCTTCCCGAGGAGCTGCGGACAGGCTTTCCTGTCGGGTCGATCCAACGCATCAAGGCGGATAAGGTCTGGCCGGGTATCAGTCGGACGTACGAGTTCGCGAAGAAATACAAGGTCAAGACGGCGTGGGGCACCGACGTTCTGTTTTCTCATGCGTTGGCGAAGCGCCAAGGCGCAATTCTGGCATCACTCAAGCGGTGGTACACGCCTGCCGAAGCGCTGATCATGGCGACCGGAACCAATGCCAAACTCTTGGAGATGTCTGGCGAGCGCAATCCTTATCCCGGCAAGCTGGGGGTGATTGAGCAGGGCGCGTTTGCCGACTTGCTGCTGGTCGATGGAAATCCGCTGGAGAACATCGATCTCGTCGCCGATCCGGATAAGAACTTCGTCGTGATCATGAAAGACGGAAAGATTTACAAAAACTCGTTGTAGGGTTGTTTGGGGCTGAAGCAGCTCGCGTTGACGATCGTTCCTGCGGCTTCCGTCTGTCCATCGGCTCGTCTGTCAGCGGCGGTTTTGGGGAAGA
This sequence comes from Hyphomicrobium methylovorum, assembly GCF_013626205.1. Taxonomy (NCBI): domain Bacteria; kingdom Pseudomonadati; phylum Pseudomonadota; class Alphaproteobacteria; order Hyphomicrobiales; family Hyphomicrobiaceae; genus Hyphomicrobium; species Hyphomicrobium methylovorum. The sequence continues at coordinate 3,184,853 of NZ_QHJE01000001.1, forward strand.
ATTAAACCTAACGAGATGAACCTTTTTCACCTCGGACGTTAACGTGACCGACGCATTCGGCCCTGCCACAGAATTTGCATTTGGAGAGAGCGCCCCTTCCAGGAGTTCGTTTTCGATGCATGCCGCTGCTCCATCCAAGGTTTCATTTCGGAACGCGGGTTCTGATTGTTCTCAATTGGCACGGTCTCAGGCCTCTACGAACGGCCGTTCACGCTTCGTCATTTGGAGCTGATGCCAAATGAGTGGCCTTGTGATCGATATCTGCCTGTTTGCCCACAATGAAGCCGAACGGATCACCAGCGTTTTAGGTGATTTGGTGCAGCAGAGCTTACTTGCGAACGACGGGACGGATTGGCGCCTCGTTGTTATGGCAAATGGTTGCTCGGACGATACCACTGCGGTTGCTGAACGATGGAAGAGTGAACAGCCAGAACGGCTGGCGCACCGCATTGAGATCGCGACGATCCAGAAATCGGGCAAGTCCAGAAGCTGGAATATTTTCACGCATCAGCTGCTCCGCCCCGACGCTCAGCAAGTCATCTTTATGGATGCCGATATCCGGCTGGTGGACCCTCGCACCATCCAGATGATGTCCGAGAGTCTCGCGGCGCGTTCCGAGCTGAAGGTGTATGTCAGCAGGCCGGTGAAGGACATCCAATACTATAATCTGAAGGTCGGTCCGGTCGCCTGGTTGATCAATCAGGGCGGTGGCATGCTCGATGACTATCGAACGTCGATCTCAGGACAACTCTACGTTATTCGATCCGAGACGGCGCGAAGCATCACGATGCCGATCGGCCTGCCGGTTGAAGACGGCTTCCTGCGCGAGATGATCCTGACCGATCTTCTTTCGCGACCGGAAGAGATTTCACGCATCGATGGGCGAAACGACGTCTTCCATGTTTATGAATCGCTGCGCACTGTCAGACAACTTCTGCGGCATCAGACCCGTATCGTCATTGGTAGTGCGATCAATGCTGCGCTATTCGCCTCGCTGCGCCGTAAGCAGATGAGCTTCGACGAGGCGAAGAGATATTTGAGAGCCGTTGCCGACGATGAAGATTGGTTACGGACGACGCTCAAGGCCGAGCTTCCTCGTGCGCCGTTCGGATATGTTCCGTTCCACTTTCTGCACAAGCGACTGAACATAGGAAAGCGCACGGATATTCGCATGTCAGCAAAGACGCTGCTGATGACGGCGGTTGGCTTTTCGATGGATGCGGTCGTTTATGTTCTCGCGACCATCCGAATGACCAGAGGCCAAGGCGTGGGTTATTGGTGAGTGCGCACCCGGTTCTTAGTGAACTTTCAGAGCGCCAGTTTCAAATAGGCGCTCTTGAAAATCGGCGATGAGCTTCTTTTTAGGGCAGAATGAGTAACGGCCGTCGCATTCCTCGAGCAGACTAAGTCGGCTCGCGGTGGCTTCATTGAGTGGCAACTTGGCCATCATCAGCGCAATGCTGCCTAGGTATGGGATGTCGACTATCTTCTGCTTCGGCAAAGGCGGCGCTGTGTAATTGATCGTATCAAAGGCAAAATACGTCAAATACCCAATCGAAGATCGAGGGTCGCTCGACGTGCTGGATGAAGCGGCGAGGTTGCCTGTTACGATCGGCTGATGGTCGCCGTAGTGAAGGATCAGAAACTTCTTGGACGGGAAGCTTGCTTTGAGCGTCGAAACGAACGCTCGATAGTCTCTAACGGCCAACCCTACGCGCCTCAGATACTCATCTATATAAGGCGCCGATTTTGCTGTTCCGCCTGCAACGTTTTCTTCTGGCGCATAGGTGTAGTCGTAGGGATAGTGCGTTGCCATCGTCATTATGTATGTGAAGAGCGGCTGAGAACTATCAGCGAAATGCTTTTTCATCTCGGCGATGGCGTTGTTGAAATAGAAGGCGTCACGCTCGTTGAATGTCGAAGCCTTCTGCGCCTTCCGATCGATAATACGGTCGAAGCCTATCGACCGAAGGAAGCGGCCAGAGAATGCAAAACCTTCCGGAAATGGGCTCAGTTCAATGTTGGTGTAGCCGCATGATTTCAGCCATTGCGTAAGGGAGTCGCCGAGTTTCCCCGTCATGATGGCTGGCGCCATGCTTCTTACGCCGCCGAAGGCTTCCGTCGACAGGCCGGAGAAGACGGAAAATTCAGTGAGCCACGATCCCGATCCGAAGGTTTCGACGCGCAGCAAGTGCAGATCACCGTCGACCGATTTGAAGAATGGATCGATGCTGCGGTCGTATTCGATCTCACTGTAGAGGCTCGGGGGAAAGAGCGACTCTTCGTGGATCATAATAATGTTCGGAGTGTCTTCAGTTCGATTGCATCTTTCTTGATTGATGCCGGCGGCCTTTACGTTATTCGAAATACCGAAGTACGAGCGATTTTGCGCGATTCCCGTGGTTTCTCTGAGTGAGGCGTAGAAATTTGTGAGATGGCGATTCACGCTCGTAAAGTTGAACTCGGGGTGTTCACTATGTGCACTGGCCGCGGTGAAGAAAAATAGCGAGCCGATTGCTAGGATAGCAAAACCGGTGATGCGCGGGATGTACGACGTATCCCGCATATAGACGGCCGCCAACATCGCTATGATTAGAGCGGCACTTGCGTAAAGAGCGACCATGTAGTGGCGCTGATCGCTCCAGAGATACTTCTGCATATCCCAATTGGAAATCATCAAAATATCGGATGAGTGCAGCGCGATCTGAAGAATGTGATTTTTTACAATCGAGACCGTTACAACTGAAAGAACGATCGCGGCGAGAGCAAGAGAGGATGTTAACAGGCGCCCAAGGACAAGCACTAGAAGCGCGAGTATGAGTAGAGACCAACCTGCTGCGTAAAGCGAACGTTCGAATGCCAGGCAATATCCTGCGACTGCAACAAGTAGTCCGATCGCTGCAATGGAGCTAGCGCGCGAGGCCTGCAATGACTGGATCCATGCGGGTTGTCTCACAGGGGCTGTCCAAATATTTCAGTTTTATTACAGTTTTGCGACGCCTATTCGACTTCCATTCGGGCAACAAGTAGATCTTTCGATATAGTCCGGGCGGGCGGCCGATAATCTGTGCAGCTCTGCTGCAGAGCGGAATCCGGGCGTGATGGTTGCGCGGCGAGATAAATTCCCGTTGTGCTTTTTCGTGCAAGATCAAACGCCGGTGGCCGATGTTGCGGGGCGCATGGGATTAAGCTCGAAACGGAATTCGCAATCGTCGGCGCCGGTTTTGGTGATATGCCCGGGCGTTGATGCATCTGCTGCGGCAGCGGTTCTCTCGCGGATGCGAGATGGCGCGCCGTCGAGATGCGATCGTTAGGGTGTCGCGATGCGTTGGTTTCAGGGTTTTGTTGTTTGCGTCGCTGTGATCGTGTTCAGCGGAATTGCGGGCGCCACAGGAGTCCTCTGGACGTTCGCCGGGTGGTATGGCGGCGGGTGCTACCCGAACATTGTGTTTGATCCCGTTCACAAGGGCCGGATGTATCTGGCATCGGACGTTGCCGGGATGTGGCGCAGCGATGACGGCGGGGAGCGCTGGTCGTTCATAACGCGCGGGCTCAACAATTTGACCGTTTCGATCGTCGAAGTTTCTCCAGCGAATTCGGACATTCTATTTGCTGCCACTCAAGCCGGTGTTTCGGTGTCGACTGACGCTGGCGGCCATTGGCAGGCGTTGGATAATCTCGGTGGCCGGATCGGTTTTGAAAGGCCTGCGAACTATCGCTCGATTTTGCTTGATCGTGCTGACGACAACTCGATCTGCGTGGGTACTGCCAAGGGAGAGGTTTTCTGCTCTTCGGATCGCGGCAGCACCTGGGATGATCTCAAGGTTCCGCCCTCGGCGGGCAGCGGACCGGTCGTCTCATTGCAGCGTCTGATGGATGCGTCCGGGCTGATCGCGGCGCGGGCCGACGGCGTTCACATCTTTCACTCGGCGACGCGCTCTTGGACTTCGGCGACGCCTCTGCCGAAAGTCACGGATCTTATTCCGTTCGAAGAACGGTTTCTTGCTGCGAGTGACGGCGCCATTTGGGAGTCGGACGGTAAGGGCGAGCGTTGGTCGCGTATTCCAAGCGTGCATCCGAGTTCGATATTCCGTATTGAATACAGTGCGTCCGCGAAGCGCGTATATGCCGTCCAGAACAAGGATTGGAGCGGCAAAGTTTTCTATTCGAATATGGATCTGAGTTCGTGGCGTGCGACGAGCGGACCATCGGAAGGCGATATTCATGCCGATCCAACGCGGTCCTGGGCCGGCACGCAAGGCGCGATCACGTCGTTGAAGGCGTCGCCGTTTGAAGCGAACGTGGTTTTCCGTACGGACTGGTGGGGTGTGTGGCGTAGCCAGGATGGCGGCGAGACCTGGCAAGAGAAAATACGGGGAACTCCGAATACGGTCGGGACCGATATTGTCGCCCATAATGATCAGACAGTCTTGGCGGCGACGATGGACAATGGGCTTCTTGGAAGTCATGACGGCGGCGCGTCGTTTACGGCTCTCTTTCCATCGACCGGCTACAAAGACGATGAGAACGGGCACGTTTGGCGCATCGCCAGCCCATCGGTGAACCGCATCGTTGCGACGTCGTCGCCTTGGAACGCGCCGATAAATCAGGTCTTGCTCAGCGAGGATGGTGGCAAGACGTTCGAGAAGATACGCACCGGCTTGCCGGACAAGCGGCCTGTCATCAATACGCTTTGGGATCAGGGGTATCCGCGCGTGCTGGCGATCGACCCGCGAAATGACAAACGCTTTTACCTCGGCATCGATGGTGATGATGGTGGCGGGCTGTTCATTTCAGAAGATGGCGCGCGGACGTGGACACGCGTTTCTGGGCGGCCGCCGTCGCTCAAATTTTACAGCGCGTTTGCCGTCGACAAAACGCAGCCAGGATATCTCTACTGGGGTATCGTCGGTGATAAGGGCGGCATCTATCGCTCGACCGACGATGGAAAAAGCTGGGTACCCGTATTTCGGCAGAGCGGCGCTGTCTTCGATATGGTGGCGGCGAACGACGGAGCGATCTACGCGACGGGAGCAATGAATGGCGGCGCCGTTTTCGTTTCGAAAGATCATGGTGCGTCGTGGACGACCGTATCGCGGTTTCCAAATACGGAGACGACGAAGGCGATCGCCGCGCATCCAACGGTTTCCGATCTCGTTGTCGTAAGCACGACCTCGTGGTCTGGAATGGCGCCGCAGCATATTTACGTCAGCGTGGATGGCGGGCGAAATTGGCGGGACATTACAGGTGATTTGCCACCTGGATCCGGCGCTGCGGCGTTGGCATTCAGCCCAGACGGAAAAACGCTGTTTCTGTCGCGTTACGCCGGAAGCGTCTACAAAATCGCGACGGATCAAATTCTCAAAGCCGAGTAGCGTACTCGTTTGTTGACGGGTTGAGAGTTTCTCTACAGCGCCTGCCGCACATGCGTGTTGCAGTAGTTGGCGATCGCAAGGCTGGACGTAAGTCCCGGGCTTTCGATGCCGTACAATGCAACGAGCCCTTGGATTCCGTGATCGCGAGGGCCGTGAATTGCGAAATCGCGGGCTGGCTCGCCCTGTCGCGAAATCTTGGGGCGAATGCCTGTATAGCTCGGGACCAATGCGCCTTCGGCGATCGATGGCCAATAGCGACGGATCGAGCGTTCGAACTCCTCACGACGTAAGCCGTTGTCTTCTTCGAATGCGTAATCGACGCGATCGATCCAGAGGACGTCGGGTCCGAAGCGGGCGTTGCCCTCCATGTCGAGGGTCAGATGCGTGCCGAGGCCGCCTTCGACCGGGACGGGATAAACGAGGTGGCGAAACGGCGTCGCGCGATTGAGTGCGAAGTAGTGACCTTTTGCGAAAAAGAGTTGCGGCGGCTGATAGGAGGGTGCGTGCGGAAGTTTATTCCCAAGCTCCGCCATTCCGAGTCCCGCAGCAACGATGAGATTGCGCGCGGTCATTGTTGTGTTTTGTCCGCCGGTCGTCATCGACATTTCGAAGATGCCGTCCGGCCTCTGGCTCACGCTTTGGATGTTGGTGCTGCGTGCGATCGTGCCGCCGTGGTCGATGAGGTCGCGTTCGAGCGCCAGTGTGAATTCGTGGCTGTCTATGATGCCCGTCGATGGAGAGAAGAGGGCTTTGACGGCAGCGATTTCGGGTTCGAGGGCATGCGCGTCCGAGCGGGATAGGACCGCTAAATCGTCGACGCCGTTCTGCTTCGCTTTCGATGCAATCACGTCGAGTGTCGGAACTTCGTCTTCGGACGTGGCGACAATCAGTTTTCCGAGCTTCTTGAAGCCGACGTCGTGTTCGCGCGCATAGGCATAAAGGCGGTTGCGGCCATCGATGCACAATCGGGCTTTGAGCGAACCCTTCGGGTAGTAAATCCCCGCATGAATGACTTCGCTCGAGCGAGAACTCGTCTCCTGCCCGAGAGCGGCGTTGCGTTCGAGAAGATAGACATCTTGACCTTGGCGGGCGCATTCGGCGGCGATTGCCAATCCGACGATCCCGCCGCCGATAATGGCGGTCTCCATGTCCGGAGCGTTGGCAGACATTTATCGGTCGCGCTCCGAACGTATCCAGGCCGCGCGGCGGCCGGCAACAAAGTCTTTTGCGACGGAGAGTTGACGCAACGCGTATTGCGAAATTTCGCGGACTTCTGCGGCGCCGATGAGATCGCGGCCGCCTTTTGCCCATGCGAGCAGCAGAGCCAGAAATGCAAGGACACCTGCGCCGAACGAAAGAATGAAAGGCAACGCGTAGCCCGTCGCTAGGAGGAGAGTTGCGGTGACGAGCGTCAAGATCACAAGCAGCGCCAACAGCAGCCCGAGCGGTGGTACGGCGATGTCGGCGGCCAGCGCTAGCAAGCGAATATCGCGTTTGCGCACCGCGCCGACGATCAGCCGCGGCACTAGGCTGATGATTGCCGAGAGGTGGCCGTGCATCCAGCGTGTCTTCTGAACATCGCGGCCGGATTCTGTCGGCGCGAAGTCGCTTGTGATTTCGGCATCGGGGCATAACGTCGGCGGATAGCCCTGCAGGGCGCATTCGACGCTGATGAGCGTGTCTTCTGTAATGTGACCGGTGGCGAGATCGATGCGCTTGAGAACGTGACGCGGAATTGCCATGCCCGAACCCGTCAGCAGGCACGGCATCCCGAGAGCGTGGTATCCGAGCGGGCGCACCTTATTTCGCACGCGCCAGGCGAATGTTGCGATCCGTTGACGGGCGGTCGCGCTTTCGTGGCTGTTCATCAGGTATATGCCCTGAACGGGTCCACCCTTTTCGGCGCAAGCTCGAGCCAGATATTCAATTGCGCTGTCTGAAAGTCTGCAGTCGGCATCTACGAAGACGATGACGTCCCGGGGATCGGATGCTTCGAGGTGCTTTACGCCTGCGTCGAGTGCGTAGCCCTTGCCGATGCGGGTGGTGTCATTTCGCTCCACGACCTCTGCACCCGCGCGGCGTGCGATGAGCGCCGTTTCGTCGGTGCAGTTGTCGGCGACAACGAGAAGCCGATCGGCACTCGAAAGCTGCTTGCTGATTTCTTCGATCGTTGCGGCGATGGCGCCAGCTTCATTGTGTGCCGGGACGATAACGGCAATGGGCGACCGCGGTGCGCTCGATGGTCGGGACGCTGGCGTGCGAAATGGCGACATCACGACTTCGAGCGCAAGTGTGAGGACGGCTACCAGCGCCGCCGCTGCAATCGTCAGCAGGATTGCGTTTGCAATGAAAAGCACGAAGGACATGTTCGGTTCCAGACCGCTCTATCGTCAGTAAGCTGAAGCTGATTTCGACAGCGCCGACGCTTGAAAGAGCGCTGCCAGCTTCTTGCATTCCGTATTGATGTTGTGCGCGTTCAGCACGCGTTCGCGCGCGATACGCCCCATCTCGTGGATTTTTGAAGCCGGTGTCGCGAGGCACGCGGCCATTGCATCCGTTAAGGCGTGGACGTCTCCAGCGGGAAGCAACCAGCCGGAGTTACCGTCCGTTACGAGTTCGGGGATGCCCGCCACGTAGGTCGTAATGACCGGGCGTTCCAACGCCATTGCTTCCATGATGACGACGGGAAGGCCTTCGGCGAAGCTCGGGAGCACGAGTGCGCGGGCGGATTCTATTTCGCGGGCGACCTGCTCGCTGCTGATCCAGCCCGTGATCGAAACGCGATCGCGCAGGTTGAGTTCGGAAATTCGCTTTTCGATATTGGCGCGCATTTCGCCGTCGCCGGCGAGGACGAGATTGATGTCCACGCCTTTCGCGACGAGGTGGCCAGCAGCCTCAACGAGCAGAAGTTGGCCCTTCTGTTCGCAGAGACGCCCGACACAAACGAGGCGGTTGGTTGGCGGCGCGGCTTCCGGCGTGGCGGCGAGAAAGCGCTCGTCTAAGCCGCAGCGAATGAGTTTGATCTTGTGCCACTGGTTTTGAGGCAGCCAACGCCAGAGCTGGCTTCGGCCATAGGAACTGATGGCGCAAGCAAAGCTCGCGTTCTGCACCTTTTCCGAAAGGCCGAGTTCGACGGGTTTGTCGAACTCTTCGGGGCCGTGGACCGTGAAGCTGTAGGGGATGCCGGTGAGCAGATGTGCGAGCATCGCGACTTCGGCGGAGTTCGTGCCGAAATGCGCATGGATGTGGTCGGTTTTGTTTTCGGTTGCCCACCGCGCAATTACGGCCGCTTCCATGAGGTATGCGATGTGGACGAAGCGGCGGCTGCTTGCCTTCCGCATCATCGAAAGCATGCGCGACGTTGCCCGGAGGAACGATCTCGGGTTCCGGAGGGCCGCCGATACGGTTGTGGTGAGGAGTGTCAGTCGGGGTTGCTGGAGGACGTAGGACGTCCGGCGTTGTTCGCTCAGATCGGCGGGGTCGACGAGGCTGGTGTCGTCCCATCCGCGGATGGCGTAGCGGGCAACGGAGATGCCCTGATCCTCAAGCGCGTTGATTTCGCGCCGGATGAAGGCGTGGCTCACCTTCGGATATTGATTGACGACGTAAGCGACGTTCGCGCCTGCCACGTGCTCGTGTCTGGATATCGGCTTGTGCATGCGGGTAATCGCCGGCCTTTGGATAGGTTTCCGATGCCCCTGCAATCCCTTTGCCAATCGAAATAGACTGACGTCGATTGATCGTCATTTAAGAGCGAACGCTGCGGCGACGCCAGAGCCTTGCTCTGCGCTCAGGTTGGATGGCGCGTTGCCTACGTCAAATTGATAGGATATTGGCCATAACGGCCTTTTGCGATTTTAAGATATATTAACGAGTGCTTAATCAGTGTCTTTCTTGGAGACATTGCTTGTTCGTCGACGGTGCAGGTTTGCGCGCCGTCTTGTATTGTGGCGTTCAAAGTAGACAGTAGGCTGTGAGCGACGTTCATTTTCCTCACCCGCGTCGGCGGTTCTCTTTCCGCATGACGGATGACAGACAGCCAGCTTCCGAGGCCGCGCACTCCGCTGCATTGGATGAGTGGCGGCGGCCCGTCGTAGCCAAGGCGCTTAAGAGCTTCGTCCGGCTCGCTATGGCTGTTTTGGCTTTCATCCTGTTAGCGCCGTTACTGATTATCATCGCAGGAATCGTCCGGCTCAGCGGGCCGGGTTCCATTTTGGTGGAGCGACAACTCGATGGTGGTCGGGCTTCCGGTGTGCTTGCCTTTCGTATCGATAATCCGAGGTCGCGTGTCGGATCGTTCCTGATTGCAACGCGTCTTGCTGAACTGCCGACGCTGTTTACGTCATTCGTTTTGCGCCGGGGTGGGCGGCCGTCTTCGGTGGAGGGTCAAGTCCGGGATTGCTGGTTCGGCGCGTTTCAACGTCGTTAACGGACCGGGCGAGGGCCCTGGCATAGAGCGTGCACGAATTCCTCGCGGTGGCTCAAGACGGGAGCCCCGATGCGATACAGCCGGAGCTGCCCAATGGAATTCGATCGACGTCTCGCGGAGGCTAATTTGCCCATCGATGTTCAGGGCGAGCAGTTCCATCGGTCCGGCGGCATCAGCCTCACCATGCTCACCGAGATGGTCCGGCGCAACATGCGGTTGCTTGCCGGTATAGCGGCCGTGGGCGTCGGTCTGATGACGCTCTTCCTGATGGTTTCGCCGAAGAGTTACACGGCGAGCGGCAGTATTCTGCTCGATTCCCGCCAGCCCAAGCTTTTCAATCTCGATGGCCTCCTGGCGAGTGGCGACGCCAATCAAGACAATATCGAAACGCAGATCGCGCTTTTGCGATCTACGCGCGTTGCCGAGCGGGTGATCGATCTTATGGAGGAGCGGGGCATTTCGCTGCCAGCCGTCGAGACGAAGGCGTCGGTGACGGATACGAGCCAGCTCAACCATAGCGCACATCTGAACGGCAAAATGCGTGATCCGAGCTTGATCGACGGCCTTCTGCGCCGTCTCAAAATCGAACGTAAGGGCCGGAGCCTCCTTGTCGATGTGATGTATTCCGATACAAACCCCGTTCGCGCGGCGGGCATCGCCAATGCGTATATGGACGGCTACATCGCCGATCAGTTGGACAGCCGGTCGGTCGCTACGAGGTCGAATAGCAAGGTTCTCAAGGAGCGGGTCGAAGAGCTCCGCGATGAACTGGTCAAGTCCGAGCAGGAGATCCAGAAGTACAAAGCTGAGAACGATATCATTGAACTCGGCACAGTGACGCTCGCTCAGCAAGAGGTTGCCAACCACGAACAGGAACTGGCAAAGGTGCGGGCGATGGCGGCGCAGGCAGATGCGCGCGTTGGGCAGGTTGGCTCGATGGCGAACGAGTTGGCGCGCGATGCCGCAAAAAGCCAGGTTAAAATCCTCGAAGCTGGTCTCGAAGACCTGAAGAAGAAGGTTCAGAAGAGTTCCGAGCAGCTTCTCAAGCTGGATGAGCTTCGGCGGGACGCCGACGCATTGAAGAAGACATACGTTGCGCTGTTGACCCGCTACCGCGAAACGCAAGCGCAAGAGAGCGCGATTTCTCCCGATGCGCAGATCGTGAACTACGCTGTAACGCCCAGCACGCCGAGCTTCCCGAAGAAGCCGCTCATGCTGGTATTGGCTGCGTTCCTGTCTCTCTTGCTTGGATCTGCTGCGATCCTGGTTCGCGAACTCATGCGGGCGAAAATCTACTCCGCGGCCGATGTCGAACGCATCTATGGCATCGCACCGTTGACGCTCGTTCCCGAGAAGCGGAGTTTTGGTCTGGATCTGGGACGAGCCGCGTTCAGCGGGTTCTCTGGCGGCAAGATCGAGCAGGCCGTGTTCACACTGCGGCGCTGGGCGGAAGGTGTTTCCAGATCTAAAAACATCGTCATTGCGGTTGTCTCGAACAAGCCCGGCGATGGGTGCAGCACGATTGCGTCGGCGCTCGCCTTCGCCGCGGCTCGCACTGGACGGAAGACGCTTCTCGTTGACGCCGACTTCCGCTCGCATGGTTTGACGCGAGCGTTTGCAAACTTGCAGGACGGTGAATACCCGTACTCCGGAACTGCACCGGGGATTATCTCTCTGGGGGAAAAATCGCCAGATTTCCGGGGCGCTACGCTCGACCAGGGTCAATCGGCACTCGACGTTCTTGATGCGCCGGTGCTTAGCAAGTTGCTCGACAAGGCTCGTCAGAATTACGAACTGACGGTCATCGATACCGCTCCGGCGGGTGACTACATCGATGCTGGTGCCGTCATCGACGTTGCCGATGGTGTCGTCGTGGTCGTGAGGTCGGGTGTTACAAATCGAAAAGCGGCGGAGAACATTATCCGTCAATTGTTCAACAGCGAGTCCAAGCCCGTTGGTATCGTGCTGAACCGGGTTGCGCGTCCGAGCGTCGAGCGGCTTCGGGATATCATACCGGACTCTTGGTGGAACGCGGTCGGCGGAAAGATCGATGCCCTGAAATCTCGCGTTCGGCCGGCGGCATAACTTCTCGGGTGATGGGCTGATTTCTCAGCTCATCATTAGCTGCCCGCGAGGACGCCCTGTCCAATCTATTGAAGAACGTTTAGCCGCCGCTCTAGAGAGCGGCGGTTTTGCCGTCGTTATAAGCGCGGTAGACTATCTGAGACGGCCGTCCGACGAGGAGTTTACTCACGTCGCCAGCGAGGGCCTCTGCATAGATTTCGAGCGCGCCGCCGATTGCTTCGAGTGTGCGATCGATATCTGCATCGGTATGCGCATAGCTTACGACCAGCGAGGGCATGAGAACGCCGCGCCGGATTGTTTCCTGTAGGAACAGCGAGCGGAATGCCTGCGACGGCTTCAATTCTTGGTCCAGCGTTGAGTAGACGAGGCAGCTCGGCCTTCCGAGAATGCGCACGTGTTCGCCAAGTCCGCGCGAGGCGATGAGAGCGTTTCCTTCCGTGAGGAGACGCTGCCCGAGGCGGTTGGCGTGTTCGATCACTGGTTCGCGCTTGTAAACGCCGATGGTGGCCATCGCAGCCGCAAGAGCGTGCGTTTCGGCACCGTGGGTGGTGGAGAGGAGAAAGACGCGCGGTTTATCGGTGTGATCAAGGCCTCCGAGGCGCATGAATTCACGGCGTCCGGCGAGGGCGGAGACGGAGAAACCGTTGGCGAGCGCTTTTCCGAAGCACGAAAGGTCAGGAACGATATCGTAATAGCGCTGGGCGCCGCCGTTGTGCCAGCGGAAGCCGGTGATCATTTCATCCAGCACAAACAGCGCGCCGTTCTCGTGGCAGAGACGTCTGAGATCGTGCAGGAAGTTTGGCTCCGGGTCGTCAGCGCGAGCGGCTTCCAGGATGACAGCAGCAATCTTGCCGGGGTTGTCCGCGAACAGGCGGCGGGCGCTTTCATTGTCGTTGTAACGGAAGGTGAGGGTGAGGTCGCGCGTCGCCTTTGGAACGCCAGCGCTTACCGCGGTGGTGCCGATAAACCAGTCGTCGGTCGAGAAGAACGGGTGGTCGGCGCAGATCGCGATGTTATCGCGTCCCGTGTAGGCGCGTGCGAGGCGCATGGCGGCAGACGTTGCGTCCGATCCGTCCTTACAGAACTTGACCATCTCTGCGGTTTCGATGAGCGAGAGGAATTCCTCAGCGCATGCAACTTCCAATGTGGATGGTCGCGTGAAGTTGCTGCCGTTGACGAGTTCGCGGCGCGCTGCCTCGACAACTTCCGGGTAGGCGTGGCCCAGGCCGACGGCGCGATTGCCCATTCCGTATTCGATGTAGGTATTGCCATCCGCGTCCCAGACGTGGGCGCCTTCGCCTCGGACGATGAAGCCAGGTGCCAATACGGGATACTGATCGTCTCCCTTTGCGTAGGTGTGGCAGCCGCCGGGGATGATCTCGTGTGCGCGCTTCTGCAAGGCGCGGGACGATTGGAAACGGCTGGAAATACTGTTCACGCTTGGCTCCCTTACGGATCGTCGCGATCCGCGAACACATCATTCACGTCGGCGAATTACGCCACCTTGAGTACGCCGTGCCGGACTGTCAGCGGCCGAAGCAATTGTCGCTCATAGTTCGAGTTATGCTTCATGGGCACCAGCGTCCGGACGCACTCTCCCATTTGTCTCAAAGCAAGTATTGCGCCAATTGCTTAAGGAAATCGGGATTATGGACTGGCGATCCGCATCCTGAAATTATCACGGACACCCGCCGGAGACCGTGACCGTTAGAGGTAGCGTTCAGTAAGCTCTGCTTCCTGACGATGCAGTTCGGCCAAGACCTCGGCGTTACGCCGGGCGAGTTCCTGCTCGAATGTCTTACGCCCCGCCACAAGCCGTTCGAACTGTTCAATTAGAAAATCGAAATCCAGATCTTCGAGGCTTTGGCAGAAGCTGTTGAGACCCATGGAAGCCAACAGTGCGTCGTTCTTGGCGGCGTAACCGATGGATAGCGTCGGCCGACCGACTTTCAATGCGCAGACGATATTGTGAAAGCGCGTGGCCACGACGATATCTGTCTCAGCCATCTGCCGCATAACATCATGCAGTGAGTAGGCATATTCGGCGACGATCGGCGCATCGCTGTTTTCCGGGTGAGGTCCACGGATTTCGTTCAGGATTTTCTCGATCGTAGCCTGATCGACCCCGTCGCCCGTCAGCAGACGTACGCGATAATTTCTCGCGATCAGCCAGCTAATGAAACGCACCATTTTTGCGATGTAATCGTCGTAGATCGCAGTATTGCGGGCCTTGTCACCGCGCCAGCCGTTGTAAGTCATGACGCCGATTCCGACGGTTAACGCCTCGCCCTCAGGGCGCGTCGGGCGCAGGGCGATAGGATCGGGAAGGCCAAATGCAACGTCGGGGAAGATCGCATGCGAACTGACGTCGCAACCGATCTCCTTCATGAATTTAAATGAGACGTCGTCTCGATAAGAAACATAGTCGGCGTTTCCAGCCGCGGATTTCATCAGCCAACGGCTTAATGGATGATGAATTGGCCCTGCGCCAATGCTTACGAATGCGACCTTGGTGCCCAAAATTCTGGCAAGTGCGCAACACCGGAAAATCCAGTAGGGCATGCCGAAGGGGCCGGTCGTGAAGTCGTCGAGGATACCCGTTCCTGGAACGAGCAAGAGATCCATTTGGCGGAGCTGACGTGCCGCCTGGATGAGTGATACGAATTCTCCAGGAATGCTGAAACACAGTCGATTTAGATAGCGTAGCAGCCGTCTTTTTGGCTGGTAGCTGATCGCAACGGCCGGAACGTCGTACAGCGCGGCGATTTTGTCCGGTTCGCCGCAAATGCTTATGACCTCGGTTGCGGGCGATTGCTTGCGAAGGAAGCGCAGCATCGCTTCCATTGAACCGTCGTTGCCGAAGTTCTCGATGCCAAAAAAGCCAAACAGTCCGATTTTCCGAGCCGGTTGGTGGGGTTTCGGGGACTTTTGGCGCGACACGCTGGTGTCTGGCCGGGCCGTGGAGGTCGCCCGGGCAGGCATCTGATCCATTTTCGTTCGCATCCATTTATGAGCGCTGCGCCCCGAGCATCAGGAGGGGTGCGAAATTCGGGATTCGAAGGACAAAGCAATATCCGGTCCAGATTAAGAACATGGATGTTCTGGCGAAAGCGCCGAATGACGAGGCGCGGGTTTGGTTAACCGATCGCAAGATGGTCGCGGGTCTCGAAATGTAGGACGAAGCCGTCCGGCTATATGGCAGGTGGCTTGCATAATGGTTGACGGGTGCGGGTGTTTTTAAGCTTTTCACATATATTGCGCCTGCAGTTCGGGGTCCAAGAATGAACGGAATACGACGAGCTCTCTTCATAGCCAGCGGCGAACGCTACGCCGGGCTGTTGATCAGCTTCGTCACGCTGGCTGTCGTTTCGCGTCTTTTGACGCCCGCTGAGATTGGCGTTTCAGTTGTCGGGCTCGCCGTTACGACGCTCATCCTGTCGGTGCGTGAGTTTGCGACGACGAATTTCATTGTTCAGCATCGCAACCTTTTGCCTGAACACGTGCATATGACGTTCACGATCCTGCTCTCGATATCGGTGCTCATCTCGGTGGTTCTGGTATCGATCTCGGGACTGATTGCCAGGTTTTATGGCGAGCCAAGGCTGGTGCCTTACCTCTCCATCGCTGCCGTTGCGATCGTGATTGAGGTGATTGGCGCTCTCGTGATTGCAATGCTGCGCCGGAATATGGCTTTCGGAACGATCGCAGTGATCAATTTGTCCGGGGCTCTCGTTGGTGCGACTGTCACGTTGAGCCTTGCGTCTCTTGGCTTCAGCTACATGAGCTTTGCCTGGGCAGCACTCGCATCGGCGATCACCATCGCTTTGGTCTCGCTTGTATTGTGGCGGGACTGGTCGATCTTCCGGCTGTCATTCCGGACGTGGCGAGGGATGGCGGAATTCGGCGGATATAACGGCCTCAACGTCATCCTTTATCGGATCTATGAAGCACTGCCTTCGATCGCACTCGGGCGTCTCTTGTCGTTCGAGCAACTTGCGCTGTATTCGCGTGCAATAACGATGTGTCAGCTTCCTGACCGGGCCATTCTGCGGGGTCTTGATGCTATTCTGCTCCCCGCTTTCGCTATCGAAATTCGCAATGGCCGATCGCTGAAGAACGCGTATCTGCGCTCGGTTGAAATTATCACTGCCGTTCAGTGGCCGGCGCTCGCCGTGCTTGCCATTCTTGCGGATCCGCTCGTGCATATCCTGCTTGGCGATCAATGGGCGGGAAGTGTGCCGTTGGTTCGCATCATGGCAATCGCGTCGATGTTCGCGTTTTCCGCGGAGCTTAATTATCCCATTCTGATGGCGATGGGCGCGATGCGTGACATCTTCAAACGCAGCCTGATTGCGTGGCCAATATCAGCGTTGGTCATCACGTGTGCTGCGATGTTTGGCGTTACGGCTGCCGCGCTTGCGTGGCTCGTGACAGTTCCGTTTCAGGCTTATGTCTCGATCTGGTTCGTGCAGCGTCATGTCGACGTGAGCTGGTCGGATATTCTCAAGGCGGTTCGGGGATCGGTGCTCGTGACGGTGTTCAGTGCTGCCGGGCCGCTCGCTGTTGTGCTTCTGTCAGGAAGCGACGTTATGAGCTACTTCGGCGTTCTTCTCGCCGCCATTCTGAGCGCAATTGGCTGGCTGATCGGGCTCTATCTGACCGGGCATGTCCTTTCGGGCGAACTCGGAAAGGCAATCAGCGCATTCGGCTACATTCTTCCGGGTGGTAAGCGCCCGCACGGCGCGGGAGCTGAATGAGGCGTATGTCCAGCATTGATGTTGCTATTCCCTGCTTCCAATACGGCCGATATTTGCGACAGTGCGTTTCAAGCGTGCTGGAGCAGGATGTCGATGGACTTCGCGTGCATATCATCGACAACGCGTCGACCGACGATAGTCTGGCGGTCGCGAAGGAGTTGGCACACGAAGATAAGCGCGTTTCTTACATCTCTCACGCGCAAAACATCGGTCCAAACGGCAACTACAACGCAGCCGTGGATTGGGCGTCCGGGGACTACTTTCTTCTGCTCGACGCGGACGATCTGCTAGCGCCGGGATGCCTGAAGCGGGCCACGGACATTCTAGACTCGCGGTCGGACATCGCATTTACGTGCGGTGTCGAAGCTATGCTGACGCCTGCCGGGAATGTTGAAATTCCTTATTGGCAGCGCTTTGAGCTCGACCCCGGATGGCACTCGCTGGACGGGGGCAAATTCATAGCAGGGCTCTGCCAGCATCCGATCAATTGGATTGGTGCCCCGACAGTCGTGCGGCGGACGTCAGTGCAGAAGAAGGTTGGCCATTATCGCGCGAGCCTGCCCTACACGGATGATTTGGAGATGTGGTTGAGGATGGCGCTGCATGGCGGCGTTGCCATCACGACCGAAGTCCAAGCCATTCGACGCCAACATGAGGCGCGGCACGGTTCAGCCTACGAACAGAGCTTCTTGCGCGACTTCGTTGAACGGGAAGCGGCGTTTGCGAGCTTTTTCGCCAACGAGGGTGCGGCATGCCCTGATGCTCAGGGGTTGCTGGACTTGGTTCGGAAACGTCTGGGGGAGCATGCGTACTGGATCGCATGGTCCAAGATTATTCGGGTGCGGCCTCGAGAGGCGATGGATCTCATTTCCTATTCATTGAAGCGGCGCCCTGTCGGCGCGGTAATTCCGCCCGTTTCTTGGCCATTTCGTAAGCAAAAGGCGATAACGCGGAGCCGCGTTCTCTCATGCTCGTGGTGATCGAATGACTTCCCAAACTGTGTCCGGCTTCGACTTACTTGCAGCGGATGATGTCGCGAACGCTGCCGTCGGAGACGAGATATATTCGCTTGCTGCCGAGATTTTTCCGATCTGCCGGAGCATCACTGGTAACGGTGTGCGGCAGACACTCGATATTCTACGTCAGCATATCGATCTCGAGGTGCACGAAGTGCCGACTGGGACGAAGGTTTTCGATTGGACCATTCCGCGCGAGTGGAACATCCGCGAAGCTTACATTCGCGCTCCTTCTGGTGAACGCGTCGTCGATTTTCAGAGGTCAAGCCTTCATGTGCTGAACTATAGCAAGCCGGTGCGGGCAAGGATGCCGCTCCAAGAGCTGAAAGAGCACATCTACACCCTGCCGGAGCAACCCGATGCAGTGCCTTACAGGACGGCTTACGGCGGAGATCGCTGGGGCTTTTGCATGGCGCACAATCAGTTTCTGGCGCTTGAAGACGGTACCTATGAGGTCGCGATCGAGTCGTCGCTCGAAGAGGGAAGCCTGACTTACGGCGAAGCGTTTCTTCGCGGCGCGACCGAAGATGAAGTTCTGCTTACGACGCACATCTGTCATCCATCGCTTGCCAACGATAACTGTTCCGGGCTTGCGCTGCTCACGGCGCTGATCAAGCGGCTCGCGAAGCAGAAGACGCGCTACAGCTACCGCTTTCTTTTCGGGCCGGGATCGCTCGGCGCCATCAGTTGGCTTTCGCGAAATCGCGCGACTGCGTCCAGGGTCAAGCACGGCATCGTGCTCTCATGTGTGGGCGATGGCGGCGGCCCGACCTACAAGAAGTCGCGCATTGGAGACGCGTTCATAGACAGGGCGTTCACTCACGTTCTGAAGCATGCGAGCCGCAAGCCGAACATTCTGGATTTCATTCCATACGGCTACGACGAGCGGCAATTTTGCTCCCCGGGTTTCAACCTGCCAGTTGGGCTGTTTCAGAGGAGCCAATTCGGTACATTTCCGGAGTACCACTGCTCGGATGACAATCTGGATTTCATCAAGCCCGAGCATCTGGCTTCATCGTTTGAGATGGTCGCGTCGGTCCTGAGCGTCATTGAGAACGAAAAGCGGTACGTCAGCAATAATCCCTTCTGCGAACCACAGCTTGGGCGGCGCGGGCTTTACGGCTCGGTTGGTGGTGAAAAAAGCGTTGCCGATCGTAACATGGCGAGACTCTGGGTGATGAACCTATGTGACGGTTCGCATTCCCTGCTCGATATTGCCGAGCGCTCCGGTATCCCATTTTCGATCATAGCGGACGTTGCGCGGGAACTCGCAGAGCACGACCTCTTGTCGGAGGGATCGGAGATGTCCCGATGATGGACGTTCAGCACCCCCGTCCGAGCCTCCTCCTCTAAAGGCGTAGGCTCGCGACGGGGCGTACCACTCATTCTGGCCTGATTTCTAAAGCGCGCGGACGGTAAATTGGCGGTGCTCGGCATCGGGAAGGGCCATTTACCGATTTTGGCATGGCCGTTGCAGGTTTTGGGAACATTCGGCCCCAGCATTCTGTGGGCTGTCATCCAAAATGGAATTTGGGTCTCATGAACATCCGCGTTGCGCACGATCAAGCACATGGCCACGCCCACGATACGACGTCCTGCCGCCTCTGCGGCTCGACCGCCGATAAGACATTTGTCGATCTCGGGATGTCGCCGCTTTGTGAGACGTTTCTCGCGCACGATCAGCTCGATCGCATGGAGCCGTATTATCCGTTGCGTGTGATGGTCTGCGGCGAATGCTTCCTTGTTCAGCTCAAGGAGTATGTCAGCCCGCACGAGATCTTCCACGAGTACGCGTATTTCTCATCCTTCTCGACGAGTTGGGTGGCGCACGCAAAGCGTTACGTCGAGATGATTACGGAGCGGCTGGGGCTTGGAGCGCAAAGTCTCGCGGTCGAGCTTGCGAGCAATGACGGATATTTGCTGCAACATTTTGCGCCGCTCGGCGTGCCTGTTCTCGGCATTGAGCCAGCAGCGAACGTTGCGGATGTGGCGATCGCGAAGGGTGTTCCGACGCGCGTCGACTTCTTCGGCGTTAAGCTGGCAAAAACGCTCGTTTCCGAAGGCAAGAAGGCCGATCTGATCGCCGGCAACAACGTTCTGGCTCAGGTTCCGGATCTCAACGATTTCGTAGCGGGCATGAAGATCCTGCTCGCCGACGAAGGCGTGATTACGCTCGAATTTCCGCATGTGCATCGTCTCATGGCGGAGAACCAGTTCGACACGATCTACCATGAGCACTTCTCTTATTTCTCGCTGCTGACGATTGAACACATGGCGGCGCGTCATGGGCTGAAGATCATCGACGTTGAGGAGTTGCCAACTCATGGCGGTTCGCTGCGCGTCTATCTTGCGCACGAGGCGTCTGCGCGCGTTCCGTCCGATGCCGTTGCGGCTCTGCTGGCAAAAGAAAAGCAGGCGGGTCTCGATCGGCTCGATGGCTATTCGGGCTTTCAAGAGCAGGTTCGCCAGACGAAGCATAAGCTTCTCGCATTTCTTACGCAGGCCAAGGCAGAGGGTAAGCGGATCTGCGGGTATGGTGCGCCGGGCAAGGGCAACACGCTGCTCAACTACTGTGGCATTGGCCCGGACTTCCTGGATTTCACGGTTGATCGCAATCCCTACAAGCACGGCCGTTTCACGCCGGGCATGCACATTCCGATTTATCCGGTCGAAGCGATCGACGCGGCGCGACCGGATTACATTCTGATCCTTCCGTGGAATCTCAAAGACGAGATCGTAAACCAGATGCAGCACGTGGCTGACTGGGGCGGCAAGTTCATCGTGCCAGTGCCTGAAGTCGCCGTCATTGATCCGAAGGAGTTCACACGATGAAAACGGTTCTGTTCTGTGGCGGGCTCGGGACGCGCATTCGTGAATACTCCGAGTCAATTCCGAAGCCCATGATCCCGATCGGCAACCACCCGATCATGTGGCATGTCATGCAGTACTATAGCCAGTACGGTCACCAGGACTTCGTGCTGTGCCTTGGTTACAAAGCAAACACCGTGAAAGATTTCTTCTTGAACTATCGCCCGCAAGCGATGGCTGATTGCGTTGTGTCGGGCTTCGGCTCAAAGGTCGAATTCTTGAGCGAGCCGGAAGCAGACTGGCGCGTGACGATGATCGATACCGGCATCTGGCGCAACATTGGCGAGCGCCTCTGGGCCGTCCGCGATCAGGTGCGCAATGAAGAGATGTTCCTTGCGAACTATTCTGACGGACTGACCGACGTCAATCTCGACGACATGATCGCGCACTTCAAGGCGAGCGGTAAGGTCGCGTGCTTCCTGGCGATACGTCCGCCGCTGACCTACCATCTCGCGGACATCGCTCCGGATGGGAAGGTGCGTGAATTCCGCTCGTCCGATCGTTCGGAGATGTGGATCAATGGCGGCTACTTCATCTTCCGCAAGGAGATCTTCGATTACATGCGTGAAGGCGAAGAACTCGTTCTGGAACCGTTTAAGCGCTTGATCGAAGCGGATCAGCTGATTGCCTACAAGCACGAAGGCTTCTGGCGTTCGATGGATACATTGCGGGATCGTCAGATCCTGGAAGATATGATCGAGAAGGGCAGCATGCCTTGGCGCATCAATGACGGTGCGGTGGGACGGCATAATGTGGCCGTTGCCGCGGAATGAAATCTCTCGGTCTTGCATCCCCGGGCGAGAGCCTCAGCGTGCTCTGTCTTGGGGCGCATTCTGACGACATCGAGATCGGTGCCGGTGGCACGATCATGGCGTTGATCGAAGCTGGTGTTCGGGTCGACGTGACGTGGTGCGTCGTGAGTGCTAACGGTCCGCGCAAAGAAGAAGCGGAGGCTTCGGCCGCCGCTTTTTGCGCAGGTGCCTCGCGACTTGCGATTGAGATCGGCTCGTTCAAGGACAGCTATTTTCCCTATCAGGCCGCCGATATCAAAACCTGGTTGGCTGGCATTGGGAAATCGATTGCATCGCCCGATGTTATCTTCACGCACCGGGATGAAGATGCGCACCAGGATCACCGTGTGATCTCGGAACTCACGTGGAATCTGTTCCGAGACAATCTAATTTTGGAATACGAAATTCCGAAGTGGGATGGCGATCTCGGCCGTCCCAACAGCTATATGGCGCTGCCGGAACCGGTGATGGAGCGCAAGGTTGAGCTGCTGCTCAAGCATTTCGGTACGCAGCGTTCCAAGGATTGGTTCGATGCCGAAACGTTTCGCGGCCTAGCGCGTCTGCGGGGAATGGAGTGCCGTGCGCCTGACCGGTTTGCCGAGGGGTTCTTTGTCCGCAAGCTCAGGCTGGGATAGTTCTGCTGAGGGTTCCGCAGAACTTTGTTTGCCTTTCGCGTAGCCGGACGAGGCTGCGTCATACGACGGGATAGCAATGACAATTGAAGAACGTTGGTCCGCTGGCGATGTGATCGCCAGCGCGTCGGTGTTGCTGTAGAGCGGCGAACTGGCGGCAGCTTATGCGATGTCGGTCGAGGAGATGACTGACATGCGTTTTACAAGCTCGGCTTCGATTTCGTCGAAGCGGAGATACGACAGGTCTTTTTCGGAAATCACGGTTGGCTCGAGCGGCCATTGGAGGCCGAGCCGCTCGTCGTCGTATTTGATCCCAGCCTGGAGTGCTGGGGTATACATCTCACCCATCTGATAGGTCGTGTCGGTCTGGTCCCGGAGCGTCTGGTAGCCATGGGCAAAGCGATCGGGAACGTAGAGCGATCTTCCGTTGTCTTCGGTGAGCTCAACCGAGAAATGCTGCAGGAAAGTTTCGCTTTCGGGTCGTAGGTCGATGATAACGTCGATGATCGCGCCGCGGGTGCAGGCCACCAACTTTGTTTCGGTGGCAGGCGGATACTGGAAGTGCATGCCGCGAATTGTGCCCTTGCGACTGTTGTGCGCGATGTTCGCTTGCGCGATGACCGGCTTTAATCCGTGTGCCGTGAATTCATCTCGACAAAAGGTGCGGGCAAAAAAACCGCGTTCATCGTTATGGCGCTCAAGCTCAAGGACGAACGCTCCGCGCAAGTGTGTCTCTATGAATTTCATGCGTCGCTCTCTCGCCCCGTGAATCGCCGAGCCGGATTATAGCATTATCCGGTATCGCGACATTGGCTCCCTATCCGCGTCGTAGAGTGGGAGGGGAAGGGGCAACAACCAAGTCGTGTTCTTCGGCAACGCTAGCTGCCGGGCTCTGGCTTTGCGCTCCCCATGAGCCGCGCCTTCCAAAACAAAACGGCGCAGACTGGTTGGTCTGCGCCGCCGGGTCTTGGGTGGTCCATTTTCAGTGCGGCTGTTGCCGCCTTGAGATTAGTTCTTCCAGTTCGACGTGTAGCGGTTGGTGATGTTCGTCACCGGGTTGCTCGCGTCGAGGAACATGTTGTTGTTCGGGATCGATCCTGCCGTACGTTCAGCTATGACCTTCACGACGTCACCCGGAAGAAGGGGGGTCGAGTCGGTTGCGCTGATCGACATCAGGCCGCCAACGTCATTCTTCCGCAGGATCTCGTAGCGGAATGCCGAACCGCCCTCTGCGTTTGTGATGTCCGCCGGCAAGCCGCCAACCTGGTGGATGATCTTCGAAGAGCCGTTGATGGTCGTTTCGAGATTAGCCAGCTGATCGTCGATACCCTGAAGTTCCTTTTCGATCGCCTGGTGACGGTCGAGCGTCAGGACGGCGAGTTCACGATCGAGGCGGCTGATGTTCTGGCGGCCACGAGCGATATTTGCTGCAACCTGGCGCTGGTCGCGTTCGACCATGGCGACAAGAATTTCAGTGTCGGTGAGGCGCTGCTGTGTCGTCAGCCCACCCTTGGCAAGCTTCTGGATGGTGTCGCGCATCGTACGACGCGAAACGAGCTGATCCTCGATGATTGCCTGCTCCTTGACGTAGGAATCGACTTCGATCTTGGCCTGCTGGATCTGCTCCTTGATGGATGCGATCTGGCTTTGCAGGCTTTCGCGCTGCGTATTGTAGTAACGCTGCTCGTCTCCGATCAGCCGGCTTGCTTCGTTTGTGCCGACGAGGTTTACGAGCATCGCAGGCGTAGCAATTTCAGTGCGATCTTCCTTGTCTGCCAGGAGGCGCGCCTGACGTGCAACGAGACGCTTGTATTCAATATCCGACGTCCGCAAACGAGACATTTCACGCAGCGCTTCGGTCGGCAGCCACGGCATGGTCGCCGATGAGAGTGAGCCGCCAGCCAGGGTCAATGCCTGGATGACTGTCATGTCGCGGATGAACGGATAGGAGCCCGGCTTGGCAACCAGACCGCTGACGAACACGGGGCGACGGCCGCTGACGTCGATGGTGACGTCTGCTTTACGCTGCATGACTTTCTCGATTGCCGCGGAGATCTGATCTTCCAAGGCAAGCGGGCTGCTTCCGGCAGCGGTGAATGCGCCAAGGGTCGGGATACGAACCTTGCCCATGTCGTTGACGGTGTAGAGGCCCGAGAGATCTTCACGGCCGTAGACCGAGACCTTTACGCGGTCGCCTACGTCGAGATTGTAGATCTGGTCGACGTCGTTGCTTTCGTTCGACGTGATGGCGGCTTCCGTCGGCGCGGGCCGGTCCATCCCGGCGAGCGTTTCAACAGGGAAGCCGTCAGCTCGCGCAATCTGGGTCACCGCCGGCGCGATGGCCAATCCAAGACCGACCAATAGGGCGGCCTGCGCGACGACGCGAGCCGGAAATTTCCGGCCGGTGCGATCGAGGTGGGTTGGATGCATCTTGGCTCTCCGATGTGATCTGTGCGCCGCATTATTTGAATGCGGTAGGGCGGACGCGTTTTGCTTCTCAAAGTTCTGAAATACATTCGCCGACGGCAGCGAATGGACGTTGTTGTTGCGAGGTGACGGCGCTCGATCGTGAAATGATTTTTATCGTTGTAGATGGCGGCGAGGCGCTCGGCACAGAAATGTTGCCATTAAGTAAATTTTTGAGAGTCAATGCCGAGTATCGCGTTTCGGCGCTCTGCGATGGCGAAGAAAAATCGATATGGGCAGGGCGGTTGCTGCTTGCGCTGGCGGACCAGATTGTCCGCATGCCTCGTTCCGAGCGCCTGTTTGCAGGGGCCGCGATGGAAGGCAAAAGCTTGTACGCCTCAGTCAACACAACAGGTGCTCAACTCTGTACCGGTTTCGAACGCGCACGAGATGCGCATAAGGCCAACAGCAAAACTCGCGCCAGCATCTCCATTTGTTTACGGTCTGGTAATCTTAGCAAGCTCTCCGGTGTGAGAAAAAACATTGCGCGGAGAACGACATGGTCAAAGGCGACTACGCAATTTTGGGTATGAGCGTCGAGTGGCCAGACCGGAAGTGGTAGCTCCTGGGCGGCTGCCGTTACCCGCCATCGCGAGCGAGCGCGGGCGCGCGGTTCCGTTGGACGGTGTTCTGCGTCCTGGGCTGCGTGCCGTGATGACAAGCAGCGTTCCGAGGAACATGAACGCGTACCAGTTTGACGCGAGGTAGTAGAGCATGTTGTCGGAGTAGGAGAGCGCGAGATAGACGATGCAGAACGCGGCGCCGATCACGGACGCAGCGCGATCGATATTGAAGACTCTGACAAAGCGCCAAGCGATGAACAGGAAAATTGTGGCGAACAAAACCGCTCCGAGAACGCCGGTTTCGAAGGCGAGCTGAATATAGACATTGTGTGCGTAGACGCCGTTGGTCTCCAACGGGAAGAATTCGGGCGAATACTTTAGGAATGATCCGAGACCACCGTGACCGACGATGGGACTCTGTTCGATCCAAGACATCGCATCGCGCCACAATTGCTGGCGCCATTCGTATGAGTTCAGAATGACGCCGGTGCCGATGTATTCGGCTGGCGAAATTGCGTCCAGCAATCGCTGTTGGATTGACGGCGATAGCGCGACGAGCACGGGAAGTGCGAATAGCGCGAGAAGTGCGCGTCGATTGACGAATATCGCGTAGGCCAAAAGGAAGATCGTTGCGCTTGCCCATGCGCTGCGCGTTTGCGTCGCCAGCAGGACGATGCCCATAATCCCGCCGTACACGATGAGCCAGCCGCGCTTCGCCTGCGTGTCTTTAAAGAGCGGACTGACGAGCCTGAAGGCAATGGCTGCCATCACCACAAGCGTATAGAACGCGAGAATGTTGGGGTGCGTGAACGTGGCTGCGATGCGCCCGTCTTCAGTGCCATTGCCGTAAGGGATTTGGTCGAGCGCGATGATCGCGGGAATGAATGACGAGTAGATAACGACGTTCACGAAACGCCGCGCATCCAAAGGCGTGCGAATGAGCAGGAACGGCAGCATAAACACGCATTGATAGGAGATGATCACGAGCAGCAGTCGGACTACGCCGACCGGGTCTGTCGTCGTGATCGACATGAATGCGCAGTACCCGATGAACGCCAGCCACGGCAGCTGGAGTTTCCAATCGATCGGTTTTTTGTTGATCAGCAGTAGAAGCAGCGTGATGCCGATCAGCGCCGCATTGAAGCCTGCGCCAAGCGTCAACTGCCCGCCGGAACCAACCGGGATCTGAACGATGTCGAGAACGGTATCGAGTGACGCCCGGATAAACAGAATTCCGAAGACGCTGGCGTAAAGCAGGCTCCACAGAACCTCGGAGTCGCGATGCGCATAACGCTTCGATGCCGGGATTGTGGTTGGTAGCGCACGCATCGCAATTTCCGTTGCCGAATGTCTCGATTTCGGCGCGGAGGGATCAGCGCGCCGGTCTGCTGGCCAGGAATGCAACTTCCGTGCGATTTTTGGCGTTCAGCTTTTTCATGATGTTTCGGACGTGAACTTTAACCGTGCTCTCGCACATCGAAAGCTCATATGCGATGAGCTTGTTCGATTTGCCGATGCGCAATTTTTCGATGATCGCCGATTGGCGGGGCGTGAAGGCGCCGTCGGTGATCGTTTTTTGGTTTGCCGTTTTGTAGCTCTCGCCGTTGCGTTGGGCGGCGATGACGCTCGATGCCGGGACGAATGTGCCGCCAGCGGCCACAAGGCGTAGTGCTTCCACGACGACCTCGAGCGGCGTCGTCGACGCGATGTACCCGCGAGCGCCCTTTTCCAGGGCTCCGATAATGTCGTCTATCTTTTCGTCGTCGGAGAACACGATAAAGGGTGCGCCTCGGCCCGCTTTCTCCAAGCCAGACGTAAGCAAGGTGATCTGCTCAGAAACTGATCCGCTTGAGACGAATAACAAAATGAGGGAGGGGGCTCTGTCGTTGGACGAGGATATCCACTCTTCAACACTGCCCATTGCATGGACGGTCAGCCCATAGCCGGTCGAGAGAATTTTGGCGACGCAATCGCGGTAGAACGCGCGGCGATCAAGTACCACAATAGGGCCGGAGGTACGGAATGCCTGATTGGAATGTGAACCGGTGTTGTGCGGCGAGTTACCGATATCGGCTCCGCTCACACCGAGCGGGGTTGCTCCCGCGGGGTCATTCTTCACGATGGCTACCTATTACCTACGCTATTTGAGCAGTACGCCAATTGCGTCGGTTTGCGCATATCCAGACTGTATGGGGTATGCCTTTCACCGAATAGTACGTTATTTAAAAATTGACTTAAAATTTCGATTTTTGGTTAAGCGTTGATTCTGGATGTCGATTATCATTTTCGAGTTGGGTTGATTGGCGGGTGGCGGTAACCGCCACCCGGTTTTTCGGAGGACGCGCGAGTGGATCGCGCGCCTGTGTGCCGCTCGTTAGGCCGCAGCGCGGCTGACGTGGCGCAAGTCGATATCGACGATGTTTTCGCTCAAGAGCTTTTTGATGTGGCTGATGCGCTGGTAGCGCGGTCCTTCGAACTCTTCGAGCGTCAGCCCTGAGCTCTTGTATGCGTCGTAGATCTGTTGAGCACCCTTGCGTGCGGTCCACTTCGGCTTGAAGTCCGGCAGCGCCCGCGCGATTTTGCTGAAATCGACGCGGTAGCAGCGTGTATCGGGACCCGCGTCTTCCGCGTACGCGACGCGGCAACCGGGCACCGTTTCAGCGACGATGTTGGCGATCTCGCTGATGCGATAATTCTCGTCGGTGCGACCGACGTTGAATGCCTGATTGAAGACATTCTCGCGCGGCGCAGTGAGTGCTGCTGCGAATGCCTGCGAGATATCTTCGATGTGCACGATGGGGCGCCAGGGCGTTCCATCCGACTTCAGATAGATCAGGCCCTTTGTTACGGCCCATGCTGTAAGGTTGTTCAAAACGATGTCGAAACGCATACGCGGCGACACGCCGTAGGCAGTGGCCGGGCGCATGTAAACGGGGCAGAAGCTATCGTCGGCGAGGCGGGAAATATCGCGCTCGGAAAAGACTTTGGACTCGCCATATGCGGTGACCGGATTGAGGTCTCCTGTTTCGTCCATCAGGTTGTCGCCGGCGAGGCCGTAGTTGCTGCACGAGGACGCCAAGACGAAGCGTTTGACTCCGGCGGCCTTGGCAAGTTCGGCAAGGCGAAGGCTGGCGCGGTGATTGATGGCGTAGGTGATATCCGGATTGAGGTTGCTCAGCGGATCGTTGGAAAGCGCCGCAAGATGGATGACAGCATCGAAGCCCTTGAGATCGCTCGCGTTGATATCGCGAACGTCTTTTTTCAGGTTGGGAAGTGGGATGATCTTGCCGCCAGCGTCGAACGTGCAACGCTCGTAGAGGTCGCTGTCGCATCCCGTTACTTCGTGCCCGGCGGCAACGAGCAACGGAGTCATTACCGTCCCAATGTAGCCAAGGTGGCCGGTGACGAGCACTTTCATCAATAATATCCCTTACGCTTTACATACAATTCCGAATGCCGATGACGACATCCGACGCAAGTTCCAAGCCAGTATGTGAAGTTTCTGGGTGCCGCGCTTCTGGTGGCCGGCCTAGGGTATGATTTACGGGGTGCCCTCAGTTGCTTCTTAAGATATTCCGCGGGGTTACACCCTCAAATTCTCGCGGCCGAGATTAAGTAAAAAGTACATCTTGAAATTTTTTGATTTCGCAATTGTCCCAAAATGAGAACCGCCAGGCGTCTCATTTTCGCGAGCGAGGGTGCAATGCCGTTTTCGCTCAGAGGCGGTGCGAAAGCCCATCGAGCCAGGCGAGGACGTCGGATGGGCCTGTAAATGTGGCTTCCGAAAGAGCGAAGTTCTCGCCCGCCACCTTTAGCCCAAAGCCGCCTTGGGCTCTGGCAATCTCGAAAGCGTCCGCGTCTGCGATGTCGTCTCCGATCATGATCGGGATGCGGTTCTCGAACGCTGGAAGCACGGAAAGCCGCTCGAGGGCCCGGCCTTTCGAAAAGCCAACAGGCAGAAGCTCGATGACCATGCGCCCTTCGCAGATTGCGAATTGCCCGGGGTGTTTCGGCGCCAAAGCGCGTAGGGAAATCAGTAGCGAGCTGTGAAGTTCTGGGGCGAGGCGGTAGTGGAGCGCGACGCCACCACCCTTGTCTTCCAAGACCACGCCGGGGAGGGCTTCAACAACGGCTTTGATCTCGCGTTTAAGTGCGGGAGAGAAGGTTGGCGATAACGACTGCGTCTTGGCTTCGGGAGCGAGGCGCATTTCCGCGCCGTGAACACCCGCCGCCGTGAATTTCAACGGCGTCAGCAATTCATCTGCTTCGGCAATCCGCCGACCCGTGACGACAGCCAACGCGCCAGACAGCCGTTCCGACAGTTTTTCAAGAAGACTTGCGAGATCCGGCGGGACACGCACGGTCGTTGGTGTCAGCGCCATGTCGAGGAGCGTTCCGTCGATGTCGAGGTAAAGCGCGACGGGCTTGCGGGCTGCAAGAACCTCTTCGATCCTGTTGAGAATGGCGCGATCGCCAGCCACTCTCACCTGTTCGTTTTCTTGAACGTCGCTAACGTCGAGGTTCTTCTGTTTTGTCATGCGCTGCATGATGCGCGCGGCTCCTTATATCTGCCAACTATAAATCGATGGATTCGTAACGCGTTCGAGCTCGTGTTGAAGAGCCTCTTTCGACAACAGGCCGGACTGCGTGTCCACAAATCGTACGACGCTTGCGGCATTGATCGCGGCCGCACCGAGTGATTGAAAAACATCTTTAGTGCTTGAAAGATAGCTCG
The DNA here is from genome assembly GCF_013626205.1 of Hyphomicrobium methylovorum. Taxonomy (NCBI): domain Bacteria; kingdom Pseudomonadati; phylum Pseudomonadota; class Alphaproteobacteria; order Hyphomicrobiales; family Hyphomicrobiaceae; genus Hyphomicrobium; species Hyphomicrobium methylovorum. Next base: position 3,214,570 of record NZ_QHJE01000001.1, read on the forward strand.
CGAATGTCGCGGAGAAGGCATCTCCGGCCCCTGTTGTCGCTCCAGCTTCAACGTGCTGTGCTTCGCGAAAATGGATCTGACCATTTTGCGCGATGAATGCGCCGTTTGCTCCGTCGGTCAGCACCACGGTGCCGACGCCGAGCTCCATCAATGCGCCCATGAATTTTACGAGCGTCATTTCGTAGCCGCCGTTTCGAAGGCCGCGTTTGGCCAACGGAGGAATTGGATCTCCGCTCTTTACGGCGAGCGCAGCGCCGCCTTCGCTGAAGGATTGGAGAAGCCGTGGCATTAGGGCCTGCGCTTCGGTTCGATTGATCGATAGAATGTCGATCTTGCACAGGCTCGACCAGAAGTCATCGTAGCGCGCTGTCAATTGGCGGACGCCTGGATTGACGGCCAGTTCTGCTCCGGCCGTTTTGGCGCGTTCGACGATCAGCGGGTAGCAATCTGCAGAGTTGTTGCTGAGATTGGCGACGTAGACGAGGTTCTTTCCCTCGAAAGCTGAAGCGGGAATGTCGCCGGGTTGGAGCCGCGTATTGGCGCCGCGGTAGGTGAAGACAGCCGCGTTGCGATCGTGTGACGATACGATGACAGATGCACCCGTCGGCTCGTCTTCATCAGTGACGATGGAGTTGAGTTCGACGCCTTCCTCGACGAGCCGGTCAATGATGGTGCCTGCTTTTGGATCGCGGCCGACACGGACGATCGTCGATGTGCGATGACCTAAGCGCGCGGCGGCAACGGCGGCGTTGATTGCGCCGCCGCCTATGCTTGACGAAATTTGATCCGCCTCGGTCTTCACGCCCTCTTCGAGAAGCAAGAAGGAGCTTTCGGCGTTGAGCATTTTCATCTGCTCAATCTTGTCGCTGTCGATTACGACGATCGTGTCGACCATCGCACCGCCGATGGTGAGAACATTCATTGGCGTGCCCCGGCCTTGCTACCGGACGGCGTTTGAAAGAAGCGATCCATATCGCGGTGCCAGAGCCGCGCGCCACCCGCGACACCAGATGAAGGAACGACGACGGTCGCCCAGGGCGGGAGCGGAAAGGTGATGCGTCGTGAGTTGCCGCCGCCCAGATACATCCGGTCGCTGTTCGTCAAGGCCTGCACCGTTTCGATGACGCGTTTGGCGCGCTCGTTCCAGGCTTCAAGGCCGATTTCGAGATAGGCCGCGTGGCCTACATATTGGTCGTAGTTTCCATCGCCGAGGCCACGGTGTTGGCCGAGTTCGAGTCCAAAGAATGCCGTGCCGTCGCTGAAGAGCGCGCAACCCATGCCGGTTCCGAACGTCAGAACGCACTCGCGGCCGGGACCTGTCGCAACGCCCAAGCCATACACGACCGCATCATTCAGGATGCGCACCGGGGCGCCGAACGTTCCGTGCAGTGCGCCGGCCAAGTCGAAGTTCCGCCAGAACGGCGTACCGAGGTTCGGCGCCGTTTCAATCCGATCGCAATAGACGACTCCCGGAAAGCCCACGGATATGCAGCCAAACGGCGGCAGCGGTTCTGCGACGCGAGCAAGAAGATCGATGACGGCTTCCGGCGGCGCGGGCTTCGGCGTTGGCGTCGTCACAAATTCCGACACCAGCGTTCCTGCAGGATCGACAACGGCTGCTTTGATCAGCGTGCCGCCGATATCCACGGCAAGGATGTTGGAGCTGCCCGCTTTTTTCGCCGTGCCGCGTAAACGTTCGGATTCAATGATCGCGGACATTAGCCCTCCGCGTGTGCTTCATGGCTTTTGAGTGAAGATTTTTTTTTAGACGTCGAGCTAAGTTTCTTCAACGCGTCGGTCATGCGGGCGGACGGCGCAACTTTTCCGATGCGGCGTTGTCCGGCTTTTGTGAGCGAGCGATAGTACGAATTGCTCCAGGTGATGGAGTCTCCTTTTGCGACGGTGCGTGCAAGTTTGGCGTTGCGCGCGATGCGCTCGTCGAGCGGCATTTCAATTGCGGTGTGCAGCGCTTGCACCATGTCGAGCGGGTCGTATGGATTCACCAGAACCGCGTCGCGCAGTTGCTCAGCGGCGCCTGCAAACATTGAAAGGATAAGCACGCCCGGGTCTGCGGGATCTTGCGACGCCACATATTCCTTCGACACAAGGTTCATGCCGTCCATCAGTGGTGTGACCCAGCCAATCCGCGACGACCGGTAGACATCGCGCAATTCGGCGCGGGGCATCGGTCTGTGAATGTAATTGATGGGCACCCAGTCCAGCTCGCCGAACCGGCCGTTGATTGCGCCTGAAAGCGCTTCAAGTTCGGCGCGGATATCGGCGTATGCTTCCACGCTTTCGCGCGTGGGCGGCGCAAATTGCGAGAGGCCAATTTTTCGGCGATGTTCTGGAAACTCTTCGAGGAATTTCCCGAATGCGCGGAATTTTTGCGGCAGACCCTTCGTATAGTCCAACCGGTCGATGCCGATGATGCGGCTGATCTCAGGCGTTTCGATCGGCAGATCGGCAGCGGGCGTTGCGAAATCCGATGGCGTGATGCCAACCGGGAAGCAACTGATATCCAGTTCAGCGTCGAACACGCGCATGCGGCCTGAGGGCAGAAGGCGGCCAAAAACGCTCTGCTGCAGAAAATCCATGAGATTGCGGACATCTGACTGCGTTTGCAATCCGACGAGATCGTATGCGCTCAGCGCGCGCGCGAGCGCCTTGTGCTCGGGGATCGCGAGCAGCGACTGTGCCGGGCCAACTGGAATATGCAGGAAGAATCCGATCGGATTATCGATACCGAGTTTGCGCAGTTCAAGTGCCATCGGCACGAGATGGTAGTCGTGAATCCAAATCACGTCGTCGGGTTCGATCAGCGGCGCGAGTGTGGACGCGAATTTCTCGTTCACGGACATGTAGCGCGCATAATAACCTGCCTCGAACTGCGCGAGGTCGAGGCGGTTGTGCAGCACGGGCCAGAGAACAGAGTTCGAGTAACCGAGATAGAATTCGTTGTAGTCGTCAGGCGTGAGGGAGATTGTTACCGTCTTGTGGCCGCCAGATTCAGCGACCTGGGGTGTCGCATTTTCGGTTTCGTCGACTTGCCCGTTCCAACCGAACCAAAATCCTTTGTGTCGCGTGAGTGCGTCATAGATGGCCACACTGACCCCGCCCGCCTGCGTTGCGGCGTTGAAATCAATGACACGATTAGAAACCATAACGAGCCGAGACACGCGGCATTCCCCTTTTCTAATTGGCGAGTTTTGTTGGTTTTAGCGGCGCACCCGGCGCAACATGAACGACAGCTAAACGCGGAAGATTGCTGATTAGTTCCGCCATGTTAACCGAGCAGGTGGCGGATGTAAAAAAACGACGTTACGATGTTCGCGTCGGGACTTCGCCGAGGTGGAATTCGAAGTTGAAACAGGGGTTATCTCGCGTGTTGCCGAAATACGTGCTAGTGTTCATTTCAAACAACACTTGCCTGCTCGCTGAAGAGTCCTCGAACGCATTCATGACCACTGGGGGCCAGACGTGCGGCGGATGAGCCAATACGTCGATAACGTCGTGGAGCGTGTGCTTCCGAGGATTCGGCGCAGGCCTTTTTTGGCTTACACGGTGGCTATCTTGATTTTTGTCGCCGCCGTGGGGGTTGGCGATGTTGTCTCGAATTGGCTTCCAAACCTGCCGTTTCTCACGTTCTTCATTGCGGCTCTCGTTACAGCACTGATTGCGGGGACGGGGCCTGCTCTTCTCGTCGTTGCAGCTTCGATCATATGCGTTTGGACGCTTCATTTTTCGTCTGATCCGCAACCCAAAACTGATGCACCCATTCTCGCGCTTTTCACTTTCGGAGTGCTTTCGTGCCTTGTCGTCGGCATCGTGCATCTTCTCAATCGTAAGGTGGAGAGCTTGCTCTATGAGCGAGATCGAAACGAAGCTCTCCTGCAAGACAGCGCGATGGGGGAACTGCAACTTGAGCAACTCAATGTCGAATTGCGTCATCGGCTGAAGAATACGTTTGCCGTGATTTCCGGGCTCGTCAGTCAGTCGGCGCGGCACAGCAAAAGTATTGAGAGTTTCGCAAGCGCGCTTTCGGGACGTCTTTCGGCCATGGGCACGGCGATGGATCTCGTGGCAACGCGGAGTTTTCTCGGAGCGTCGCTGAGCGATCTCGTGGGAGATACGCTGAAGCCGTTGGTGCCGCCGGGGCAGTCACGTTTTACGTTCGGCGGAGCAGACGGGATCATCCCCGGTGACGTCGCCAATGCGCTCGCACTCACGCTGCATGAACTCGGCACCAATGCTATCAAGTACGGCGCGTGGTCGAACGATACTGGTGCGGTCAGCGTGACCTGGACGTTCGATCCGGTCGATGAGGATGATGCGCACTTCGTTCTGCTGTGGAAAGAACGCGGCGGTCCGCCCGTTGGGCAACCGCAGCATCGTGGCTTGGGATCAATCCTGATCGATAGCGGGTTTCCGAGCGCAAAGGTTACGCGTGAGTTCTCGCCTGGGGGCGTTGATTGCCGCATCGAAGCGGTCGTCCGGCGCCCCGCACAGACAACACGACGCACGCGCGGTCGCGGCGCTGCGATGTCATCGAGTTAAGACATCGAAGAGAGACGCGGCACTTTTTTGCCGGTTATTTCCGCGACGCCATCGGACTTTTGAATCCGATGTCCGTCAGACTCGGTAAGGGGCGGCACCCAGGCATCATCCCATCGGCGCGAGAGGATCATCGCGGAATTGATCAGACCCGCCATCGAGTAGGTTTGCGGGATATTGCCCCAAAGCTGTCCGGTCGTCGGGTGCAGGTCTTCGCTCAGCATGCCGAACGCGTTTCGATGGCCAAGTAGATCTGTAAACAGTTCGCGGGCGTGCTCGGTGTGGCCGATCGAAGCGAGCGCGTCGATGTACCAGAACTGGCATGCGAGAAACGCGGACTCGGGCAGACCGAAATCGTCCTCGGCCGCGTAACGCAGCATGAGGCCATTGCGCATCAATTCACGTCCGATCGTCTCGCAGGTCTTTACGAAGCGTGGATCATTTGGCGCAACGAGGCCGAACTCGGCGAGCAACAGAACGCTGGCATCGAGTTCGTGGTGATCGAAGGCGCCTGTGAACGCGCCGCGCTTGTCGCTCCATGCGCGTGCGAGAATGTCGGTGCGGATGCGGTTAGCGGATTCCGCCCAGTATCGTGCGCGGTCCGTCAGCCCAAGCATGCCGGCGATGCGTTGCAGGCGATCGCACGCAACCCAGCACATCGTGGCGGAATGGGTATGAATGCGTTCGCGTCCGCGGTACTCCCAAATTCCAGCGTCGGGCTGCAGATAAACGCGACGCGCCTGTTCTCCCAAATGCTCGAGTTCGCGGAAGAGGCTAACGTCGCCCATACGCGGTAGACGCTGGTCGATGAACATCTGTGATGCGCCCAGGATGACGCTGCCGTACGCATCGTGCTGGAGCTGCTGTGACGCCAGGTTGCCGACGCGCACGGGGCCCATGCCCATGAAGCCCTGCAGATCAGGAGCGGTCCGCTCCTCGACCGTATCGTTATGGACGATGCCATAGAATGGCTTCAACGGGCTCCGCACGTCGCCGACGATCGTCGTGATGTAGTCGAGGTAGTGCTCCATCGATTGCGTTGCGCCGAGGCGATTCAGGGCACGTATGACGAAGTACGCGTCGCGCAGCCAACAGAAGCGATAATCCCACGTTCGTGGAGTGTTCGGCGCTTCGGGAATTGAGGTCGTCAAGGCCGCGATGATGGCGCCCGTTTCCTCGAATGCGCACAGCTTAAGCGAGATCGCTGCGCGGATCACTTCGGGTTGCCAGTCGTAGCCGATTGCGAGGCCGCGCACCCATGATGTCCAATAATCTCGCGTTTGATCGAGAAACTCGCGCGACATTTGATCGATGGCACTGTCGATCGGCTCGTCGTTGCCGATGACGAGTGTTACAGGATGCGTTAGCGCGAATGGCGTTTCGTGCACGATGTAGGAGACTGCGAGGTCGGTCGTAACGCGGATGTGCGTTGCGCCCGACGAATAGCGGATATGATTTGAGCCTTGCGACGGTGTCATCCCAGGCTGGCCGTAGTCGAATGTCGGGCGTACGCGGCAAACGATGCGCGGCAGACCACTCAGCGGCTCGATACGCCGGATCAGTTGCGTTGGATGGAATGAGCGGCCGAAGCGTATGAAACGCGGCGCAAAGTCGGTGATTTTGACGCTCGCGCCGTTTTCGGCCGTGAGAATTGTTTCGAGAATTCCGGTGTTGCGAATGTAGTTTGACTTCGAGGTCACCTGACCTTCGAGGACGATGTCGCAAAAACCCTTTTCTTCGGAGCCAGAAAGAAGCCGGCAGAAAACTGGATCACCGTCGAGACGAGGGAAGCACCACCAGACGATGCGGCCGCTTGGGTCGATCAACGCGGCCACACGTCCGTTGCCGATCGCCGCAATGTCGAGCGGAGCATGCTTTTTCGCAGCCGTCATGGAGTTTCCTGGACTTGTGTTCGGTGAAGCGACGTAAACGCCTAAGTGTAGGGCTTGGTTTCAATGCACCACAATATGCGCATCTCTATGCGACTTGGTTCGCTTCTTTGTGAACCTCGCGTGCTTGCCGCGCCGCCTGATCCTGCAACCGCGCAACGAGGCCTTTTATGTCTGCGGGACTGTAAGGTTTGGTCAGGTGTGGGTATGAGCGCAGCTGTGGCGGCAAAAAGATCAGGTCATTGTAACCGGTCGTAAATGCGAACGGGATCATGCGGCGATCCAGAATTTCGGCGATTGGTGCGCTGTTATCGGCTCCAAGATTGATGTCGACGAGAGCGAGGTCGATATCGGCTTCGTCGGCAGCACGCAATGCGTCGGAAAGCTGACCGTATGGGCCGATGACGACATGTCCATCTGCTTCGAGATCAATCTTTAGCTGAAGCGCGATCAGAACCTCGTCTTCAACGAGGAGGATGCGGGCGCCCGTTGGTTCGCCTTCGGCAATCACTTCGGGTTTGCGCGCTTTGGGCAGGATTGCAACGTGGCGGGTTCCCACCATTTGCGTGCGCGTGGAAAGTGCGCCTTCGAAACTGAACTCGAAGCCCTCTGGTGCAAGATTCATTTTCGCTTGCCCTCCGCATTCCGATGCGGCGCTGCGGATTACGGTCAAGCCGAAGCCGTTGCGGATCGGCTTAACGCATGGGGGGCCGCCGGATTCACTCCAGGCAAACTGGATTTTTTCGCCGTTTTCGTTGTCAGCGGGTATGCGTGACCAATTGACGGAAACGCGGCCGTTGGAGCGTGAGAGTGCGCCGTGCTTCACCGCGTTCGTCACGAGTTCATGCAACACAAGCGCCATGGATTGCGCGAATTTCGATGTCAGGCGAATTTTGTCGCCCTCAATGATCACATCATTGCTGGTGTGCGTGCGGAATGGCTCAAGCGCGCCTTTGACCAATTCGTGGAGGTCGACGCCCGTCCAACTGCTTTGACGCAGCAGATCATGAGCGTTCGACATGGCGTGGATGCGTCCGTCGAGCGCTGAGGCGAAGGCGCTGATCGAAACAGCGTTGCTACTCGACAGGCGGGCGATGGCAGCAACGTTTGCGAGAATATTCTTCACGCGATGATCGAGTTCGGCCATCAGTAGCTGTTGGTGACTATCGGCTGATTTTCTCTCCGTTATATCCAGCAGTGTGCCGATGACACGAGCAATGCCTGTGTCCGTCTGGAAGGCGCGTGCGCGCGCGAGCACCCAAGTGATGCCGCGCGCGCCGAAGACGCGAAATTCCAGTTCGGACGTTTGGTCGGAAAAGTTGGCAGCGTGGAAGTAACTGAGTGCCGTGTCGCGGTCATCCGGATAGACCGTGCCGATGAACTCATCGAAGGACTGACGCTCGGGAATGTCGAGATGGACGACGTCGTTGATGTTCGTCGACCAATGAAGCGTTCGTTCCGCTTCGTCGTATTCGAATGTTGCGAGGCGTGCGGCTTCGCTGGCGAGGCGCAGACGTTCCTCGCTTTGGCGCAGTTTGTCGTGGGAGTCTTCAAGTTGCTCCGTGCGTTGGCAAACCCGCCCTTCAAGCTCGGCATTGAGCGCGTCCAGCTGCCGTGTCTTGCGAAACAACTCGACGAAAATCTGAACCTTCGCTCTCAGAATTTCCGGTACAACCGGAACGGAAACGTAATCGACGGCACCTGTGCGGTAGCCCTTCAGAAGATCATCGGTGTCGATGCGCACGGCGGAAATGAAGATGACGGCGGTTTTTTCGTGGCGCGGATGGTCACGGATCATCGCAGCCAGTTCGAAGCCGTCAAGATCCGGCATGCAGACGTCCATCAGGATGACGGCAATTTCATTCCGCAAGAGTGCGGCGAGCGCTTCTTCGGCCGTCGTCGCCTTGATGAGCGTCGCGTCGATATCCGCGAGGATCGCCTCATAGGTCAGCAGTTTGCCCGGCTGATCATCGACAATGAGAATATTGACGGTCGTTTCTGAAGCCACGTCTTCCCCCCTATCGATGCAGCCACATGCGCAGCGCTGAAATCAACTGTTCGGTGTCGACCGGTTTCGCAAGATAGTCCGATGCGCCGGCTTCCAGGCACTTTTCTCGATCACCTTTCATTGCCTTTGCTGTCAAGGCGATGATCGGCAAGCGCTGGTGGCGTTCGCTTCCCCGAATGCGTTGCATCGTTTGATAGCCGTCCATTTCCGGCATCATAATGTCCATGAGAACGATAGAAACATCATTGGACTCCAGCATTTCTATGGCTTCAAGCCCTGTTGTCGCTGTCAGAACGTCCATGCCGCGGCGTTCCAGCAGGCTGCTCAAGGCGAAGATATTTCGTGCATCGTCGTCCACCAGCAGAACTTTCTGACCGATCAGAAAATCATCTGTGCCGTGCAGCCGCGATAACAATGCCTGCTTATCAGCCGGGAGGTCTGAGACGACCCGATGGAGAAAGAGTGCGGTTTCATCGAGGAGGCGTTCCGGCGATTCCACGCCTTTCACGACGACAGTTCGTGCAAGCTGGCGGATTTTCTTGTCTTCTTCGGTTGAGAGTTCGCGACCAGTAAAGACTACAACTGGAATGTCCCGCAGTTCCGCGCTCGCGCACATTCTTTCGAGTAATTCGAAGCCCGTCATATCGGGCAGTTTGAGATCGAGAACGACACAGTCGACGGCTTGGCTATTGAGGATGTCTATGGCGCTTGTGCCGTCGGCGGCGGTCAAGATTTCAATGTCGGCATTTTCGAGAAGTTCAGCGATGCTGAAACGCTCCGCGGCATCGTCTTCGACAATCAGCAGGCGCTTGCGGTCCGAGTTGGCATAGGCGGCGATGCGGGAGAGCGCCTGCTTCAGGTGATCTTTTTCGAGAGGCTTCGTCAGGTAGGAGAACGCACCGCGAGCCAAGCCGTGATGGCGATCGTCATCCGCGGTGATGACCTGAACCGGGATGTGGCGCGTCAACGGATTGTGCTTCAGCTGGCTGAGAACGGACCAGCCAAGAATATCCGGCAGGTGAATATCGAGAGAGATCGCCGTCGGATTGTAATCCGTTGCAATTGTCATGGCATCGGCGCCGCGCTGGCAGATGATACCTTTGAAACCGGTCTTGCGCGCGGCATCCAAGAGAACACGCGCGAAGTTTGCGTCGTCTTCAACGATCAGCAAAACCTGATCGCCAGCCGAGATGGCGTCGCGATCGTCATCGATCGTTTCGCTTACAATCGTCTGCGTTTGTGATGGCAAATTCTGCAGCGACGCGAGGGCTGCTTTGGGTCGCGTTTCCGAGGTGCGGGATGCATAACGAATGGGGAGATAGAGTGTAAATGCGCTGCCTCTTCCCGGTTCGCTGCGTAATTGAATTTCGCCGCCGAGCAGATGTGCGAGTTCGCGACTGATGGCGAGGCCGAGGCCGGTGCCGCCATACTTGCGGTTGGTGCTGGCGTCCGCTTGCTGAAATGCCTCGAAGATCAGCTTCTGTTTGTCGGCCGGAATGCCGATACCAGAGTCTTCGACTTCGAAAGCGACGACGAGGGGGCTCGATGCGAGCAGCGGCTGGTCGGCGTGCCACTTCATGGAAGCCGGTTTTATTGAAAAATGCACGCGTCCTTCATGCGTGAACTTGAACGCATTCGACAGCAGGTTTTTCAGCACCTGCTGAAGGCGCTTTGAGTCTGTGTAGATCGTTCTTCCGAGGTTTTGATCGAAGCTCATCGTGAAGTCGAGGCCGCGACGCTCTGCTTCGTGGCGGAAGGGGCGAGCGACGGCTTCAAGCAATCCGTTGAACGCGATCTCTTCGGCATCGACCGATACGGTGCCGGATTCGATCTTGGAGAGATCGAGAATGTCGCTGATGAGATTGAGCAGGTCTGTTCCAGCGCCGTGGATCGTGCGCGCGAACTCGACCTGCTTATCCGTCAAATTGCGATCCGGATTGTCGCCCAGTTGCTGGCCGAGAATGAGGATACTGTTGAGCGGCGTGCGCAACTCGTGGGACATGTTGGCGAGGAATTCAGATTTATAGCGCGAGGTGAGTGCGAGTTCGGCTGCCTTTTCCTCGACGGCGCGGCGGGCCTGATCGATTTCCTCATTCTTGCGTTCGACTTCGACGTTTCGTTCCGCCAACTGCTGCGCCTTCTGCGCCAGCTCTTCATTGGTTTTCTGCAAAGCCTTTTGCTGTTCCTGCAACTCGGATGCGAGTTCCTGCGACTGCGTCAGCAGTTCTTCGGTCTGCATCGTCGCTTCGATACTGTTCAACACGATGCCGATGTCGACGGTCAGTTGTTCGAGGAACGTCAGGTGCGCGGGTTCAAAGTCGTGCAACGAGCTTAGCGAAATGACGGCCTTGATCTGACCTTCGAATGTGACCGGCAGGACGATGACGCTCTTGGGAACGGCCTTGAAGACGACCGCGTCGATCGGAATGGTAGAGGGTGGAATGTCCGTCAGCAGCCGGCGCTGTTTTTCCAACGCGCATTGGCCTATGAGGCCCGATCCAAATTCGAGGCGCTCGGGGAATCCTTGATCGGCGTCGTCCGCGTAACGTGCCAGCAGCTTCAGTTGATTGCTGGTTGCATCGAATTGGTAGATGACGCCTTGGTGACCGTTGACCAGCCGGACAAGTTCCGAAAGCAATCTCTTGCCGACGGTGACGAGATCGCGCTGGCCTTGCAGCATGCCGGTGAAACGCGCGAGGTTCGTCTTCAGCCAATCTTGCTCGGTGTTGCGCTCTGTCGTTAGGCGCAAATTGCCGATCATCGTGTTGATGTAGTCTTTTAATTCCGCGACTTCGCCGCGTGCTTCCACTTGGATTGAGCGTGTGAGGTCGCCCTTGGTCACGGCGGTTGTGACTTCAGCAATGGCGCGCACCTGGTTCGTCAGGTTGTCCGCAAGCAGGTTGACGTTGCCTGTCAGATCTTTCCATGTTCCCGAAGCACCTGGAACGTTCGCCTGACCGCCGAGGCGGCCTTCAACGCCGACTTCGCGCGCAACTGTCGTCACCTGGTCCGCGAAGAGTGCCAGCGTATCGGTCATGTCATTAATCGTTTCGGCGAGGGCCGCGATTTCGCCTTTTGATTTTACGGTGAGCTTTGGCTTCAGATCGCCCTCAGCAACGGCCGTCACGACCTTGACGATGCCGCGCACCTGTTCGGTGAGGTTTGCGGCCATGACGTTGACGGTATCGGTCAGATCCTTCCACGTACCGGCGACGCCCGGCACGGTGGCCTGTCCTCCGAGACGCCCTTCGGTGCCGACTTCGCGCGCAACGCGCGTCACTTCCGAGGCAAAGCCGTTCAACTGATCGACCATCGTATTGATGGTGTTTTTGAGTTCGAGAATTTCGCCTTTGACGTCGACGGTGATCTTTCGCGAGAGGTCACCGCGCGCGACGGCGGTCGTGACTTCGGCGATGTTTCGAACCTGCGTCGTGAGGTTTGCGGCCAGCAGGTTGACGTTGTCGGTCAGGTCTTTCCACGTTCCGCCGACGCCGGGCACGACGGCCTGACCGCCGAGGCGGCCTTCGGTGCCAACTTCACGTGCAACGCGCGTCACCTCGGCTGCGAACGACCGGAGCTGTTCCACCATCGTGTTCAGCGTTTCCTTCAACAGAAGGATCTCGCCGCGCACGTCCACGGTGATCTTTTTCGACAGGTCTCCCGAGGCAATGGCTGTTGCGACTTCGGCGATGTTTCGAACTTGCGCCGTCAGGTTGCCAGCCATGAAGTTGACGTTGTCGGTCAAGTCCTTCCACGTTCCAGCGACGCCGGAGACCTGTGCCTGTCCGCCAAGCTTGCCCTCGGTGCCGACTTCGCGCGCCACGCGCGTCACTTCGGAGGCGAAGGCGTTCAACTGATCGACCATCGTGTTGATGGTGTTCTTAAGTTCGAGAATTTCGCCTTTCACGTCGACGGTAATCTTCCGCGAGAGGTCTCCGCGCGCAACGGCGGTCGTCACCTCGGCGATGTTTCGGACTTGCGCCGTCAGGTTCGACGCCATTGAGTTGACGTTGTCGGTCAAGTCTTTCCACGTGCCGCCGACGCCCGGCACGGTTGCCTGTCCGCCGAGCTTGCCCTCGGTGCCGACTTCGCGCGCAACGCGGGTGACTTCGCCAGCGAATGCGTTCAACTGATCGACCATCGTGTTGATGGTTTCCTTCAGCTCCAGAACTTCGCCGCGTACATCCACGTCGATTTTCTTCGACAAGTCGCCTGAGGCGATCGCTGTCGAAACGTCTGCGATGTTGCGCACCTGTGTGGTTAGGTTGGACGCCATCGAGTTGACGCTTTCCGTCAAGTCTTTCCACGTTCCGGCGACGCCGCGGACATCGGCTTGTCCGCCGAGTTTCCCTTCGGTGCCGACTTCGCGTGCCACGCGCGTCACTTCCGATGCGAATGCGTTCAGCTGATCGACCATCGTATTGATAGTTTCTTTGAGCTGAAGGATTTCGCCGGAGACCGTAACGGTGATCTTCTTCGAGAGGTCGCCTCGGGCGATGGCCGTCGCAACGTCGGCGATGTTGCGCACTTGGCCGGTGAGGTTTCCGGCCATCGAGTTGACGTTGTCGGTCAGATCCTTCCACGTACCGGCGACGCCCGGCACGGTGGCCTGTCCGCCGAGGCGTCCTTCGGTGCCAACTTCGCGTGCCACGCGCGTCACTTCCGAGGCAAAGCCGTTCAGCTGATCGACCATCGTGTTGATGGTGTTTTTCAGTTCGAGAATTTCGCCCTTCACGTCGACGGTGATCTTGCGTGAGAGGTCACCGCGGGCGACGGCGGTCGTCACTTCAGCGATGTTACGAACCTGCGTCGTGAGGTTTGCAGCCAGCAGGTTGACGTTGTCGGTCAAATCTTTCCAGGTGCCGCCGACACCGGGCACGACAGCCTGTCCGCCAAGGCGACCTTCGGTTCCGACTTCGCGTGCCACGCGCGTCACCTCAGCGGCGAACGAACGAAGCTGTTCCACCATCGTGTTGATGGCTTCCTTCAGAAGAAGAATTTCGCCGCGCACGTCCACGGTGATCTTTTTCGATAGGTCGCCGTGCGCGACGGCGATGGTGACTTCGGCAATGTTTCGAACCTGCGCCGTCAAGTTGGAGGCCATGGAGTTGACGCTGTCGGTCAGATCTTTCCAAACGCCGGTCACTTCGCGGATCTGTGCCTGTCCGCCGAGCTTGCCCTCGGTGCCGACTTCGCGCGCGACGCGCGTCACTTCCGAGGTGAATACCGAGAGCTGCTTGATCATCGTGTTGACGATCGTGGCGGAGCGCAAGAATTCGCCCTTTAGCGGGCGCCCGTTCACGTCGAGCCGCATTGGCTCGAGCAGGTCGCCCTGCGCCACGGCTTCAATCGTGCGGGTGACTTCAGCTGTCGGGCGCAAAAGATCGTCGATGAGCGAATTGACCGATTGCTCCATCTCGCCCCAGGCACCGTGGGCCAATCCGAAAGTCACGCGCTGATTGGTGAGGCCTTCCTTGCCGACGACTTCGCCGACGCGGTGCAGCTGCCCTGCCATGCGCTGGTTCGTTGCAATAATGTCGTTGAATGTGTCGGCGATTTTTCCCGGAATTCCCTCCCAGTCACCGCGCATGCGGACCGAGAAGTCGCCGGATTTCACAGCCTGGAGAGCGTGGAGCATTTCAACGAGGACGGAGCTGGTGTTGTCGGCCCGGTCAGGCCCAGCGACGTCCATTTGCTCGGACATTGAAATTCCCCGCATGACATAAACGCTAAGCAACGCAATCGAACGGGGTTTGGTTCCGTCTTTTTTCGGCTCGGATGCAAATATTTTTACCGGCCGAGCGGCGCGCTGTTCAGCGCTCTCTTAGCGTAAACATGGGCGAGCAAACGACCCAGCCCGTCGCTCCATGAGAATCCTGTCGGTTAAATTCAGCCGCCTGATGTCGATGTTTTGGCGGGCGGGGAGGGGGGCGCTTCCTGTTCGCCGCCACTCGTTTCCTCGATGAGGCGACTGCGCGCGCGATTGACGCGACTTTTCATGGTGCCGACCGCGCAGCCACAAACGCGGGCCGCGTCTTCGTACGAAAAGCCTTCGGCGGTAATGAGCAAAAGCGCTTCGCGGTGATCCGGTGTGAGCCGCATCAGCGCTTTTCGCATGTCAGCAAATTCTAGATGCATCAATTGCGTCGGCGGTACGCTGGCGTTCATGGCGGCGTAATCTTCGTCCAGTTCTTCGCGCTGCGACTTGCGATAGAGCGTGAAATACGTATTGCGCAAAATCGTGAAAAGCCAGGCTTTAAGATTGGAATCTGGAACGAACGAGTCCTTGTGTGCCCAAGCCTTCAGCAGCGTTTCCTGCACGAGATCGTTGGATAGCTGGCTATCTCCACACAACGAATGCGCGAAGGCCCGTAGATTGGGGATCGTTGCGATCAACGCGTCGCCAAAGCTCGGAGTCTCCGTCAATCCGGCTACTCCTTGGACTCGAGCTGGCGGATGAGTTGCAAGAGTTCGTCGGGGACGGCTTCACTGACCATCACCGCGTACATCGAACGTATGCGTTCGCCGATGAGCTGCGTCGCGATGCCTGGAAGTTTCGCGACTTGATGCGCATCTAACTCCGGCTCGGGCGCAGGGATCGGCTCTTCCCGCTCCGTGATCTCGGGGTCATTGCCGTTCCGGTCATCCGGAATGTCGAACCGTTGCTGCATAGAAAAGATCTAAGATTCCACCGTATTTGCGATCGCCGCTGTAGAGACAAAGTTTCGAACAATGTTGTTCTGGGGCGTTTCCATGAAAGGCGAACGTCGCGGAGTTAAATTCGTTCCAGGCTGGAACTTATGAATTGTTTCGACGTTTGGGGTTGCGGAGCAGCATGGAGGAACCTGCAATCGGGATCCAGCCGTGGTGGGAGGTGCCAATCCGATGTCGATCGCCCAAGCAATTCGTCCACATTTGCCGTATCTCAGGCGTTTTGCGCGGACATTGTCCGGTACACAGGAAGCCGGTGACGGATATGTCGCGACGCTTCTTGAGGGCTTAGTGTCGTCGCCTAGCGATTTTCCCGCTGAGTTACCGCCGAGAGTTGCGCTCTATCATTTATTTTTGCGCGTATGGAATTCGGTGCGGCTTTCTTCACCCGGAGCAGAAGCTATCAACGCGCCTGGAACTGCACAGCAGCGTATCAATTCGATCAGTTCGTTGCCGCGTCAGGCCTTTCTTCTCGTCGCCGTAGAAGGTTTTACTGCGAGCGAAGCGGCTACCATTCTTGAGATTGAAGAGAGTGACATCGAACGGCTGCTCGACATCGCCGGGCAGGAAATTGCGCATCAGGTGGCAACGAACGTTCTCATCATCGAGGATGAACTGCTGATTGCGATGGATCTCGAGACGATCGTCACGAGCCTTGGTCATACCGTGCAGGATGTTGCGACGACCAAAACGGAAGCATTGGCTGCTGTTCAGCGCCGCAAACCCGGTCTTGTTCTTGCGGATGTGAAGCTGGCCGATGGCAGCAGCGGGCTTGATGCGGCCAAGGAAATCGTGGCTGACGGCGAGGTGCCAATTATTTTCATCACGGCGTATCCGGAGAAAGTTCTCACCGGTGCGCGGCCAGAACCGACATTCCTGATCTCGAAGCCATTTCAGCGTGAGACCGTCATGGCAATCATCAGTCAGGCGCTATTCTTCGACACGCGCGCGCATCTTCGTCCGGCCGCGGCTTAGATCTCAACACGTCGTCATGAGCAGACCAGCGCTGCGCGCTACGCCATGATGACCTTTGCACCGCCCCGGCAATCCGTTACGTCGAGCACCACGCGCTCGCCCCGGCTATGAAGCGTAAAGTCAGCAGAACCCTCACCGACGCGAATTCCCTCAATCGAAATTGAGCCGACGCTCGGTGGCAGTCTTGGCGACCGAAGAGCCAGCGTTCGAAGCTCACCGTTGATTTCAAGGCCAAGCATCGAGCTCAACATGTGCAGCATGGCGCCGCTGGCCCACGCCTGGGGTGCGCACGCGACGGGATACAGTATCGGTGCACGGTTCGGGCGGCGGCGGAATCCGCAGAAAAGCTCCGGCAACCGCCGTTGCTCCATCTGCAGGGCGGCTGCTAGCAGGCCGTCAAATATCGGTTGAATGCGATCGCGCAATCCGTAATGCGCAAGGCCCGCGGCGATCATGCCGTTGTCGTGCGGCCAGATAGAACCGTTGTGATACGACATCGGATTGAAACGCGATTCAGATGTCGCAACAGTGCGGATGCCCCAACCGGAAAAGAAGTCGGGCGTCCTGATCTCGCTTGCTACACGGTGCGCGCGATCGCGTGATGCGAGGCCTGTAAACAGCATATGCGCCGCGTTGCTCGAGCGGACGCGAAGGGGGTTCTTGTCACCATCGAGTCCGAGTGCATAGAACCCGATCTCGTCGCACCAGAACTTGCGTTCGAATTTTGCTTTGAGGCTTTCCGCCTGTTGTCGGAGGTCTACCGCTCGTCGACTATCGCCGAGGTGAGCGGCCATGTGGGCTGCTGCATGTTTCGCGGCGTAAACGTATCCTTGCACTTCGACGAGGGCGATCGGGCCATTTGCAAGATTACCTTGGTGATCAAAAACCGCATCGAAGCTGTCTTTCCAGCCCTGATTGGCCAATCCGTTATCGGTTTCGCGGGCATACTCGACGAAGCCGTCACCATCAGGATCTCCCGGGCCGTCGATCCATTCGAGCGCACGCTGCACGCTGGGCCAGATTTCCGCGCAGAAGGCGCGATCGTTCGTGGCCATCAGGTAAGCGCCGGCAACCATCACGAAAAGCGGCGTGGAATCGACGCTACCGTAATAACGGGCGAACGGGATCTCGCGCAGCGCCGCCATTTCGCCGCCGCGCATTTCGTGGAGGATTTTTCCGGGCTGTGCGTCGGCTTCGGAGTCGAATTCCGTCGCCTGAAGGCGTGCAAGTCGCTTCAACACACCGCGCGCCAGAGCGGGCTCAAGCCAGAGCACCTGTAGTGCTGTGATGAGCGCGTCCCGGCCGAACGTCGTCGAATACCAGGGCGTGCCAGCGTAGGGGTAAGGTCCGTCTTCGGTCTCTGTCGTCAATAGACGAAGATCGGCTTGTGCGCGCTTCAGAACGGAATTGAGTTCCGGGTTCGCGACTAAAATGCCAGTCGCTTCGTTGTCGAGACGTTTAAGGGCCCTATGAGCGTCGCGCAGGCCTTTTATGTAAGAACAAGGTGGATTGACGCGTCCGGTTTCGACTGTCGCTGTAACGAACACGCTCGAGGACTGTTTGGGCGTCAGATGCAGGTTTATCAGCGCATAGCTTTCGGAAAGCGACTTCGGTTTTGGCTCGAAGTGGACTGCGGTGCGCCGCATGACCCCATCGAGTCCCTCGTACGAGAACCCGACCGAGTGCGCCGTTTTCAGGCTGCGCGTGACGGTGCCGCGCTTGTTGCGCCGCATCCCGCGTACTTCGAAGATGTCGGCAAAATCGCAATCGAAGATAATCGATACAACGAGATCGATCGCCTTGTGGGAATGATTGGTGAAATGTATCCGCTGGCGAAGCGCGCCATCTCGAACATAGCTTGTGCGGAAAATGTGAATGGCATCTTTGGGCAGCCAAAGTGCGTCATCTGCGAAGACGTCCGGGTTCGTCAGATCGGCACAGAGCTGCAAATCGGTTTGGTCGAGTGTCGAACCCAGAAGAAGCGGCGTGCTGCGCGCGACCAGCAATTCGAGCCGGGAAAGATAGCGCGTATCTTTGTAGAATAGGCCGTTGGCGCGGTCGCCGTAAGCTCCGATGTCGCCATGCGTGTCTACGACGGCAAAGGCATCGTCGTGCTTCAGCGTTTCCTGCGCACGCCCGGATCCGTTGGACGTCGACACGAGAAATTCAGGTTCCTCGCGTTCGTCGGCGCGTTGTTCGCGACGTGCCGCGACTGTCATTTAATGATGTCTCCCGCTTAGGCACGCCTGTTGCCCAGGCTTCGCCCACCCCCATTTACAATTTGCCGCCGGTTAGTTGACGGCCGTTTCCATCGGCGGTCCGACCTCGTCCGAAATGCGTTCGCGCATTGGAACGCGCGATGCGAGTGCCCGCGCATAAAGCTGTGTGTAGGCTTTCGCCATGCGCGCTGCCGTGAACCGCTTCTCAAACTGACGGTGTACACGCCTGCGGTCAAGCGCGAGAAGCTGCGGAACGATGGCGACTGCCTCTTCTACGCTATCGACAATATATCCTGTCACGCCGTTATCGATCACTTCGCGCACAGAGCCGTGATTGAACGCGAGAACGGGCGTGCCACATGCCATCGCTTCGATCATGACGAGGCCGAATGGTTCGGGCCAATCGATCGGGAACAGCAGGGCGGATGCTTCGCCGATGAAGCGAGATTTGTCGGCGTCGGAAATCTCGCCGACAAATTCCACGTCGCCACCTGACAGAAGCGGTTTGATCTTCTGTTCGAAATATTCGACGTCGACCTTGTCGATCTTCGCTGCGATTTTAATTGGGAAGCCGACAGCGTGAGCAATCTCGATTGCGCGGTCGAGGCGTTTTTCCGGAGAAATTCGTCCGACGAATGCCATGTATCCGCCGTGCGGTGCGAATGTCGGCCGATGCAAGTTCTGCGGCAGGCCGTGATAGACGGTGCCTGCGAAATTTGCGAACGGGAGCGGCGTGCGTTGCGAGTCCGAGATCGAGACAAGCGGCATATCGGGAAACGCATGGTAGAGCTGCTGAAGATCGCGCAGGTCTTGGCGACCGTGCAGCGTCGTCATCGTATGGCTGGCGATGCCGTGAAACAGCGGAAAATGAAACTGGTCAATATGGAAGTGCATGATGTCAAACGCGGGCGCCATGCGGCGAACCCGATCGAGCATGATCATGTAGTAGGGGATCGGATCGCGTACGTCCGGATTGAGGCGCAGCGCTTTCGTGCAGCATGAAACGAGATTTGCCGACGTGATGGAGTCGCCGCTGGCAAACAGCGTGACGTCGTGACCTTGAGCGACGAGTTCTTCGGTAAGGTACGAAACGATGCGTTCGGTGCCGCCGTAGTACCGCGGTGGAACACTTTCAATCAGAGGTCCGATTTGTGCGATTCTCATTGCAAAGTCTTCCTTATCACCGCGAATCACAACTCCGCCTTTTCGATTTCGTTCCGGACTCGTTGGCGTAGAGCGACGGCGCCGCAGGCGATCATTGCGTTTTGCACGAGCGGATGACCGAGCTTGGGATCGCGTTCCGATCCTGTGTCGGAGCTGCATCGGAATCTGAAATGCCGCAGTTCTGAAAGCCGATTGAAGCCCGGATTCCGGGCAATTGCCGTGTGTTTCGCACGGGTTATTGGCGCTTGACGTATATTCCGGGGCGCGCTCCAATATTGCGGCGCAATGCGCTACGGGGATGGAGTGTATGTTGAGTTCCGGGGGATCACCACGCTGCGCGTGGCTATCTTTTATTTTGACTATGGCGTTTGCAGTGCTGTCATGCGCTGCGATTTCAAATGCGGCGCGCGCTGGCGACCAGCGATATGGAGCATTCGGTCCTGAAGGTTCGCGCATGCGCGAACAGCTTTGGATCCTGCCGAGTGGCGATCCCAATCTGAGTTTGCGCGCGACGGTGTTCCGGCCAGATGACGGTGCAGGCTTTACGGGCCCGCGTCCGCTCGTCGTCATCAATCACGGAACGGATGAGGCGACGCGATTGGCTGTGGCGATGCCGATCTATTACTGGATGTCGCGCTGGTTCGTGGATCGTGGATACGTCGTCGTTCTGCCGCAGCGGCGGGGGCACGGGGCAACCGGTGGAGCGCTCGTTGAATCGATCGGTACCTGCGATCGTCCGGATCATTTCGCTTCGGGCAACGTGGCTGCCGATGACATCGAAGCTGTTGTCGAATACCTGACTAAGGAACCGTTTGTCGCCAGCAAGGGCGCGGTGGTTGTTGGCGTTTCGACCGGCGGCTGGGCGTCGCTCGCGCTTGCCGGACGTAATCTTCCGCAAGTCGAAGCCGTGGTGAATTTCGCGGGCGGACGCGGCGGCCATGCTTATGGACGAGCCAACGCTGTTTGCGGTGTCGAAGAGCTTTTGTCGGCAGCGCAGAGCTATGCGCATCATTCACACGTGCCGACGATTTGGTTCTATTCCGAGAACGACAGCTATTTTGGACCGCGGCTCGCGAAAAGTCTGGCGCAAGTCTGGGGGAATGCTGGCGGGCAAGTCGAGGAACACATCCTTCCGCCGTATGGCCGGGACGGGCACACCATTGCTGACGACCGCCGGGGCTGGGATATCTGGGGAGCACGTCTCGCGAGTTTTCTTGGTCGCGTTCAGCAGGGTAGCGGGGACACGCTGCACATGGCAGCTCAACCGGGGTCGGCTAAGACCGAAAAGAGCAAAGCCAGCGGCGCTGCGTCCGCCACTCAGGCTGCGATGATCGAGACATCTGCAACGAACGCGACGACGAAGTAATTCGTCGCGCGTCCGCTGGTGGCTAGGTTCGTCACTTCGGTTTGATGCTCTGATCGCCGCCGGGTTCTCCGGGCGGAATGATGACCGGCATCTTATCGCCCGTGCCTTCAGGTGTCGGCTTGTGAATTTCCGGATCGACTCCCGACGGCGGTTTTAAAACGCCGTCGTTTTTGTCGAACTTCTTGGTGAGTGGCTCGTCCTTTTGGAGATCGCCCTGGTCGGCGTTTGGTTCAGCAGCAGGTGCCGTTTCGGAAGGCGCCGGGGCTGGTGCCTGCGCCCATGATTGCGCCGCCAGAGGCAGCAATGCACCGATTGCTGCCAACGTGGCTATGCCGTTTCGAACACGTGCGTGCATGATGTTATCCTTTCGGGATGACTCCGCAGGCGATGCGTCCCTTGCCGCCGCCGTTTTCCGGATGATCGGTGTAGTTGTCGCCGCCTTCATGGACGACGAGTGCGCGTCCGAGGACGTCGCTCAGCTTCAGATCTTGAACGGAAACGACGACATTGACGCCCTTGTCGGTCGCAATGAGGAACGGAAGATCGCCCTTATGTCCGGCGCCTGCCGGACCCTTGTGGGATTTGTGTCCATCGGGATCGTAGTGTCCGCCTGCAGCTAATCCCGGAACGGTCTTGCCGTCTTTTTCAGCGGCGGAACAATCGCCGTTCGTATGAACGTGAAAGCCGTGCTCGCCAGGCGCAATGCCCGTCAGATCGACTTTGAATTCCAGACCGCCACCGGATTTCTCCGAGATTTCTACCGTGCCGATCTTGTCACCCGTCCCGGCCGCCGAGATCGCGTGAATATCGACAGAAACCGGTGCGGCATAAGCTGCTGTTGCGAGGGCGGCACCGGACAGCAGGGCAGCGGTCACGAGCATCGGCGTTTTCATCTGTGTTCTCCGCGGATTTGGGGAATAAATCTTTATAGTGACAACGAGTTGGGAGGAGGGCAGTTCCGAGTCAAGGCGTGATGACGGGCCCGCTCCTATCATATCTCTGAATTAGACTTATTTTGACGCATGATGAAACCAGGGCTGCGCTCAGCGGTACAATTCCGACCACAGCACGCACCTCCCTCAGTGCGACTGCCCCCAATGCTGTGGTTTCGGAGCGTCCCGGTTCAAAAACAGGGGATCCGGGCGCTCCACCTTTTCTGCACGCGCAAGGCTTGTGATTTGGCCGTATAGAAGCGAATGGCTGCTATGTGCGCGGGACTAATTGGAAGCTGCGCCTGTGACATCCCAAATGGTAACAGCCACCCGCGGGTCACATTCTGGCATGGCATGTCAAATTACACAGACAGATCGCCAGCATCCGGCTACGTATCTCGGCCGTTCTGATTAAGGCGCAGATTTTATGGCGAAAGTACTCATCATCGAGGACGAGGCAGTCATTTCGATGATGCTCGAAAGCTGGATTGCTGATTTGGGCCACGAGACGGTTGGTCCTGCCTCTACTATCGGCAAGGCACTGAACCTCATCGAAACGACAGAGTTTGATGCTGTCATTCTCGATATGGCTCTCGATGGTCCGCTGACATACGAATTGGCTGAAACTCTTCGCGCCCGTGGAATTCCGTTCGCGTGGGGCACCGGCTACAACGCGCGCGATATTCTGCCCGAGTTCCGCGACGAGATCATCGTATCGAAGCCCTATTCGTTCGATGCGTTTGCTTTGGCAATAGAGACCTTGCTGGCCGCTGGACCCCAAGCCGCAACCGTTTCCTGATCGCGAAAATTTCCCATTCGTACATTTCTGACGCGCACCAGCTTTTCCAGATCTTCCCGTTGTAATAAGGTAACATTCTTGTGAAGCGCATCCGCGCGTTTTTCTCGTAGAGCTTGCTGCGAGGATCAACATCGGGAGTGAAGCAATGGGTTTTGCAAAGGCCGCCGCCGCCGCCGTAGGTGCAGTTGCGCTGGGAGCTTCGGCAATGCTGACGGGCACGGTTGCCAACGCCGCCAGTTTGGCCGTCGGCAAGAAGCTCGAAATCAAAGTTGATCCCAAGAACATGGATGCGGAGCGCACCCGCCTTTGGGAGAAATTTGGCGGATGGTGCGCCATCAAGGATTGGCATCCTGCCGTTGCTTCATGCGAGGAAAGCATGGAGGGCGATGCGAAGATGAGGGTGTTGACGCTCAAGGACGGCGGCAAGATCAAAGAGAAGCTGCTCGATGTGAAGCCGAACTTCTATCGCTATGAAATCCTCGAGAGCCCGCTTCCCGTTACGAACTATCAGGCGCAGTTTGCGCTGACGCCGGACGACGATGATGAGGACGAGATCAATTTTGCCTGGTCTGCTGTCTTCGATCCGGCAGAAGGCAAGGACAAGAAAGAAGCGCGCGACGTGATCGATACGATCTTCAAGGCGGGCCTCGACAACATCAAGGCTCAAGAGAGCGGCGCGAGCGCGAAGCCCGATAACGACGACTAAGAACGCGTCCGCCTGATCTCGAAATTGTTTTGAATTTGCCGGTAATGGTTCTCACCGCTACCGGCTTTTTTGCGCGCTGTGCTTGGTGGCTGCGTTTAGGTTTTCAGGGTCTCTATCGCGAGGCGGATGAGATCTGCCGTCCGGTCGACGCCGAGCTTGACCTTCATTTGAGTGCAGATATTCGCGACCGTCTTGTAAGCGATGCCAAGGTTTTCCGAAATCGCCGTCATGCTCTTGCCTTGACCGAGCATGCGCAGGATTTCGACCTCGCGGATCGAAAGCGACTGCAGTGGATCATCGGGCGAAATCTGGCTGACGGCTATGCGCGAGGCAAGATCGCGATCGATGTACTGCTCGCCAGCACGCACCTTTCGGATTGCCGAGATGAGTTCCTCGACCGGCGCGCTTTTGCTGACGTAACCGCGGGCGCCGCCGCGAAGTGCACGCACCGCATATATCGGCTCGTGGTGCATGCTGAATACGATGACGCGAGCGTTGGGGTCATAGCCCAGCACGCGGCGAAGCAGTTCTAGTCCGCCAGCGCCTTCGAGATTGAGATCGAGCACCACGACGTCGGGGCGCGCATGCGTATAGCTTGCAAGTCCATCTTCAATATTCACGGCCTCAGAAACGTCTGCCTCGAAATGGGAGACAAATAATCTCTGCAGGCCTTCACGAACAACACCGTGATCGTCGACAATCAATATTTTCATGCTGCACTCGTCGCTAAATAGCTGTTTCTTGTTTGTTTTGATTTTTCAGGCAACGGAAGTTCTGCGATGAGCGTGACGCCCTGTGCGTCATTGCTCGTAACAACATTGAGTTTACCGCCGAGAATGGCGATACGTTCCCGCATTCCAATCAGTCCGAAACCGCGATTGGAGGTGGCGGAAAGTCCGGTGCCGTCATCGGACACGGTCACTTCAAGCGTCCGCGGGCTGGAGATCCGCGCCGTCAACGTGATCGTTGAGGGCTTGCCGTGACGGACCGCGTTGCTGGTGCCTTCCTGCAGGATGCGGAATGCCGTCTCTTCGATGTTGGCGGGAAAGCGTTCGTTAGTAACTTGCGAATTGAATGTGATGCCCGGCCGCCGGGTTCGCCAAAACGCGATGAGATTTTCAACCGCATGGTCCAACCCCTGGTCGATGAGCAGCGCCGGACGAAGACGGCTCAGAATGCTGCGCAGATGCAACTGCATATGCTGGACGTTCTGGCGAATGGCCTTGGCGCGATCGCTAACGGCGTCTTTCGCGTCGCGCGATAAATGCGAGGGGATCGATTGGGCATCCACGTCCACGGCAAACAGGAACGGGCCGATCTCGTCGTGCAGGTCGCGCGCGATTTCCGAGCGTTCTTCCTCAAGTACCGTCGAGAGTTGCTCGTTGAGGCGGTGGTTCTGCTGCTCGGACGCGTTTAATTCGTCGGCCATGCGGTTAAAGGCGCGGTAAATGTCCTGCAGGTCTTGCGGGCCTGTCTCTGAGACCTTGGCTGTGTAATCGCCTTGGCCAATGCGATGAAGCGCGGCGGAGAGATCTTCGAGCGGACGAAGCGCTCTGCCGAGAATGGCGTAGATCAAACTCAAAACGACCGCGCAGAAGGCCGTTACGATCAGCAGTTTCAGTTTCAGATCTTCCCAGACTTCCGACACTTCGTTGTGCGGATCGGCGTCTATGCGTAGTTGGCCGAGGTTTTTGGATGCGCCGGGCAGAGGGAAGGTGCGCGAATAGGAATGGCGTCCCAGCAGATCGAACAGCCAAGCCGGAGGTGGATCGGCGGGTGGTTTGAGTTGGGAAACGTCGACGACCTCACCGTCCGGGCCGATGAGCCGCGCCACGAGATGACGGTCTCCGTTAAACGACGCGATGGTTCGGCGGACGTGCGCGGCAGGATCGGTGCTGGAGTCGATGGATGCCATGGCTTCCATCACGGCGCTGTCGCCGACTTCGATGGCCGACGACATTTCCAGATCGATCTTCCTCAGACCTGCCCAGTAGGTGAGCACGCTCGCTACCAAAAGACACGCGGCCAGGACGAGGGCAACCAACAGCAGCAAGCGTCGTCTAAGTGGCATCTGACCGGCGGTTCCTAGGGCATTTGTTACATTGTAACTTCTTTTGCGTCGAAGACCGTGGTGCGTCAAGTTATACGGGCGAATTTCCCGGGATTTGGCAAAGAACATGCACTGCAGCCTGGCAAAGAAGCCGAGTGATCCAGTGATGTCGACCCATTTTAAATCCTACGTGGCGAACCTCCATCGGGTCAGGATGGTCGAATTCATCGACCATCAGTTGGTGCTTGAGGAGCGCCGTTCGAAGCGTGTAGCGGCCGAAAACCGGGCAAATGCAGCCCAGATGTCCCGCGCCGGAGAATCGCCGCGGACTTTGCCTGCGGCTTCAAATATCGAAGATTGAACTTCCCACATATTGGAGAATAATTCTACTCGCGTTGCCTAAGTCGGCAATCGCACGCCTCGGCTGAAGTTGCTTCAGAATGGGCGGTTTTTAGGGAGTCCGGGAAAAAGTACCGGCACCAAACGTCTCATATTCACCCAGCGTCTCGTTCTGCGGGTGGAGACGCTTTAAGCGGACACGATGCTTGGACGGCGCGTTGTGGGCCGGTCCGCCGCCATCATGCCCCACACCAAACCCAGCAGCAGATAGATATGGCGCCAGTGATCGCTGTCGATCAGAACGCCTTCGCAGAGATTCCCGACGAGTGCCGCATACACGATCAGGAAGAGCGGCGTTTCACGTCCCCGCAGGAGCGCATGACGGAACCCGACAACGATCGTTGCGACTGCGACGAGCAGGAATAGGAGGCCTCCGATCCATCCGGCATTGAGGAACATGCTGAGATAGACGTTGTGGACTTCCTCATGATGGTAGAAGCGCGCGAACACCTGCGAGCCGATACCGAATGGGTTTTCCAGGATCAGCCCGACGGCTTTCATCTGCCCGCCGAAGCGACCGTTTGGCCCCACATCGTAGGATTGCGTCAGAGCGGTACGCTGCTCGAGCAAGCTGGCGATCGCGTTCGATTGCAGGGCGACTGCGAGGAGCATAACCAACGCCATCGCTCCAAACAGGATGAGTGCCCCGAGCTTGACGCGCTCGCGGTTCGTCCGCACCGTGATCGTATAGAAGTAGACGTAGAGCGAGACGGCGATTGCAGCCGCAGCCCACGCACCGCGCGAGAAGCTGAACAGGATGCCCGCTGCGAGTATGGCTGCCGCCACGATCGGCATGATACCGCGATGAAGCGGACGAACCAGCCAGAGATGCAACGCGGTCAACAGCGGGGCGATCAAAAATGGCCCGAATACGTTCGGATCTTTGAACGGTCCGGAGGCGCGGTCGTAGCGGGTAAAGCGATCGTATGCGCCGGGCAAGAGATCGAGATAACCGACGATACCGCATAGAGCTGCAATGACACCGGCGATCAGGAACGCATTGAGAATAAGCGGCATGTGCGCTTCGGGCCGCTTCGCCACGAAGCTTGCGAACAGGAACGCGGCGCCGACGAGATAAAGGCTTACGATCATGTATGAGGTTGCAAGCGCGCTGTCCCGTGCGGGGATGGCGCTCAGGAACCCGGAGGCCGTGATGACCAGCAGGATTGCAAATCCCGCCCAAAGCAACGGTTTGCTTTGCGTCAGCCCTACGACGGGCAACAAGATCATCAGGCCGAGTGTCAATGCGTCGACGGGCGCTGGTTCGCTGAACACGATTGAGCTCAACGCGATCGTCAACCACACGCACGCCAACGCAATGCGATGCACGTATCCGTTCGTGCGCGCACGGCCGAAATCGATGTAAGCGGTGTCTGGCGCCAGGGCGGCGGACGACATCATTGCAGCGTTTCTCTCAAGCGGCTTGCGAAAAGATCAGTACGCGTTTTCCGTTTTCAGCAGGGCAATCGGCGTCTTGAGAAGGATGGAGAGGTCAAGGAACACACTCCAGTTCTCGATGTAGTAGAGATCGTGCTCGACGCGCTTTTCGATCTTCTCCTCGGTATCGGTCTCGCCGCGCCAGCCGTTGATCTGTGCCCAACCGGTAATGCCCGGCTTCACCTTGTGACGTGCGAAGTAGCCGTCGACGACCTCGTCATAAAGCTGATCGCCAGCTTTTGCTTTGACGGCGTGGGGACGCGGGCCGACCAGCGACAGCGATCCGCAGAGGACGTTGATGAGCTGGGGAAGCTCGTCGAGGCTCGTTTTGCGGATGAAGCGGCCGACGCGCGTGACGCGCGGATCGTTCTTCGTCACCAGCTTGGAAGCGGTGGCGTCGCAACGGTCGGTGTACATCGAGCGGAACTTCAGCACTTCGATCAGCTCGTTGTTGAAGCCGTAGCGCTTCTGGCGGAAGAGCACCGGTCCGCGGCTTTCCAGCTTTACGGCAAGCGCGATGATGAGCATCAGCGGCGCGAAAAGCGCGAGGGCCACGGTTCCGACGATCTTGTCGAAGAGCCATTTCGATACGGAGTTCCAATCCGAGATCGGCTTGTCGAACAGGTCGATCATCGCGACCGAGCCGACATGCGAATAGGTGTGCGGAGAAAAGCGGATCCCAGCGGCACGAGCGGGCATCTTGATCGCGGCCGGAAGAACCGAAAGACGGGTCGCCAGGTTCGAGAGGCGAGCTTCGGCAGCGAGCGGAAGAGACACGATCACGAGATCGAGCGTTTTTGCGCGGCTCATGCGGATCAGGTCGTCGACACCGCCGAGATTGGGATAGCCAGAAATCTCCGACGGTGCGCGTGCGTCGCCACGGTCGTCAAAGACGCCAGCGATGCGGACGATCGAATTCGGATCGGCTTCCAGATCATCGATGAGCGCCTGGGCTACGGGCCCCGTGCCGTAGATGGCGGCGCGCTGGCAGAGACGGCCGGACCGGGCGGCCGCTTTCACGAAGCACCCAGCGGCGACGCGGATGGCGATCAATGCGAGCGCACCCGAAGCAAACCAGGTGAGCAGCCAAACGCGAGAGACATCCTGTCCGATCTTTAAGAAGAACACGCCAGCAACCAGAGCGGCGAACGCCGTCGTCCAGCCGAGCATCACGGTCGGCATGTTGCGGACATAAGCCGAGAGCGCGTGCAGGCTGTAGAGATTGAGCATGCCGAAGCCGAACACGGTCGCTGCGCCAACCAGGGCCGTCGCGAGCGGGTAGGTGGTGTTCTGCAGGACGCCGGTGTCAACGTAGAGCTGGGCGATGGCGAGGCCAAGGAGAGCTACGGTCAGGAACTCGATGGCGCGAATGCTGCCGCGGACGACAACCGGCGACATCGTGCTCTGAGCGGCCGTGCGGCGATCGTCGATCAGTTTCGGACGACGCGCGGCACGGTGTGCCAATTTCGCGTCGGCGAAGTTGATGACCGTCGAGGTGAGCATGGAGTGCGAAAGTGCCATTGATGCGTCGTCCCATTTCCGAATGTGACGACGGAAGAAGCAGGCACTGTGCCAAGGGAGTTAAGAGCCGTTAACCTGCAATCGTGTTGCTGGCGCTAATCTTGAGGTGTCGGCGACGTGTAGAAGTTGAGAACGCCTGTCGTCATAGCTGCGACCGTGAATTTCCTGGCGATTGCGTCGCGCAGGCGTGCGCTTTTGGCGCGTGCCAGTTCCGGGGTGGCGAGAATTTCACGGAGCGCGGCCGTCAGTGCAGGGACATTATCCGGAGCGACTAGAGCCGTATCCGTGCCTGCAACAATCTCGGGTATGCCACCGACGTTGGTCGCGATCAGCGGTAGCCCAGCGGCGGCGGCTTCTAGGACGATGTATGGAAAACTTTCGGCCCGCGATGGCACAACCATGATGCGCCCGAGAGCGAAGGCGTCATAAGCCGGAAGTGCTCCGGTGAAGCGGACGCGTCCGTCCAGGCCTAACTCGGTCGCCATTGCCTTGAGCTTGTCGCCATCCGGCCCCGATCCGACGATCGTCGCTGTTAGATTTTGGGGCGACAGGTCCGCGAGGGCTGCGAGCAGCAGATCGACGCCTTTGAGATCACGGAGTTCGCCGACGAACAGGAGGTCCGTCGCGTCGCGCATCGGTGTGATCTGTTTGAAGTCGGCGAGCTTCAGGCCGTTTGGAATGATGCGCTCGGGTGCACCACTGGAGTTCACCTTCTGGCGATAGAGATTGGCGGCATACGCGCTTTCGAAAATCATCCCGTCGGTGACGTATTCTAGTACGCGTTCTGCGAAGAACAGTCCGCGCTGCTCCAGCGAACCGGGCTTGTGATTGAGTGTGCCACCGTGGGGCGTATAGAACGATTTGACGTCGCGACCGCGAAGCCAAAGGCTCGCTCCGGCGAGGCGCGCATAAGCCCCGCCCTTCGCGCCATGTCCGTGCAACACGTCGACGTTGAGTTTTTGCGCGTGGCGGCGAACTTTTGCCGCCGCCGAAATATCGCCAATGCCGGGCTTACGGCTCATAGGCACGCGCTCGACACCGAGAGTCAGTAGAGGCGCAATCGCTGCGAATTTAGACCGCGTCAGCGCGTTCTCGGCGGTGCTGTCAGCAAAGATGCCGACATCATGCCCGCGTTCGGCTTGGGCTGCTGCCAGGTCGAGAACGTGGCGAAACAAGCCGCCCACTGGGGCGCGAAGACAATGGAGGATGCGCATTCCAAGGAACTGTTACATGAGGAGGATAAGACGTGTTTCAGAAAAATCTCTCGAACACGTAAACCGTGTCGCCGGGCCGAACGGCTGCAGCGCCGGGAACCTCGATCTGCTGGAGTACGCCGCCAACATTTCGTGAAATCCGGAAGCTGCGTTCGCTTGCGCGCTCGGTGTATCCGCCTCCGATGGCCACGGCGGTTTCGACCGTCATGCCGGAAACGTAAGGGAACTGTCCGGCGTTTTTCACTTCACCGAGGATAAAGAATGGTCGGTTCTGCTGAATGTCGATCGTGACCTGGGGGTCCTTCACGTATTCCTGGCCAAGCCGCGAGCGGATCGCGGACTGAAGGGCGTTGGTCGTCAGGCCGCGTGCCCGAACGCTGCCGATGAGCGGGACCGCGATTTTGCCCTCGTGGTCGACTGTGTAAAGCCGCGAGAGGTTCGGCTGCCCGTATATGAAGACGCGGAGCCGATCGCCGGTGTCGAGAAGGTAGGGGCCATCATTGTCTGCAACGATTTCAGCGTGAACGACAGGAGCCGGCATCACCAGCGGCGGGCCCCACGCGACAGCGTCAGCGGAGGCAAGCGTGACGGGCACGGGATAGCCATCGGCGTTCGGCCCGGCGGCGCGCTCGGCAACAAATTCGTCAGATGTGTAGACACCCAGGCTGGCGCACCCGCCTGTAAGAAGCGGAGCGGCGAGGGCCAATACGAAAACCACGCGAGACGGCATGACTGAAATTCCAATGCGTACGACGTTCATCACGCTAGCGGCGCAAGGTTAAGAAATGCTGATGCGGTGTATTTATCTGACGCGCTTAATCAGTTGCTAACTGAAGGCACGGCTTATTCGGGACAGGAATTGCGCTTTTTTTAGCAAAGTTGAGCCCGAGTATGCCGTCCCGCTCTCATGCGTCACCCGACGATATTCAAATGTCCGCGGTGGTTGACGCGCTTCGTCGCGCCGTGCCGCGTTTGTTGTTGCTCTGCTTTCTCGTAGGCGGGCTGACGTATGCCGTCGCGTCGCTGATGGCGCCGCGGTATCAGAGCGAAGCTGAGCTTGCCATTGTCGCGCGCGGCGCTTCCGGCTCGTTCTCCGATGCCCGCAACCAGGGCTCCGGTCCGGATCTCATCACGACGCGGATGGACAAGGAAGCGATCAATACGCATGTGCGCGCAATGCAGTCTACGGATCTTCTTGAGAAGATCGCGACAGATCTGAAGCTTGAAGAGCGGCCTGAGTTCAATAGCGCGCTCGGGCCGGTTGATACGATCGACAGCCTCTTACGTATGATCGGGATCGGTGCGCCGCGCTCTGGTGAGACGGCGCGCGATCGCGTTTTGAATGCGCTGCGCGAGCGGCTGGAAATCTACACCGCGAAGGAAAGCCGTTTCATCGGCGTCCGCATGACGGCAACGGACCCTGAGATTGCTGCGCGGATTGCAAATGCGCTTGCGGAGTCCTATCGCGCGTCTCTCGCTAAACAGGGCGTTGCGGAAGTCGACGATCTGCAGGGCGTTCTGACATCGAAAATCGGAAAGCTTGCGAGCGAAGTTGCGGCGGCTGAGACGGCTGTCGACCGGTTTCGCGGTAAAATCGATGGCTTTCGTGGCGGCGCTCAGAATACCGGTCTCAACGAACAGCAGATGTCGGAGCTGACGGCCGAACTGACGAAGACCAAAGCAGCGCGCGGGGAAGCCGAAGCGCGTGCGGCATCGGCGCGCGAAATGATGACGAACGGTTCGGCGGACGCGCTTCCCGATGTGCAGAAGTCTCCGCTCATTCAAAACCTCGTACAGCAACGCGTCGGGATTGAGCGACAGATTTCCGAGCTTTCGGCGACGCTGCTTTCAGGCCATCCGCGTATGCGGCAGCTGAAAGCGGATCTCGCGGGTCTCAACGTTCAGGTTCGAAACGAGGTATCGAAGATCGTCGATAGCCTAGACAAGGAAGCCAAAGTTGCGCGTGGGCGCGAGGCCAGCATTGAGCAGAGCCTCGCCGACATCAAGGCACGTGTGGTCAGCAATGCGCCGGAAGAAGCGCAATTGCGACAGCTTGAGACGACCGCCAAGGCGAAACGCGCAGAGCTTGAAAATTTGCAAGGGCAACTTGAGGCGAACCGCAAGAAGCTCGATGCGCGTGCGCAGCCCGTCGAAGCGCAGATCATTTCAAACGCGCAAGCGGAAAGCGTTCCTGTGTTCCCGAAGAAGGGACGCATGGCGGCACTGGCGGCTGCTGCTGCGTTGATGTTTGGCGTTGCCTGGACGGTGACGAAAGCTCTTTTTGTCGAAGCGCGACGCGCCGAGTCTGGACAAAATCCCCGGCGCAAGAAATTGCCGCGCGCTCGTGCTGGCGCAGAGACTCGACGTGTGCGGACCGAACCCGTTCTGGACGAGGGCATCGTCGCTGCTTCGGAGCCTGATCTTCCGTTATTGCCGGAGGCGGAAGCCGCGGTTGTGTCCGAACCGGCGATGGAACCACAACCAGAGGCAGAGCCTGTCGCCGTTATCCCCGTGCCGATTATCGAGGCGGCCGACGTTACGACTGTCGCATCGCTGCTCATCGAGCGGCGGCCAGAATCCGGCGGATATCGCACGATCATTACGGGTGCAACTGAAGCGATTGATCCCTCGAAGGACGCGATCGCGCTTGCGAAAGCAATGGCGCAGGCTGGCGGACAGGTCATCTTGCTCGATTGGAGCCCGGCAGGTGAGGGCATCGTCGAGGTCTCGGGTCCGGGCTCTGGTCCCGGTATCAATGATCTCATGCGCGGCGAGGTGAGCTTCGAAGCGATCATTCAGCGGCTAACGGGAACGAGCGTGCACGCCATTGCGACGGGCACCGCCCTTGGCGCCGATTTTGGTGCGCTTGCCAGCGAGCAGATGAATCTCGTGCTCGACGCGCTTGATGAAGCCTACGATCATATCATCGTTGTCGGACGGCATCGTGGGGAAGCGCGTCGGTTGTTCGAAGTCATCGAAGGCCGCTTCGATGCGGGCGTTACCGTATTGGGGAATGCTGGAGAGGCGACGGTGGATGGAACGGCTTCCGCGGGCCTGGCGGACGTGCGCGTGCCCGGGACATTCCTCGGTTTTGACGTTCAAGGCATCGAGCTCATTGATCTCGCAGGCGCTAACGAAGAAGTTGCGAAAGACCGTTCACGGATAGATCGGATCATGCGCCCTCGTGGAGACGATATCGCGCGTTCGGCTTGATGACGTTGGAACTGCAACGCGGCGGAGAAAGCACGAAGTTTGCATCGCGCGGAGCGATGTTTCGATAACGGACACAGAAGAGTGGTTTGAGTTAACGCTATGAGCCGACAAACGACGGAAATTCTGAAAGCGGCGCTTTCGGCATTGCATCGCTCCGGCATGGCGCGGATGGCACGGCCGTTTACGTCAGGCGACGGCGTGATTTTGATGCTTCATCACGTGACGCCCGAACCCGCTCGCGCGTTCGATCCAAACCGGAGTTTGAAAGTCACTCCGGAGTTTCTCGATACCGTCATTCAGGAAGTCCGCGCGCAAGGTTTCGAGATCATCTCGCTTGACGATGTTCCCTCACGTCTCAAAGACCGTGGTGACGGTGATAAGCCGTTCGCGGTCTTCACGCTGGACGACGGCTATAAGGACAATCGCGATTTTGCCTATCCCGTTTTCAAACGGCACGGCGTTCCGTTCACGATCTACGTTCCGTCGACGTACGCGGACGGCGAGGGCGATCTCTGGTGGTTGATGCTGGAAACAGCGCTGCAGCGGCTCGAGGCGGTGACTGTCGCGCTTGATGGAGACGAGCGCGCGTATTCATTGGCGAATGATCGCGAGAAGACGGCTGCATTTCACGACATCTACTGGTCTCTGCGGAAAATGCCGGAACGTGACGCGCGCGCTGTCGTGAACGGTCTGGCTGCTCAGGCTGGAATCGATGGCCATGCGCTTTGCCGTGACTTGATTATGAGTTGGGACGAAATCCGGGCGCTGGCTCGCGATCCGCTCGTTTGCATCGGTGCGCATACGTGCAATCACATGGCGCTGGCGAAATTGCCGGATGAAGAAGCCCGCCAGGAAATGGCTGAGAGCATCGCGCGCATCGAGCGTGAACTCGGGCGTCCATGCCGGCATTTCAGTTATCCGTATGGTGACGAGGGAAGTGCGGCCGAACGGGAGTTTGAGATTGCGCGCGAGCTTGGCGTCGAGACGGCGGTGACGACGCGCAAAGGTCTCCTGTACGCGCCGCATGCAGATGCACTAACGGCATTGCCGCGGCTTTCGCTGAACGGGCATTATCAGGATGTGCGCTATCTCAGCGCGCTGCTTTCAGGGCTGCCGTTTGCGCTTCGGGATGGGGTGAAGTCTGTTCTCACTCCAGTGAAAGCCGGAGCGAGAAAGCTGAGTGGGCGTGATGCCGCTACGCGCCCGGCTTCTGCATCCACCAGATGATGACGCCTGCCGGAAGCACCCAAAGAAGCCCGGCGACGACGTAATAGACCAGTTCGACAAGCTTATTCGCTTCGTGCACTTGCAGAACGATAGCGACCGCCAGCGCGATCAACGCATAAACGGTGACGAGCGCGAAAAGCGCGATCGTTCCAATAAATTTGCGGGTGCGCAGGGTCATATCCATGAGCTACAGCGGCCAGCGTCTCGCCGCAACCGCGCCCGATAGGCGCATTGTCCGGGGGAAAAGCTCAGGTATCACAGCTTTAGACACGGCCGGGATAATACCGATGACGATGGCTCCGACGATAGATCAGCAGCGAACGAGGAACGCGGACCGCGAGGGCGTTCAGCGCGCCGTCTCGTTGTGGCTCTGGTTCGTCGCGGCGCTCGTGGTGGCGATGATTATCGTCGGCGGTGCGACGCGCCTGACAGAAAGCGGTCTCTCCATTACCGAATGGCAGCCGCTGCTGGGTGCGATTCCTCCCCTCGATGAGAGCCATTGGATCGAGGCGTTCGAGAAGTACAAGCTGATCCCGCAGTACCACATCATGAACCACGGGATGACGCTTGAAGAGTTCAAGTTCATCTACTGGTGGGAGTGGAGCCACCGTTTTCTCGGGCGCTTCATCGGCCTCGCGTTTGCGCTGCCGCTGCTCGCATTCTGGGTAACGGGTTCGCTCAAGCGCGGAAGCGGCGTGAAGTTTCTGGGCGTGCTTGCGCTCGGGGGGCTTCAGGGCGTGATCGGTTGGTACATGGTGAAGTCTGGACTCGTCGATCGTATCGACGTCAGCCAGTATCGCCTCGCGCTGCATCTCACCACGGCGTTTCTGATCCTCGGACTTCTCGTCTGGTTAGCCCTTGAGGAATGGCCGAATACGTCTGCGCCAACGGGTGAAGCTGCCAGCCTAACGGTTCGGCGCATGGCGACGTTTCTTCTCGTGATCGTCATTGCGCAGGTTGTGCTTGGGGCATTCGTTGCCGGTTTGAAGGCTGGCTTTATCTACAATACGTGGCCGACGATGAATGGTCAGTGGGTGCCGAGCGACTACTGGACGACGCCTTGGTATCTCAGTTTCTTCGAGAGCCACGCGGCGTCGCAGTTCAATCACCGGATGTTGGCATATCTCGTCGGGATCGCAGCTCTGGTGGAAGTTTGGCTTGTCTGGGGACGCCGCTTCGATCGGCGGATCCAAACGACGGCAATCGCACTCGCCGTTGTCGTGTTTGCACAGATGGGACTGGGCATCGCAACGCTGCTCACGCACGTGCAACTCGACGTCGCGTTGCTGCATCAGGCAGGTGGCGCGATCGTGCTGACGCTGGCGGTGCTGCACCTCTACGTGGTGCGCCACCGCGGTACGTCGCAGATCGCGGCCGGTCAGCTCAGGTAAGACCCAGCATCAGTTTGATATTCTGCACGGCGGCACCTGCTGCGCCTTTGCCGAGGTTATCGAGGCGCGCGATCAGAACGGCCTGACCATGCTCGGGTTTGCCTGTTACGAACAGCTCAAGCTGGTCGGTTCCGTTGAGCGCTTCGGCGTCGAGCCGTGAAAGCGGGGCCTTGTCCGCACGGACGACGCGGACGAGGTCAGCGCCGTCGTAGTACTTTGCGAGCACGCCTTCGATCTCTGCAACGGACGGTGCGCCGTTCAGCGTATCGAGATGCAGCGGAACCGAGACGAGCATGCCCTTGCGGAAGTTGCCGACGCTCGGCACGAAGATCGGCCGCCGCGTCAAACCCGTGTAGGTTTGCAACTCGGGAATGTGCTTGTGCTCCAGGCTCAGGCCGTAGAGGTCGAAGGGCGGAGCTGTTCCGGCTTCGTATGCTTCAATCATGGTACGGCCGCCGCCCGAATAGCCCGAGACCGCATTGATGGTGACGGGATAATCCTTCGGCATGATGCCAGCGTCGACGAGCGGGCGCAGAAGCGCGATGCCGCCTGTCGGGTAGCAGCCGGGATTGGCGACTCGTGCGGCGTTGCGGATTTTGTCCGCCTGATCCGCTGCCATTTCGGCGAAGCCATAGACCCAGCCAGAACTGACGCGGTGCGCGGTTGATGCGTCCACGATCTTTGGGGCGTCAGCGCCGAGTTCGTCGGCTAACGCCACGGCTTCCCGAGCTGCATCATCCGGGAGACAGAGCACGACGAGGTCGGCAGCGCGCATCAACTCCTGACGCGCGCCGCGATCCTTGCGAAGGGCCGGATCGATGCTTTTCACATCGATCGCATCGAGGTGTGACAAGCGCTCGCGGATTTCGAGTCCCGTCGTTCCCGCTTCGCCATCGATGAAGACAGTCGCTGCCTTCGCCTTTTGGGACCGATCGTTTTTCGTTGCAGCCATGTCAGTTCCCGAGGCCAAGCCGGTGCATGATGCCATCCCACAGTGTCTCTGAGCAGCCGACACCGTAGTTCACGCACACGATCCGATGCGTGTCGGTGTAGATCATGCTGAGCGCTACATAAAGAATGATGATCAGACCGATCCAAGCGATCCAAGGGAAGCGGTGCAGAAGCTTGGCGATGTAGGTCGAGGCGACTGCCATCAGAATGATCGCAACAGCCAGGCCGATCACGAGAACCAGTGTGGATTCGCCCGCGGCGCCCGCGACTGCCAGAACGTTGTCGAGAGACATCGACAGGTCGGCGAGGATGATCGTCCAGAGCGCGCTCCAGAAGCTCGTTGCCTTATGCGCCTCGAGGGGAGCCGCGAGATCGCGCTCTACGGCATCGATTGAATGGGCGTCGCTGTCGATAATCTGCTTGTACATTTTCCAGCATACGAACAGCAGCAGGATGCCACCCGCCAGGGTGAGGCCGATAACCTGCAGCAGTTGCTGAGTGATACTGGCGAAAATGATGCGCAGGATCACCGCGCCGGCGATGCCCCAGAAGATGACCTTGGTGCGGATGTGCGGTTCGACGCGAGACGCGGCCATGCCGACGACGATGGCGTTATCGGCCGCGAGCGTCAGGTCGATCATCAAAATGTTGAAGAGAGCGACCGAGTTAGCGCTCCACCATGAGGGGGAGAGGAGCAGCTCAATATCTGTTGCGAGCACGGAGAGCAGCTCGCTAATTCCGTTCAAAAACCATTCCATGCGGTCTCCGTTCCCCCAAGACTGCACGCTTCGCGTGCGCCGATGGGCGGTTATGTGGCACCACGAACCCCATCCGGCAAGGCTCAGGGACGCAAAAACAAAAGCAGCCCGCCGATGAGGCGGGCTGCGATCGTCCTGGACCGGATAATCGGTTCTCTTAACGCTTCGAGAACTGGAAGGATTTACGCGCTTTGACGCGGCCGTACTTCTTACGTTCAACGGTGCGGCTGTCGCGCGTCAGGAAGCCCTGCTTCTTCAGCACGCCGCGCAGATCCGGCTCATAATATGTGAGAGCCTTGGAAATGCCGTGGCGGACTGCGCCTGCCTGGCCCGAAAGACCGCCGCCAGCAACCGTAATACGAATGTCGTACTGGGTTGCGCGGTTGGCGAGGTTCAGCGGCTGCTGCAACAGCATCTGCAAAACCGGACGGGCGAAATAGGCCTTGTAGTCCTTTTCGTTGACCGTGATCATTCCCTTGCCCGGCTTCAGCCAGACGCGAGCAACGGCGTCTTTACGCTTGCCGGTGGCATAGGCGCGGCCGAGCTTGTCGAGCTTCTGGGTACGGACCGGGGCGGCTTCAGCGCCTTCACCCTTTGCGGGTGCCAGATCGGCGAGGGTCTTGGTTTCGGTGGTCATTGTAATCAGACCCTCACATTCTTACGGTTGAGTTTAGCGACGTCGAGCTGCTCTGGGTTCTGCGCGGTGTGCGGATGCTCGCCACCCTTGTAGACGCGCAGATTGCGCATCAACTGGCGCTGGAGCGGGCCGCGTGCGAGCATGCGCTCAACAGCCTTTTCAACGATGCGTTCGGGGGTCTTGCCCTCAAGGATCTGGCGCGGAGAGCGTTCCTTGATGCCGCCCGGATAACCGGTGTGCTTGTAGTAGACCTTGTCTTCGCGCTTGGCGCCGGTGAAGACGACCTTCTCGGCGTTGATAACGACGATGTTGTCACCGCAATCGACGTGAGGGGTATAGATGGGCTTGTGCTTGCCTTTAAGCCGCGTTGCGATGAGAGCGGCGAGGCGTCCAACGACCAGCCCTTCGGCGTCGATGAGGACCCACTTCTTCTCCACCGTGGCCGGTTTGGCGACATAGGTAGACATTGGTCTTTAGGCTCCTTGACGGATTGGACCTTCTACACCGTCACGTTCGTTATACGGGAGGCGGGTCCGGGAAGCGGCGTGCATAGCGGTATTTGAGGCCGGACGCAAGGTTTCGAACCTGCATTAACCGCGATTTTTCGCGGAAAATAGCGTGTTTATCGGGGGTGGTAATTAGATACCGTAATGTGGTTGCAGAATACCGTTTAAATGTAAGCTGCTTTTGGGGTTTTACCAGGGAAAGCAAAAGTGCGGGGTGCATTCTCTGGCGGATCGTGGTTTTCTCGGGCCGAACGGGGACTGTCGGTTCTCTTATTCTCGTCTCAGTCGGCGTGTCAGGTTTTCTAGCCGCGTGGCGCGGTGGCTCTTCAGAGGTGGAGGAACGGGATGGCGAGGCTCTTAGGGGGCACGACGGTATCCGGGCGTATCGGTTTGGTTGTGTGCGGGCTCATGCTCGGTCTTGGGGGCGTGGCACTGAATGCCCGGCCGCTCATGGCGCAGACCGACGCGCCTGCTGCTGGTGATGCAACTCAGGAAGGTACTGAGACACAAGCGGAACCGGGGCCTCAGGACGACGGCGGCGCCCAGAACGATGCCGGTGCGCAGGATGGGGCCGTCAAGAACGAGGGCT
The DNA here is from genome assembly GCF_013626205.1 of Hyphomicrobium methylovorum. NCBI lineage: Bacteria > Pseudomonadati > Pseudomonadota > Alphaproteobacteria > Hyphomicrobiales > Hyphomicrobiaceae > Hyphomicrobium > Hyphomicrobium methylovorum. The sequence goes on from NZ_QHJE01000001.1 coordinate 3,253,786, forward strand.
CGGGCCCTTCCGCTCAGGCCGACGTTAAACAGATTAAGCTGACCGACGAGCAGGTGAAGCATTTCATTGCAGCGCAGACGGATCTCGCCGCGATTACATCAAAGATGCAAGATGCGGGTGATAAGCCTGATCCGGCGCTGCAGACGGAACTTGAGGGCATCGCCGCCAAGCACGGATTTGGTAGCTTTTCCGAGCTTGACGACGTGGCAGCGAATATCTCGATGGTGATTGCCGGTCTTGATGCGAACACCGGCAATTTTGTCGATCCGGTCGAAGTTCTGCTTAAAGAACGCGAGGGGGTAGAGAAGGACTCAAGCATTCCCGACGCCGACAAAAAGCAACTCGTGGAGGAATTGACGGAAGCGATCAACACGACTCCGCGACTCCAGTACAAAGAGAATGTCGAGATCGTGAGAGCCCATCGGGCTGAAATCGAGAAGGCGCTGCCGTAGCGGCGCCACGATAACGCAAACAGCGCTGGCCGATCCGGCCGCGGCGCAAGGCGGTGATTTGATTCAAGATACTCCTACAGACGCTCCAGCAATTTTGCTTCAGAGCGAAGTCGAGCCGGGTGTAGCGATGCTCACGCTCAATCGGCCCGATGCCCGCAATGCGCTGTCACCAGCACTCATTCGCGAACTGCACGATGCGATTGAACGTCTTGGGAAGGATGACACCATTGGCGCGATCATTATCGCAGCGAAGGGAAGCGTTTTTTGTTCCGGGCATGACGTAAAGGAATTGACCGCCCATCGCAGCGATCCAGATGGCGGGAAGGCGTTCTATCGTAAAACGATGTACGCCTGCTCAGCGATGATGCTTTCGATCGTGATGTGCCCGAAGCCTGTCATCGCGGCGGTCGAAGGCCATGCCACGGCGGCGGGCTGCCAGCTTGTCGCGACGTGTGATCTGGCCGTTGCATCATCGCACGCCGATTTCGCGACGCCTGGTGTGAATATCGGGCTCTTCTGTTCGACGCCGATGGTGGCGCTCAATCGTAATGTTTCGCGCAAGCGGGCGATGGAGATGCTGCTGCTTGGCGAGCCTATCTCGGCAACGGAAGCGAAGAACTACGGTCTAATCAACCGCGTGATGCCTGCGGGTAGCGTGGTCGGTGAAGCTGCTGCAATGGCGCATGTCATCGCGTCGAAATCGCGGACAACGGTGGCGATGGGCAAAGCGGCTTTCTATCGCCAGACGGAAATGGGGTTGGTCGACGCGTATTCCTTCGCGAGCGAAGTGATGGTCGACAATCTGATGACGCCCGCGGCCGAAGAAGGCATCGCGGCATTTCTCGAAAAGCGCCCGCCAAATTGGGGCAACGATTGATCGATTGCCAATTGGTGGCGAACGCTGCCAGCGTGGATTGATCGGGAGAGTTGAATTTGGAACCGCGGGTTTCGCTCATAACGCTCGGCGTGGACGACGTTGCACGGTCGCGGCGTTTCTATGAAGCGCTGGGATTTCGTGCGTCGTCAGCGAGCCAGGATCGGATTGCGTTTTTCGATGCTGGCGGTGTCGTTCTCGCGCTTTTCGGTCGGGACGAGCTTGCCAAGGATGCTTGCGTTCCGAACGGCGCGGCGGGATTTTCAGGTATAACTCTCGCGCATAACGTCAGATCGGAGGAGGACGTTGACCGGGTTCTCCGCGAAGCCGTGGCGGCCGGGGCGAAGCTGCTGAAGCCAGGACAGAAAGTTTTCTGGGGCGGATACTCCGGCTATTTCTCCGATCCGGACGGGCACATTTGGGAGACGGCATACAACCCGTTTCTGCCGCTTGCTGACGATGGTCAGCCGATGCTTCCGGCACCCGCCGCCCCGGAGACCGGTGCATGAGATTCAATAATCCGAGTGATGACGAGATCCGTCTGCTCCTCAAGCGGGCGAAGACGTTTGCGGTAGTTGGGGCGAGCCTGAAGGCGGAACGTCCCAGTAATGACGTGATGAGATTCCTGCAGGTGCGCGGTTACGTGGTGCGTCCGGTCAACCCTGGTGTCGCGGGGAAAAGTATTCATGGCGAAACCGCCTACGCTGATCTTGCGAGTGTTCCGGCGCCCGTCGACGTCATCGATATTTTTCGTAGTTCAGCAGCGGCTCTCGAAATCGTTCAGGCCGCGATAGCGGAGAAGGATCGTCTCGGTGCGTCAGTCATCTGGATGCAACTCGGGGTAATCAACGACGCGGCGGCGGAGCTTGCGCGCGCACACGGGTTTACTGTCGTCATGAACCGGTGCCCGAAGATCGAACTTTCGCGGCTCGGTTGAGATAAGCGATCAGGCCCGTCACGATCATTGCCGCAGCGATGAGTCCTGTCACCGGGTTGGAGACGGAGAAAAGCGCGGCGGCGATCAGAAGCGCGTTTGCTACAGCGATGATCCCGACGACGGCAAGGTGCGAATTGAGGGCAGTCGCCGCGCGCTGATAGGCATGACTCCGGTGGGCTTCCCACGGAATTTCTCCGCGCAGGATGCGGAGAACCAGGGTCAATGTTGCGTCGGCGAGGAAGTAGGCCGGTAGAATGAGCGCCGCCGCCCATAGGCCGCGTTGCGCAAGATCGAGCAACAGGACGCCGGTCAACAGGCCAAGCGGAACGCTACCGACATCTCCGAGGAAGAGCAGCGGTGCCGTGCGTGCGTTCCAGATCAGGAACCCGGCAGCAGCGCCGAGCAACGCAGCCGCCAGTGGCGCATAGGGTAGGGCGATTCCTGCGACGGCGGCGATCAGGAGATAGCCGAGTGAAATGGAAATGGTTTCCGAACCGGCGAGCCCGTTTATGCCGTCCATGAAATTGTAGAGGTTCATCATCCAGGCGAGCGCAACGGTTGCTGCAACGCGGTCGGCCCAAAGAGGAAGAAGGTCATGGAAGACGAGCGTGCCGGGGTCTAGTTTAGAAAGCACGAGGGCGGCGATGCCGAGATGCGCTGGAAGGCGGATAAAAGCCGAAAGATGACCGAGGTCGTCGCGCCACGAAATCAACGCCGCGAACAGTGCCGCGGTCCCCACGATGAGCCAATCGGGCGTGGCTGGTGGAAGGGGCATGGCGGCAAATACGGCCACCGCCGCAGCGGCGAGCAGCGGAATGCCCCCGCCTTTCGGAATGAGCCCCCGGTGCATGGTGCGCTGATTTTCGCTCGCCAGAGCACCCTGACTCTTGAGCCACGGGATGGCAGCGCGAGTGGCGACCGTTGAGAGGACGAACGCGAGGCCCGCTGTTAACAGCAACTGCAAATGCTCATTATCTCCCTTGCCACGACACGTGCGTTGCCAGCGTTCGATAGCAGAGCCGGGGGCCGCGTACTATGCCTTAGAGCCTGGCCAAACTCTCTAAAGAGCGCCAGGAAGGCCTCCTGCTTGCGTCATCCTGACGTCCTAATTTTTCAATCAGATTATGGCCATGTAGGGGGACGTGGGTGCATTCTGGGGCGTGAAGGGACGGCAAAGGGATACCGACCTTTCCCCGGCGCGCCGAATGGGGCATATGCCTTTCACGAAGACCGGAGCAACTGCTAACCATGAAGCCGGGTGTCTTGACGTCTATAGAGCTACCAGCCGACTGGTCGGTTGAAACGGTATTGCCGATTGCGTTTGAGGGCCGCGAGCTGATGCTCGAGGCGCACGCGTATCAGGGCGAAACCGAGGAAGAGCAGGTGCTCGTCCTCATTCACCGCGATCCTAATATCACTTCTGGGTCCGAGCCCGTGCCGGTGGTGCGCATCCATTCCGGCTGTGTGACGGGCGATATTTTTCATTCGCTTCGGTGCGATTGCTATCAGCAACTGCAGGCAGCGCTGAAGGTAATCACCGAAGTGCCCTATGGCGCTGTTGTCTATGTGCCCTATCACGAAGGGCGCGGCATTGGGCTCTTCAAGAAGATTAAGGCGTATGCGCTGCAAGATCAGGGTTTCGATACGGTCGAAGCTAACATCGAAGTGGGCGCGCCGATCGACAGCCGCGACTACGGGCTGACCGCGCGCATTCTTAGCGATCTCGGAATGAGCGAGATCCGTCTGCTTTCGAACAACCCCGCCAAGGAACAGGCGCTGAAGGCCAAGGGCATTCGCATTGCTGAGCGGTTGCCGCTTGTCATCGTGCCAAACAAGTTCAATGCGCGCTATCTGGAAACCAAGCGCGCGCGCATGGCGCACAAGCTGTAGAATTTTTTTTGGGTGCGATCCGACTTTGGTTCGGAAAGTGCGGCCGGGCGTAAAGGCTATGCGCCGCCGTAGTTGTCTTCGTCGGGTGGCGTCTCCGTCGTTTTGGGAACGGTGAAGCCGCCTTCGGCGACGAGACGCGAGAAGACGCCGTCGCCTTCTGCCAGTTCGTTGAAGAGGCCGCGTTCCACGATCACACCCTGATCGAGCACGAGGATCTGATCGGCATCTGCGACGGTCGAGAGGCGGTGTGCGATCACGAACGTCGTGCGTCCGGCGCGAAGGGTGTCGAGTGCCCGCTTGATTTTTGCTTCCGTTTCGGAATCGAGTGCGCTCGTTGCTTCATCCAAAATCAGGATTGGTGCGTCCTTCAGAATGGCGCGCGCGATGGATATGCGCTGGCGTTCACCGCCCGATAGCGACAATCCACGTTCGCCGATCATGAAGTCATAGCCCTCGGGCTTACGCATGATGAAATCGTGCGCTTCCGCGAGACGGCTGGCGCGTTCGACCTCGGCATCAGTCGCGTCGGGTTTGCCGATACGGATGTTGTCTCCGATCGAACGATTGAAGAGTCCCGCATCTTGGAAAACGACGGATATGCTCCGGCGCAAGGAGTCGAGCGTCACGTTCGCGATGTCGGTACCGTCGATCGTGATGCGGCCTTCGGTTGGCGTTTGAAAACGCTGCAAAAGTGCAATGGTTGTTGATTTTCCTGAACCCGTTGGGCCGACGATGGCGGTCGTTTCGCCTGCGCGCGTAAGGAAGCTGACGTCGGAAATGCCCTGCGCGCTGCCAGGGTACTGGAACGAGACATTTTCGAACGCGACTGCTCCATCGCCGGGCGGAAGGGGTATTGCACCGGGTTTGTCGCGGGTGCCTGCTGGTTCATCCATCAGCGCGAACAGCGCGGTGAGGGCGGGAGCTTGCTGATGAACGCGGACGACGAATGCGGACAGTTGATCGAGGCGGGCGATCAACAGCGTCGCGAAGGCAACGAAGCTGACGATCTGGCCGACCGTCAACTCGCCTCGCCCGACGAGAACAGCGCCTGCCACAAAGATAATCACCATCGTCAGCGTGGCGGCGGAGCGCTGCATCACCGTCAGGATTCCCCACCACGTGAGCACCGGATACTGCGCCGCCAGCAGCTCGCGGGATGCCGCGCGCAGAGCGTCTGCCTCGATGCTCAAGCGCGTGTAGCTTTGCACGACCATGACATTGCCGATGACGTCGACGACGCGGCTCGAGAGGCCCGACTCATGACTTTCGACGGCCGCCTGTCCGACGGCGGTGCGTTGCATGACGATGACGTTCATCAGCGTGTAGGCGGCGGCCAGAACGAACAGGATCATCGCCATCCGCGCGTCCATGCTGATGGCCGTTGGGATTAGCAGCAGAATACCGAAGATCGCCGCGAGCTGTTCGCGCATGGCGCCGAGCCAAAGCCAGAAGAGCGCGGTCGTTCCGGCGAGGATAGTGCGGATGGTGGCGCCGGAGCCGCGCGCGGCGTGGACGCTCTGCGGGATCGCGATCGCCTTTTCGAAGACGGACGCGAGGTGCACTTGTTTTTGCCTGTGCGCCAACCGGTCCGAGTTGATGCCGACGATCACGCCCGCGATGATGCCGAAGAGCCCGAGTAGCGCCCAAAGGCCGATGTAGCCGTACGCGCTTTCGCCTTTGCTCAGCGCATCGACCACGCGGCCGAAAAGAATCGGCTCAGCAAGCTGGATCGCGGCGATAACGACGCCCGCGCTCGCGAGCCCGATAGCGAGATACTTCTCGGACGCGAGAAGGCCGAGCGAGCGCGTATAGATCTGGATGAGGCCAAGCGGTTTTTCGGTCATTTCGCTATTTCGGGGCGGAGGCTCAAAAAACCGTATTCGTCGGGCTGGTGCCGGTGTGACCAGCTTTGTGTAAATGGAAAACGACTGATTCAGGAGTCGTTCAGCGGCGGCGACCTATATCATTATTCGATATGAATACATTGGGTAAAACGCATCGGACCGAAGGCGATGGGCGGGGCGAGCATCATGCGCCGCTCGCGCTCGTTAATGATCCCATATTTGGGCCGATTGTCGGTGCCGACCCCCAGAAGCCGTTCGTGATTGCGCAGCTTGGGCAATCACTTGACGGGCGTATTGCGACGGCGAGCGGAGAATCGCGCTGGATCAACGGCGCGTCTGCGCTGGATCATTTGCATCGGCTGCGCGCCCACGTCGATGCGGTCGTCGTTGGGGCGACAACGATTGTTGCTGACGATCCGCGTCTTACGGTGCGCCGCGTAGCCGGGCGGCAGCCTGCGCGTGTGGTGATCGATCCCACTGGACGGCTCGCGGCGCCTGCGCAGTGGCTTGCGGATGATGGCGCGCGCCGTATCGTCGTTCGGGGTGGCGAAGGGCCAGTCGCGACGGGCGCGGAGGCTGTAGCCGTTCCGTTTGCAGGCGGACGTCTTGATCCTGCTGCGATCGCGATGGCGCTCTTCCATCTTGGATTGAAGAAAATCCTGATCGAAGGCGGTGCGCGAACGCTCTCGCATTTTATCGACGCGGGCGCCGTTGACCGGGTTCATATGCTGATTGCGCCGATCATTATCGGCTCTGGCGTTCAAGGTCTTTCGCTGCCGCCTATCTCGACCCTTGATAAGGCGCTTCGCCCAACGACGAAGGTTCACGTTCTTGACGACGGCGATGTGCTGTTCGATTGTGATCTGAGGCATCAGCGGCGAGGCTAAACGCCATGGCGCACGATCCACGATATGAGCTTCCGACCTACACACCGCCTGCACGCCTGCTGCATTGGACAGTGGCGCTGCTGATCGCGGTGCAGTTCCCTCTCGGCTTTTACATGGTCTATCGCGGCAACGAGATGCCGGGCGTTGACGAGAAGGGTGCACCCGTCACCGGCGTATGGGACGAGGTAACAGGCTTTCTCTACAACTCACACAAGCTTCTCGGCGTCACGATCCTGCTGATCGTGCTGTTGCGTCTCGGCTATCGCCTGATGCATGGCGCACCGCGGCCGGATCCAACGCTCAATCGAGCCATGCTCGGTAGCAGCCATCTGGTGCACTGGTCGCTCTATGCGTTGCTGATCGTTGTGCCCATTCTCGGTTACGTCGCGAGTTCATACGGGCGCTATCTTGATGTGTTCGGCATTCCCTTTCCGACAGTCACTGAAAAGAATGAGGACATGTCGAAAGAGGTGTTCGGCTGGCACGAGGCGGGCGCAATGCTTGTGCTTGCGCTCGTCGTTATTCACATCGCGGCCGCGATCTATCATCGCTTCGTTCGCCGGGATCGTGTCGTCGAACGGATGCTGCCGAAGCGGATCGTCTGATCTCTTGCCGCGACTGAGCGCTCAGAGTTCCGGGACGGCAAAGGTATCCGTGTGGCCGACGTGTGCGGCTGTGTGCGGAACGTTGACCCAGCTCAATATGGTTGCCTGATCGATGCCGTCCGTTTCCGAGATGGCGACGGCGTGCCCGCGCACCAGTTCATCGACGAGCATGCGGTCGGCGCGATCGAGCCGCCATGGGCTATCGTCTTCGAACACGGTGTAACCGTTGATGCGGAACTGGTCCGCGAGGTGAACCGGAGCAACGGGGCCAGCAGCCGGGCCAAAGCCTTTATCGCGCATCTGATGGCGATGAAACGCAGCAGTCAGGACGTTGTCTGTGGGCCGTGGCGGCGTCCAGCGCCGGATGCCGTTGTACGTCAGCGCCGCGTAGAATGCCGCGCGGTGCTCAGCGATCGCCTTGGCGAGACGGCGAATGTAGTCTTCCGATACCAGATCGAAAAAGGCTGATGCCGCGACAAGGTCCCAGCCCTGGGCGAGCATGGCTTCGGTGCCCTGTGCCAGATCGAGCGTTGCAAACGACACGGTGATGTCGCTGCCGTTTTTCGTCAGGCGAATGCCGTTACCCTCAGGTGCTGACGTATCAGCCCAGCGGGCAAGACGCGCCTTGGCGACATCGAGCAGGGCTGCGCTCTGATCGGTCAACGTCCAGAATTGGCGCTTCGGAAGTAAGGCGGCGGTGGCGCGTAGGTTAGCGCCGGTGCCGGATCCCAAATCGAGAACACGAATTTCATCGCGCAGAGCGAAACGTCCGGCAACGGCATCTGCGATCGTGCGGCTCCGCGCGCGGAGGTCAGCCGCTTCGCGTAGGTCGAGCCATTCGGCGGAGAAATCGCTCACGTTCGTAATCCGAGTATGACCGCCGCGATGCGCCGCGCCGTTTCATGCCACGTCGGTAACGTGCGTCCGGCTTCCCATGCAGCATCGGCAAGGCTGTCGCGCAGTTTCTTGTCGGTCAGTGCTTTTCGGATTGCTTCCGTCAATCCGGCGACGTCGGTTGCCTCGACGTGCAGCGCTGAGGCGCGGCCCGCGGTTTCCGCAGCGGCGCCGCCTGCGGTGATGACCATCGGCAGGCCGCGCGCCATAGCTTCGGCGAGCACCATACCGTAGCCCTCGAACAGCGAGGCGGAGACGAAAAGATCGGCACTGTCGTAGTAACGGTCGAGCGTGGCCGGGACGACTTTGCCTGCGAGCGTCACGCGGTCTTCGAGACCCGTTTTCCGCAGCGCATCCTGTAACTCGGCGACGGCTCCCTCATGACGATCAAGCGCGCCCGCGATGGTCAAGCGCCAATCGATATCTTTCAGCGGAGCAAGCGCCTCGATCAGCGCTGTGTATCCCTTGCGCGGCAGGACCGCGCCGACGGATAGGATTTGCATCGGTGCGCCGGTGCCGGTTGCGCGTTGCGCGGGATCGGTGCCGGGCTCCGCGACCGTGATCTTAATTGCAGGCAGCCCCATCGTGTCGACGAGAATGCGCTTCGTCGTCCGGCTCGTCACGACGATGTTGTCGGCGCGGTTGAGGGCGTTCTCTTCGCTTGCCTTGAGTTCCACCTTGCGCGCGTGAGGTAACCCTGTTTCCAGAAACAGAGGGTGGTGCACGAGGGCTATGACGCGACCCTTGAGCTCCGAGACGACCTGTGGAGAGAAGGCGCCGAAAGCCAAGCCGTCGATCATCGTCACGGCGTCGCTGCGGCTTCCTTTGAAGAGGCGCGCGGTTTCCTTGAGATCGGCGGGCGTGGGGTTCGGGAACGACGCCGGAAGATTCAGCACCGAGACGTTCACGCCGAAGTCCGGCAGGAGTTCGAGAACGCGGCGATCGTAGGCATAGCCGCCCGTCGTGCTGCGCAAGTCTCCCGGAATGGCGAATAGGGCTTCAGCCACGAATATTTCCTTCGTAGGTGGCGCGCGCGAGATCCGTTTCGGACAGCGTTACACGGATGCGCGCCAATGATTTCCCGCTTTCGCCCAAGCTACCCGAACGGGCCGCATCGGCAATGCGATCGAAGACATACTTAGCGAGAAATTCGGTTGTCGTGAGGTGGCCCTTGAATTGAGGTAAAACGTCGAGGTTTTGGTAAGCAAGTGGTTTCAACGTGGCCGACAAAACGGAAAGAGCCGCGCCAATGTCGACAACGACATTCTCGGGCGTGAGCTCTTCGCGATAGAACGCGACGTCAATCACGTAGGTTGCGCCATGGAGATTCTGCGCCGGGCCGAAGAACGGATTGGGCAGCGAATGGGCGATCATGATGCGATCGCGAACTTCGACGGAGAACATAGGGTTGGGCTCGTTTCGAATGGGTTCAATAAGCGATGACGGGCGGCAAGGTGGCCGAAGACCAGATCTGAGGCAAGACGACTGGCAGGTCAGCGAAGGGAACGGTTTCGGCGACGAGACAATCGAGTGCCGGATCGTCGAGCAGTGCCAGAGCGCGTTCGAGGCGGGCGCGCAGGGTGACTTGCGCGCGATGGCTCGGCGCAACATGACCGACCTGCGAGGAGACGAGCTTCAAGCGACGGCTATGGAAGGCGCCGCCAAGTTCGACCGTTACGGGACGTGATCCATACCAACTCATTTCGATGATGGTGCCTTCGAACGCTGCCGATGCGATTGCCGTAGCAAGCCCGTCCGATGAGGCGCTGGTATGGAAGACCAAGCGGCAGTCTTCCGGGCAGTGTCCTGGGGCGGCGAATTTTAGTCCGAGCGCCTTGGCAGTTTCGGCGCGGGTGGGATCAATGTCGGTGATCGTCACGTCTGTACCGGCGATGCGGTGTGCCAGATAAGCGACGAGCAGCCCGACGATGCCTGCACCGACGACGAGAATGCGGTCGCCCGGGGCGGTCGCGGCGTCCCAGTGCGCGTTGAGCGCGGTTTCCATGTTCGCCGCGAGCGTGGCGCGGCGTGACGGGACGGCATCAGGGATTGGCACAAGGTTGCTTGCTGCGGTCTGGAAATGGTCTTGGTGTGGATGCAAGGCGAAGACGCGGCGGCCAACGATCTCATGCGGCCCGGCTGTCACAACACCGGCCGCGGAATAACCGTATTTGACCGGAAAAGGGAAGTCTCCAGCCTGGAGTGGAGCACGCATGCGCGGCCATTCGCTTTCGGGCACCTCGCCCCGCGCTACCAAGCGCTCCGTGCCTCGGCTGATGGCGCTGAACTCCGTTGCGACGCGCGCATCGCTGGGCGTCAATGGGGAGAGGCGCTCGTTCCTAAGTTCCGCTGCGCCTGGTTTGACGTACCAAAGCGCGCGGGCAACGATGATCTGGCCGCGACTGCGGCGCGTGTCGAGAGGACCTTCGCCTGACGTGGAGTGCTCGGTACTCATTGCGAAGGACGGTTTCCGTCATGACGGCCGATATGGAACGCGAACTGTTGTCGGGCGCTAGAGCTGTCCCGGACGCGAGTCAAAGCCTTACGACACCGGCGGGCATCGATGCAATCGCCACGCTCAGGCGCCGCCGTGTGCTCGTCGCATTCTTGAACGTGGCGACCTGGGCGCTTCTGCTGGTGTGGGCGGGGAGTGTTTTGGCGGCGAACGGATGGATGTGGCTCAGTGCTGTGCTGCTCCTCGCGCTGGCGGTTGGTTTGCCATGGCCGGTCATTGGATTTTGGAATGCGCTGATCGGCGTGTGGTGTCTTCACGGTGCGCGCCGCGGTGGCGATGGAAGATTTGCGTTCGGATCGGTGACGCCGGAGATTGCCATTACGGTTAACACCGCGATCGTGATGACGCTGCGCAACGAGGATACCGAACGTGCGTTGCTCCGTCTTCGCACGCTTAAAGCGAGCATCGATGCAACGGGTGAGGGCGGAAAGTTTGCTTACTTCGTTCTGAGCGATAGCGACCGTGCGGACGTTGTGGCCCAGGAAGAGGCGGCGATCGCGCGGTGGCAGACGGACGACGCAGCGGACACCGCGCGGATTATTTACCGTCGACGGACGGATAACGCCGGATTCAAAGCGGGCAACCTCAGGGATTTCGCTTCGCGCTGGGGCGCAGACTATGAACTGATGCTGCCGCTCGATGCCGATAGCCTGATGACGGGCGATGCCGTCGTTCAACTTGTCCGTTTGATGGAACAATATCCGAAGCTCGGCATTTTGCAGAGTCTCGTTGTCGGCACGCCGTCGTCATCCGCTTTCGCGCGCATCTTTCAATTTGGCATGCGGCTTGGCATGCGGAGTTATACGGCGGGGCAAGCATGGTGGGTCGGCGATTGCGGACCCTATTGGGGACATAACGCCGTTGTCCGGATACAGCCGTTTCTCGAACATTGCACTTTGCCGGAGCTTGGCGGAAGCGCGCCTTGGGGGGGACCGATCCTTTCCCACGATCAAGTCGAGGCGGCGCTGATGCGGCGCGGCGGATTTGAAGTGCGCGTGCTGCCGGTTGAGATCGGCTCGTTCGAAGACAATCCGCCGGACGTGATCGAGTTCGCCCGCCGCGATGGCCGCTGGTGCCAGGGCAACATGCAATACGTGTCGTTGCTTGGATTGCCCGGCCTGCGTCCGGTCAGCCGATTTCAACTCGGCTGGGCCGTGCTGATGTTTCTTGGCGTTCCGGCATGGATGACGTTTCTGGTTCTGTTGCCTGCGGCATCGAGCGAGGTGCTTCATGCTCCGAGTTTTTCGGTAGCTTCGGCCGTCGCTTTGTTTCTTACCATTCTCATCATGCATCTCACGCCCAAGCTCGCGGGCATCGTGGATGCGTTTCTCACTCCTGGTGAAGTGAAGCGTTTCGGCGGCGCTGTTCGCTTTTCGCTCAGTGCCGTTATCGAGATTGTGTTCTCGCTTCTGCTTTCCGCGATTACGTCGCTGCGCACAGCGATCTTCATGGGAGGCCTAGTGCTCGGAAAGTCAATCGGTTGGGGCAGCCAGCGGCGCGATGCGGGAGCGATCTCGTGGCGAGTGGCGACGCAAGCGTTTGGCTGGCATTTCCTATTCAGCGTGCTCGTTGTTGGTTTGCTTGCGGCTGTTTCTCCTATGCTGGCATTGCTGAGCTTGCCGTTCACAGCTGGGTTTCTTTTCGCCATTCCGTTTGCGGTGCTGACTGCCAATCCAGCATTCGGCCGGGCGCTTCGCCGTGGCGGCATTGCTGCGATCCCGGAAGACTTCGCTCCGCCGCCCGAAGTTCTTGCCGTGCAACCGGCAGGGAGGGGCTGACGCATGGTGTCTCCCGCTCTCAAAGGCGTATTCCGATCCTTGCGGGTCTATCACGGGCCCGACGTGCCACGTGCGGAGATGGACGCGCTTTATCGCAAGTTCATCGAGCCGGGCGATCTTGCATTCGACATCGGTGCGCATGTCGGTGATCGCGTCTCATCGTTCCGACGTCTCGGTGCGCGCGTCGTTGCAGTTGAACCGCAGCCGCTGCTGTTCGATGCGCTGCGGCACATTCATGGACGCGATCCGCTGGTTGAAATCGTCGATCGCGCCGTCGGGCCTCGTGCGGAGTTTTTGACGCTGCACATCAACACGATCAATCCCACCGTCTCGACGCTGTCTAAGCGCTTCATAGCAGGCGCAGTGGATGCACCCGGATGGGAAGGGCAGAATTGGGATGCGGAACTCGTTGTCGATGTCGTGACGCTCGACGCGCTGATCTCGCGTTTCGGCGTGCCGGCATTCATCAAAATCGATGTCGAGGGATCAGAGGAAGCCGTTCTGTTTGGGCTGTCACGTGCTGTCAAAGCACTGTCGTTTGAATTTACGACAATTGCGCGAGACGTGGCGCTCGGATGTCTCGACCGTTTGTCGCAACTTGGAGACTATCGCTATAACGTCGCGTTCGGCGAAACACAGCAACTGACATTCGACGACTGGATTTCAGCCGCAGAGATGGCAAATCATATTCTCGCCTTACCGGACGAGGCGAATTCGGGTGACGTTTATGCGTTGCTTGGTTCGTAACACTTATACTTTCACGTTCACGCAATCGGAGTTCATCAATGCATCATTGCTTTCGGGTTTTCGCCGCGGCGGCCGCGCTCTCGTGTCTTGTCACTGGACCGGTGCGTGCAGCTTCGCTCGACGCGCTTGCCGTCGATGTTAAAAACGAAAGTGAGCCGGTGCTCTGCGCTGAGAAGGATAACGTCGCGCTCTCGTTCACGAACAAAGAGGTTCGGTCATTCCGTCTTGAGGCCGCGCATCCGGCCTATCTCTCGCCGGGGTTGCGCAACAACTTCGAGCCCGATTGGACGGCCTGCGATATGACAGGCGATCCCGTATTTGCGCCGCCGAGCCAGCCGAAAAAAGTGACGCTCTACGAAGATCCGGCGATCTGGGTCATCGGTTATACGTTCCCGACGTTCTGGCGTCCGGCAACGGCGTCGGTTCGGATCGGCGAGCACGTCGACAACAGCATTCATATGCTGCAGCTTTGGATCCGTCGTGAAGACGGCGCGGAAGAAGTGCTCGTGCTTTATCCGCAGGATGGCTATTGGCGTCCGCGGCCGATGACGCCTGACACGATGCGCAACACGGCATACGGGTCGTCGTTTCTTGTCGGGCCCGTCGACTATGACGGGCGTCCGCTGGTCAAGATCAAAGAGGTCGTGTTCGAACCTGCAACGCGGGCTTTCACGCTCAATTTCGAGCGTGGCGGCAATGCCGTCGTTCGCCTCATGAACGCCGATACCAATAAGCTGACGCTCGACGTCACGTTCGACAAGGGCATCTCGGACTCGCCATTCGCAATGCTGCGGTCGATGTACATTACCGAGTTCAATAACGACGTTGCGCGGATTGCGTTGCGCGAGAACGGCGCGAAGGGCTGGCTCGAAAATAACATCATGGCCTTCGACAAGGCGACGGCGACAGACGTTTGGGCGGGCCGCCTTGTGCCGTCGCGCCACAACACCTCGTCGCCCGATCTGGTGTTCAACAGCTTTTCGGGTGAAGCAAAGGCGAAGCCGCCGAAGAACGAAGCGCCCGTGCATCCGACCGGCGCTCCAGCGGCAACGCCTGCAGCACCGGCTGAACCAACGCCTTAGGCTTTAGAGGCCTGTTGGGTGGAGAGGCGGCAAGTATCGTCGCCTCTTCGCCTACCAGCGAAGCTGGGCCATCGCGCCAACAGCCGTCGGGGCCTGCGCATCGAACAGCGCTCCGAGCCGTTCTGGCGACAGGTGTGCGTCATCCATCGTTTCGTGGCGGTGGATGCCCGAGGCGATAAACAGGGCGTCGCAGCCAAAGGTTTCGGCGCCTTTCATGTCGGTGCGCAGAGAGTCGCCGATGACGAGGATCCGGCGCTTTTCGACGTTACGGTCACGAAGGGATTCCGCCTTGGCGTGCGCGGTTTCGTAGGCGTTGAGGTGAGGCTTGCCTGCCCAGTAAACCGCTCCGCCCATCTCTGCATAAAGATCTGCAATCGCGCCTGCGCAATAGTAGTACGTGCCGCCGACATCGACGATCAGATCGGGATTGGCGCAAATGAACGGCAGTTTGCGGGCGAGTGCCTGCTCCAGAATTGCGCGGTAGTTTTCAGGCGTTTCCGTCTTGTCGTCGTTCAGGCCCGTACAGATCAGCGCTTCCGCTTCGGCGAGCGGAACGGAGCGGGCGGACAAGGCGCGAAAGAGCGCCTGGTCGCGATCCTGCGGTCCGATGCAATACAGCGCCTGGAAGCCGCGTTCTGCGACGTGGGCGAGCGCGATGTCGCCGGAGGAAACGATGTCGTCCCAGGCAGAGCGCGGTACTTGTCGCGTGTCGAGCATATCGGCAACGCGCTGTTTCGGAACCGGTGCGTTGGAGACCAACACGACAGTTCCACCGCGGCGCCGGAATTCTTCCAGCGCCTCGCATGCATCGCGATAGGCGATCAGACCGTTGTGAATGACGCCCCAGACGTCACAGAATAGAACTTCGTAGCGCGAGAGCAATTCCGCGGCATTTGCAATGACGGGCGGCGTCGGGAGTGCTGAATTGGATGGTGGCTGCATCGCTGCCTCTCGCCGGTCGAAGTGGCTGGATTATGAGTTCGGGCGCTCACCGGTGTTGTGCCGGTATCGAGGCATTCCAGTCAGTTAGCCGCGCCTGAGCGCGTGTGCAAGGCCGGGACTGGCGGCCTATTGCCCCGAAATCGGATGCGCCCTGGATCCTTCCGCCGATCGGACTGCTTTTTCTACGGACCGGTGTCGGCTAGGCGTCTACTCGTGCGTCCTTGGGACAGCAAAAAGGGAGGCTTGAGATGCAGTACGCAGTGCTTTGCTACCATTCCGAAGATGCCGTCTGCGCATGGACGAAGGAAGAAGACGACGCCGTTATGGCGCGGCTGATGGAGGTCCATGGGCGCTTCGCGAAGACGGGCAAGCTCGGCCCTGTTGCGCGTCTGATGCCGACGACCGCCGCAACCACGCTTCGGAAGACCAACGAGCCTGCCGTTATTCTGGATGGTCCGTTCGCGGAGACGAAAGAGCAATTGCTTGGCTTCTATGTTGTGGAAGGCGACACGCTGGAAGACGTTCTCGCGTTCGTGCGCGAGTTGGGTGATGCGAACCCGGGTGGTGCCTACGAAGTGCGGCCCATAGGGCTTTATCTGCCGGGTACATCGAACGCAGGCGCGGCGTGAGCAGCGCCAATCCGATCGAGGCGCTGTTGACGGCAGCGCGGCCGCGCGCGGTTGCGGCTTTGCTGCGCAATTTTCGCGACCTCGACATGGCGGAAGATGCGTTTCAGGAGGCGTGCCTCAAGGCGTTGCAGACGTGGCCTGTGAACGGTCCGCCGCGAGATGCTGCAGCCTGGTTGATCTTTGTTGGCCGCAACGTTGCGCTCGATCGCTTGAGGCGAAGTCGCAAAGAAGATGCTCTGCCGGACGAAGCCCAGATGTCGGATTTAGAAGACGCTGAAGACAGTATGGCTGAACGCATCGATGGCACCCATTACCGCGATGACATTCTCCGTTTGCTGTTCGTGTGCTGCAATCCCGTTTTGCCTGTCGCGCAGCAGATCGCACTCGCGCTCAGGGTTGTTTCCGGATTGTCGGTGAAGGAGATTGCGCGCGCATTCCTCGTCAGCGAAGCGGCGATGGAGCAGCGGATCACACGTGCGAAGCGGCGGGTCGGTGAATCCGAAATTCCGTTCGAGACGCCGGGTGCTGTGGAGCGCGCCGAACGTCTGCGCGCGGTCGCGACCGTGATCTATCTCATTTTCAATGAGGGCTACGCTGCCACCGGCGGGACGGCGCACATTAAGGCGCCGCTTTGTGAAGAGGCCATTCGTCTTGCGCGATTGCTGCTGCGGCTCTTCAATGCCGAACCGGAGGTGATGGGACTGACAGCGCTGCTTTTGCTGCAGCATGCGCGTGCAGCGGCACGGCTTGATGCGGAAGGAGCGATCGTCGTTCTGGAGGATCAGGATCGCACGCGATGGGATAAGGGCGCCATCGCGGAAGCTCTTATTATGCTAGAAAAAGCGGTGCGCCATCACCAGCCTGGTCCGTATCAGATTCAAGCTGCGATTGCCGCGCTGCATGCGCAGGCTGCACGACCTGAGGATACGGATTGGCTTCAGATCGAGCTGCTTTATCGCACGCTGGAGCAGATCGAGCCGTCGCCTGTCATCACGCTCAATCGCGCAGTAGCGACGAATAAAGTGCGGGGCGCTGCCGCGGCTCTGGCGCTGATCGAACCGCTCGCGGAACCGCTTGGGAGCTACTTCTACTTTCACGGCGCGCGGGGAGCGTTTTTACTGCAGCTCGGTCGCGAAGCAGAAGCAAAGACGTCGTTCGACCGGGCGATTGCCTGCGCAAATACAGCGGCTGAAGCCGCGCATATTCGTACTCAGATCGATCGCTTTATCAAAGACAACAAACCGAATTTAGCTCGATCTTAGCTGCGTTGAGGCCGACAAACGAATGCGCCGAGGCTCGGCTAAAATAAAATTCCCAGCGGATGTCGGATGAGTGGACGGCGAAACGTCTTTCAGATGTGACATCGAACTCAACCAAGTCTGAGGAGACCCGTTAATGACACAAGCTCAAACGCAGAACGTAGCTGAAGACTTCGACACAGCGACGAAGAAGTGTCCGGCGATTGGCGGGATCATTCCGTATCTCAGTCTTAGCGACGCCAGCAAAGCCGCCGATTTTTATGTTCGCGCATTTGGTGCGACTGAAGTTTTTCGTCATCCGGCCGATGAAAAGGGACGGCACATGCACATCCATCTGCATGTCAACGGCAACTCTCTGATGCTGAGCGATGCGTTTCCCGAGCATGGCCATCCGCTGAAAGATCAACAGGGATATTCGCTGCTTTTAACGGTTGGGGATATCGACACGTTGTTTCAACGCGCGGTCGATGCCGGTGCGACGGTGGTCATGCCTGTTGAAAAGATGTTTTGGGGTGATCGCTATGGCCAGTTGCGTGATCCGTTCGGCGTGCTTTGGGCAATGAATTCGCCGAGCTCGAATTGAGCGGTCCGCTGTCTGCGCTCGGTGTCGGGGAGAGACGATCTCTCCGCCGCTGGCGCGCTTTCGGCTGGTGATCGCGACGGGCCGTTGCTTTGAGAGAACGCATCAAAGGGAACGGCCAAGCGTTGGCAGGTCAGATTCTAAGGGCTAAAAAAGCTGTAGTTATAACCAGTTAGAGTATGTGGATAGGTGTTTAGTATCTTTATTTCGCCATTAGAATCACATGGTTGATGTCTCCTACGAGAAGGGGACGCCAATGACACGCCTACATCAGAACGTCGAAGAACTGCTGGCTCGGTTGACCGAGGATTCGCAGGGAGAGATGGAACTGGTCCGCGCGCTTGGCGATGCGATCCGTCGCGTCGATGAGCAATTGCTGCGGGAAGTTCGCACAGTGACGGTTCAGCACGAGATGCGCCGCGAAGCTATTCTGGGAGAACTGCAGACGCTCGCGGGTCGGCTCTGTGTGTTGCCCGCGCCGAGCGCTCAGAAGCCTTCGGTTACGGCCATCGATCAGCAGGCGCGTTACGAGCAGCAGGCCATCGATCGGCAACCGCGCTACGAGACGCAAGAGATCGATGCTCCGCACAACGTCAACGGCGGTGCCGACTGGCGGCAGGCGACGCAGAACATCAGCGATGATTTTGAGTTTACGTTCAACGAACCTCGCCATTGAGGCTTGCTGGCGTGTAATGCGCGCGTCGCGACCTTAACCGCGGAAGGCGGATTCACCGCCTTCCGGTTGACTTGAATTTGCTGAGTTCAGTGTGGCGCGTCGCGGCTGGTTCTGCCGGTCAGCCAAGCGGGATCGAACCAGCGATCGGCCGGGCCGTCATACGGCAGCCGCGTGATATCCCAATGCGAAACGAAGCGTGCGTAGATGTCCCACACCGGGGGACCGCCGCCGATGTAGACGACGCGACCGGCGTATTGCTTCAGCGTTTCTTCCGGGTCCATGCTGGAGCGCAGCACGCCAATCGTTCGATCCGCAAATGCGAATTCAGGTACGCTGGCGATGGTCTTTGGACCAGCAAGCAGTACGTGGCCGCGCGTAATATCGAAGAAGCGCGCGACGTCCGCGACATACTCTGGATCGCGATTGCCTTCCCACGGCAGTTCGCCGTTCAGACCGAGCTGGCCCGACTGGCCGATTGCGCAGATGACCCTGACGACTGTCTGTTCCAATGAAGCCTTCCTTTATCGCTTTCCAATCCTCTCTTAAGCGGGATCGGCGCGATGGCTCCAGTGGAAAATCACCACAGCAGATAGCGGATCGCGATATCTGTGACGCGGCGAAACGGCGGACGCAGAAAGCCACCCAGATTCCAGCGTGATTGCTCGAAGACGCCTTTGGCGTGGCTCATGTTCCTGAAGCCTTCGGGGCCGTGATAGGCGCCCATACCGCTGGCGCCGACGCCGCCGAACGGCAGATCGTTTTGCACGTAGTGCATCAGCGTATCGTTAATCGTCACATTGCCCGAGGTTGTGCGCGCCAAAACCTTGCGGCGATCCTCTCCGTCATTGCCGAAGTAATAGAGCGCCAACGGACGATCATGCCGGTTCACCAGTTTGATGGCTTCGTCGATGCTATCGTACGTGACGAGGGGGAGGATTGGTCCGAAGATCTCGTCCTTCATCACCGCCATGTCCATCGTGACGTTGAGCATAAGCACGGGCGAGGCTTTGCCTGTGTCGTTGCCCGCCGGTGTTTCGGGCCCGAGCGGGACGATGGTTGCGCCCTTCTTTCGTGCGTCTGCCAGCAGGTCGCGCAGGCGCGTCTGGTGGCGGGCATTGATGATGGACGTGTAATTCCGGCTGGCTGCGCCTTCGGGATAGAGTGCCTGCACTGCTGTCTTGTAATGCTCGGCGAACGTGGTGGCTTTGTCGCGCGGGACGAGGACGAAATCCGGCGCGATGCAGGTTTGTCCCGCGTTGGCCAATTTGCCGTAAGCGATGCTGACGGCTGCGCGTTCGAAGTCCGCGTCATGTCCGAGGATGGCGGGTGATTTGCCGCCGAGTTCGAGCGTGACCGGTACGAGGTTTTCGGCGGCGTTTTTCAGGACAGAGGTGCCGACGGCGGTGCTGCCGGTGAACACCAGATGGTCGAACGGCAGGCTTGCGAACACTGAACCTGTTTCTGGGCCGCCGCAGGTGACAGAAACCTGATCCTCGGGGAAGAGTTTGCCCAGCATATCCTTCATGAGTGCCGAGGTGGCTGGCGTGTGCTCGGACGGTTTCAGCATGACGCGGTTACCCGCTGCGATCGCCGTCGCCAACGGCATCAGCGCCAGCGAGAAGGGGTAATTCCAGGGCGAGATGATGCCGACGACACCGAGCGGCTGATACATCACATAGGACGACGCCGGGATGAAATGCAGGGAGTTGCGGCGTCGCTCGGGGCGCATCCATTTGCGGAGGTTGCGGCGCAAGTAATTGATTGTCTGAATAAGTGGGATCAGCTCCATGATCCGCGTCTCATAGGCGGACCGATTGCCGAAATCCGAGCTGACGGCCGCCTCTATTGCTGCGCGGCGGGCGAGAACGGCTGATTTCAAGTGCGCAAGGTCGGCTTTGCGCTGCTTGAGATCGGGTGGCCCATCCTGCAGGAAAGCTGCTCGTTGCTTTGCAAGAACGCCACTTAGGACGAACTGGTTGTTGACCAAAACATGGGCTGTCATCAACGGGTTATCCTTTGTCACGTCCGGTCTTTTTGGCGATGTGTGAGAGATCAACGCCTGAGTAAGGACTCGGTTACCATATGCACCCCGAGCTTCATTCGGCAATTGTGGCAGCATTGTCGTCCCCACCTCTTAGGGAGGGTGGGGCGATCGAGGATGTGGGGTTGCCCGTCCGGTGAGAGCAAAACGTATCAACCCACTAGGAGCCGATGCGTTTCAGCGCCTGTGGGGGGACGTGTAGCCGCGTCATCACTGACGCATGGCATCCGCGCGTGCGAACACCAGCGTTGACGCGCGAGGCCGAGCGATGCGGAAGAGTTGAGAAAAGGGGTTGTGAGACGCCTACGCGGATCAGGCCGCGGAGACATCCAACGTTCCGAGCACCCAGCGTTCGTATTCGTCGCTTAGATCCTGGACCCATTGTTTCGGGAACGTCTCGATTCCCCTTGAATCGCGCGCTGCGCCGAGCGGCAGGTCGATCGTAATCTGCTTGTAGCCGTTTGCCATTGGCGGGGAGGCGACGCGACCACCGAGATGGCCGACGGCCAAGAACGACCGCAGCAGATCGCCGGCGCTCTTCGAGGTCACCTGCATGGCAGGTGTGAAGAGAACGCAGTCCTGAATCGCCTTCGTGGGATCGCAGTTGCGCGCTTCGAACTGGATATTGGCGACGCCCGGCTCGTGGCTGAACATTTCGTGCTTGAGGTTGACGTTCAACATGCTGCCGGGAGCAGCCCAGCGGCTGATCGGCTGCATCATGCCGCGCAGCAGCGCGTGAATGGTTTCAGCGTTGACCGGAACGATGATTTTTTCCTGCTCGCTCGAAACGCGAACTTGCGGCGCGCCGTGCTCTTCGTTGATGCCCTTGGCGCACTCATGCGCAATGGCAACGAGATCGGCTTCACCGACGTCATGCCCTGTGAGCATCGCGCGGTCCATCAACTCTTCCGTCAGGTCGATGGCGCGTTGTGTTTCTTCGACGGGAATGCGCCAGTGATCCTGGACGCGGAGCTGTGACCACTGCTTCCGAACCGACGGACGCCATGCAACTTCGGACAGCGAGTCCTTCAGGTAGCGGTACATCGTTTCGGCGGCGTTGTTGTAAGGCAGCGTTCCCGCTACGACGGAGAGGCTGTTCATGCGATCGCGCAACAGCGTGCGATGGAGCGCGCTGAGCTTGTCGCGCAGGAGCATGTCGTATTCGTTCTTGAGCAGATAGAACGTGATCGCCTGATCGATTTCCGCTTCGAGAACCCGCAGGTCCCACGGCTTCGAGATGTAGCGAAGAATTTCGCCCTTGTTGACGGCGTCGATAGCGCTGTCGAGATCAGCGTAAGCCGTCGTCAACATGCGAACGATGTCGGGGCGTTCATTGCGGATGCGGTTCAGCAGGCTGACGCCGCTGCGGCCCGGCATGCGCTGGTCGGTGATGACAAGCGCAATGTTGTGATCGCCCGAAAGGACAAGTGCTTCGGCCTCGTCAGCGCTTGTCGCCGTGAGGACGTCGTACTTCGTACCAAAAGCTTTCTTGAAGTATTTGACCGCTTGCGGCTCGTCGTCGACGATTAGAATTTCGACGGGCTGACTAGAACGAAACGACTCCATGGGAGATCTGATTCTCCTGCTCGGATGCGAGCGGCAGATTGAAAACGAATTCGGTCCACTCTCCTAGGGAACTCTTAACACTCAATGAACCACCGTGATTCGCGATGATGCGATGGCTAACGGCCAAACCGAGGCCCATTCCTTCGCCGACGTCCTTGGTCGAGAAGAACGGATCGAAGATCTGAGTCTGGATTTTCGGATCGATGCCAGTGCCGTTATCGCGCACGGAAACGAACAATTGCTCGCCTTCTGTCCATGAGTTGATCTTGATCTCGGGGTGTCGTTCTTCTTCGACTGCGCGGACTGCAGCAACAGCGTTGACGAGCAGATTTACCAAGACTTGAGCGATGGTGGATTGCGATCCGAAGACGAGACTGTTCTCGGTTAAATTGCGCGTTATGCTTATCCCTTTCTGAACGTGTGCCGTAAAACGGAGCGCGTGATCGATGGCGGATTCGATCGGGAAAGGACGCGGATGTTCGGGCTTCTGCGGCGCGGTAAAGCCTCTCAGGTCCGTCACGACGCGGTGGATGCGATCGTAACCTTCCTGGATGTCCTTCATCGTGTCGGCGGTGTCGGGATCGGCTTGAATCGTTGGGTCACGTGCAGCAAGTTGAAGCGCGGTGCCCATGAAGTTCAGCGGGTTTCCAATTTCGTGAAGCAGACCAGCCGCCATCGTGCCGAGCGCGCTCAGGCGGGCGTTCTGCACGAGCGCTGCTTCCGTTTCGCGCAACTGTTGCAAGCTCTGCTTCAATTCCACGTTCGTGCGCTGCAGGTCTCGTTCGAGGTGTGACGCCCGAATGAGATTGGCAATGCGTGAGCGCACTTCCAGGCCGCTGAATGGCTTGATCAGGAAGTCGTCGGCGCCGTGTTTCAGCGCGATGATTTTCGCTTCCTCGTCGGCGCGCGCCGTGAGGATGATGATCTTGATGCCGCGCGTCTCGGCGCGTTCCTTCAGCGAGCGGCAAACATCAAGTCCGCTGGCGCCAGGCAACATGACATCGAGAAGAATGAGTTCGGGCGTCAGTTTCTGCGCCATTTCGAGAGCTGCGATGCCGTCGCCCGCTTCAACAACGCGGTAGCTTTCGCGCAACATGGTTGCGAGATAGCGGCGCATATCCGGTTCGTCGTCGACGACGAGAAGCAGCGGCAGATCTGCGCTTGCTTCATCGTTGGTCTGTGTTTCCTGCTGCTGCAGCATCGGTGCAGGCTGATGGTCTGGTATTGTCAAAGCTTGTGATGAGGCCTTGCGATCGAACTTACGCAATGGATCTGCGATTTGATCTGGTTTGTCCTGAGAGGGCATGTCTGCAAGTGTATCTTGCTCAGAATGAGGAAAACGTAAAACGAATGTCGTGCCGTGGCCTGCGTCGCTTGATGCTGTCACGTCGCCGCCATGGCGCGTAATCAATTCTCGAACGAGCGCCAGACCAAGGCCGAGACCTTGATGGCGGCGGGTGGCTGAGCCATCGACCTGATAAAAGCGATCGAAGATGTGCGGCAGCTGATCGGGCGCGATGCCGATGCCGGAATCCGAG
Source organism: Hyphomicrobium methylovorum (assembly GCF_013626205.1). Lineage (NCBI taxonomy): Bacteria > Pseudomonadati > Pseudomonadota > Alphaproteobacteria > Hyphomicrobiales > Hyphomicrobiaceae > Hyphomicrobium > Hyphomicrobium methylovorum. The sequence continues at coordinate 3,277,522 of NZ_QHJE01000001.1, forward strand.
ATGCGCACGATAACCATGCGATCGACGTGAGCGGCCGAGACGTCGATGCGGCCTTCGGGCGGTGTGAACTTGATTGCGTTGGCGATGACGTTGCTGACGATCTTTTCGAGAGCGTCAGGGTCAGCGTTGATGATGAGGTCGCCCTGCAGTTCGCCAAGGTTGAGGTTGATGCCCTTCATCGCTGCTAGGTGGCGCATCGATGCGGTGGTGTGGCTGAGGAAGTGAGCCATATCGATCGAGCGCTTGGCGAGCGTGGCGCGACCTTCCTCAAGGCGAATGAGGCTAAGGATGTCGTTGACCAGACGGAGCAACCGCAGCGCGTTGTTCTCGATGACTTCGAGCAGTTCCTGGGCGGGGCCGTGAAGAGCCGCGGCGTCGCTCTTCAATTTTTCGACGGGCGCGAGAATCAACGTCAGCGGTGTGCGCAGTTCGTGGCTCACGTTGGCGAAGAACTGCGACTTCAGGCGGTCCATCGCGGACAGTTCCTGATGCTGCGCGGCGAGGCGATATTTCAACCCGAATTCGTTGAAGCGTCGGCGGTAGTTGAAGTGAACGGCCGTGACCGTGATGATGCAGGTCAGGATGAGGAAGTAGAGATTGTTCAGCAGTGTTTTGGTCATCATCTCTGCGTTTGGCACGTAGAGACAACTTATGGTGTAGATCACCAGCGTCGAAATGCAGAGCAGCGTGGCTTCGAACGGCTGCATGGCGGCGAGCACGCCGACCGCGAAGAGGATGAGGAAGAGGCCGTTATAGTAGGTCGATTCCGCGCCGGTGGTGATGCCGATCATGACGGCGATGGATGTCACCGCGATCAGCAGCCCCAACATCGTCAGCTGGCGGACATAGACCGCAGTCCGATCCCAGAAATGAAGGGCGAAGATAATTGCGATGAGCGCGGCAGCGATTAAACGGATGCTGCCCAGCGTCAGAAGAAGATCGGGATAGGAAATATAATCGAGGAAGATTCCCGCTGGAATCAGCGTTATGCCAAGGATGCACGCGACCTTCGACTGCCTAAGCCGAAGCTCATGCTCTTCTGCTTCGAAAGCATTTTGAAGATCAGCGTTGTCATCCATAGGCTAGTTTGCAGGCTTCACAATCTCGAGAAAGACGTTGATGCCAGTCTCGTCGGTGTAGACTTTCGCCAAAGCGGGGTCCGGCGCTAACCGGAGCATATCTGACTCGTCCCGCATCACCAGATGCCATTCCATGACATGCTCCATCAAACCTTTCACAGGGTTCGATGAATGGACATTGGTGACCAGAACCCGGCCACCTGGTTCACACCATTGATAAAATAGCTTCACGAGCTTGGCGCAGACGCGGTCCGAAAGGTAATCGAAGAGCCCTGCGCAATAGAGGACGTCATAGCTCTGGGCGGGCGTCTCCATCTCGATCGCCTGACGGAGAAGCTCCTGCACCGTCTTGAGGATATAGGTGACCTTGGGCGCTTCCGGCCTATCGGATGTGATGCTTTCGATTTGGCGTTTTGCGTAAGCCAAGGTCTCCGGATTGAAGTCCAGCAGGTCGAATGAGAAGCGCGGCGCGGCCGGATTCTTGGCGATGAAGAGCTGCAACTCCTGAACCGGACCGCAGCCGACGTTGAGCACGCGCGGGCACTTGTTGCTACGAATGGCCTGATCGGCGGCGTCTTCCAGCATCTTTTCGAGCATGTAGATGCGGTTGCGATGCGCCTGAGGTGGTCCGCCGTTCAACAGCCATTCGTTGACGATCTGCGCGTACGTGGTCTTTCCGCCACGCTCCTTGCGGAACATCATGTTGACCATTTCGTAGTCGCCCGCGTAGCCAAGTGGCTTTGAATAGACGCGGTTGAAGAACGGCGAGGCCATCATCAATGGTAAGAGATCACGCTGGGCCAGCTGCTTATGAGACTCGACTTCGTCGACGTCCAGCTGCCGGCAGGCATCTTCGAGTTCCATGAAAAGGCGGGTCAGGCGCGGCATGACCGGCGCTTTAATCTCTTCGAATCGCTCAGAATCGAATTTGGCTTCGTCCACGCCTTGGGCGGCTTCCGCGGTAAGATCGACCTGATCGAGCCAGAAGCTCAATTCGGAGAGAAATGAGCGGAGATCGGCGACCTTCAGCTGATAATTGGGGTCGAGCTTGTGCTGCCGCTCCCATTCATCGACGAAGCGCGCAACTTCATCTCGAAGTCCCGGGGTCGAGACCGGATCGTCGCCAAGCCGGGTCCAATCGTTCACGAGCGTAGCCGAGACGATCACCAGAATACTGGTGCTCACCACGCCCGTTACGATGGCATCTCCCTGATAAACAACGTCCTTGCCGCGCCTCACTTTGAGGTCGGTCAAAACTTCACTCGTCTGAATTGTCGAGAAAGGATCGTAAATCTCGAAAACGATATTCCGACGTGAAAGCTTGCTTAGTGTCCCCCGGACAGTGGTGCCCTGACTGCCGACGAACGAGACCGTGCGGTCGATGTCTCGCTCAATGCGCAATGAACCGCTCCATTACTGAAACCCTGCAGAGCCAACATTATCATGCGGCGGTCCAGTTTTGATGCGTCAGATTAAGATCTCGTTTAGAATGAATGAGAAGATCGTTAATGTTTCCGGGCGTGCCGCAGCGTCACAGTGGCGGCGGGAAAGCGCAATTTCGTCACAGCCTTATCATCGGCCTCCTGGAGCAGCACTTCGCCTCCAAAGGCCCAAAGCGCGCAGCGGCTCATGCGTAGGCTCTCAGGTGAATTTCTCACCGAGTGTCCCGGGACCGTTATCACAACATCATTATAAGTCGCGCCCGGAACGAGTTTCACGGAAACGTCGCATGCGCCGTTTTCGGTTGAGGCGTGGCTAAATTCCAATTGTTCGATGAGTACGAACTCAACGATCTTTTTCGGGGCGCAGTAGGAAAAGTCGTTCCGCGCGTCGATCGTCATGCGAATGCGGCCGCCGCTCTTGCGGGTGATTTGCTCGCTTGCCTCGGACAGCGCGTTTGCCATTGAATGGGCAGACGGCGATACGCCAACTGCCAGACCTTCCGCCAAGTCGACAATCGGCTTCGCAAGAGCGCGGCAGTGTTCGACGAGCGTATGGATGCGTGCAGCCGATGTTCCAATCTGGCCAGCGTGGAGGCGCCGCGCCCAGTTGGCCGACAACGATTGCACGGGCGATGGATTGATCGCCGTGTCGGCACCCGCGAGTGACGCGAGGCGAAGGCTTTCAGCGTCGATCTCTGCCAGAGGCTCCGTCAGTTCGCGCGATAGAACAGCGAGCAATTCAAGAGTTGCGTTTTGCGCGTCGGGATTAGCGGGATTTGCTGCGGGCGCTTCATCGAAATCATGTGTCGCTTCGGCTGCGTGCTCGCTCTGCAATGCTTCCTTCAACACATTGCAAAGCTCGTCGAAATTCCATGGCTTCGGAACGAAGCGGGAAATCGCTGCGCTGTTGATTGCTTCCTGCAGATCCACGTTCGTGTACGCGCTGGTCAAGATGCGGACTGTGGACGGCCAAGACTTGCGTACGCTTGCGAGGAAGGCGACGCCGCTTTCGCGCGGCATGCGTTCGTCGCTGACGACGACGGAAATCGCGTCGCCTTCGGCTGCCAGGATTTTCATGGCCGCTTCGGGGTTTTCCGCAGTGACGACATCGGCATATTTGCCAACCGCCGCCTTGAAGTACTTCAGCGAGAGGGCTTCATCGTCAACGAAGAGGATCTTGCCGCCACGGCTTGCGGTTGTTTCGATCGTTGCATGCATCGGCAAACCCGTTCGTTCACAAGTGGAAATGCGCTGTGCGGATCATTGGTCAGCGTGGTTCTATCCAGCTGGCGTATGAAAACAATTTTATGCTGGGTGAAATGCGTATCAAATTGCTTATAAGCAATGCGGCATTCGTGGAAATTTGAGAGGTGTTCGCAAACACTCTTAAGGAGTGTCTACCGGCTGCTCCGAATTTGAACGAAGCGAAACGACGCCTACTGAGTTTGGCCTATTCTTTCGGTACTTCAGGCCGGTCGTGGCTGCAAATAGGTACCGCTCTGCTAAACGCTCAACAACAGGTGTTCGCGTTCCCAGGGGCTGATGACGCGCATGAATTCTTCGAACTCGCTGCGTTTCAACGCCAGATAAACATGGCAGAAGCGCTGGCCGAGAATGTCGTGCAGCGGGGAGCTGTGTTCGAACTCCGTCAATGCTTCCAGTAGACCGCGCGGTAACTGGCGCCGGTTCTGATATGCGTTTCCAACCACAGCGGGGCGCGGCTCTAGTGCGGATTTCATTCCGATATATCCGCACGCGAGGCTCGCGGCGATTGCGAGATAGGGATTTGAATCCGCGCCTGCGAGACGCGTTTCCACGCGACGTGCAGCGGGTGGAGAGATTGGAACACGCAAGCCTGCCGAGCGATTGTCGTAGCCCCATTCGACGTTGATCGGCGCAGCGCTGTTGGGTACCAGGCGGCGATAGGAATTGACGTAAGGAGCGATGAGGCACATCGCGGCGGGAAGGCACGTTTGCTGTCCTGCGATGAAGTTGAAGAACAGCGGGCTGGGTTCGCCGGATTCAAGCGTGAAAATATTCTGGCCCGTCTTCGCATCAACGATGCTTTGATGAATGTGCATGGCGCTGCCCGGCTCGTTGGCGAGCGGCTTCGCCATGAACGTCGCATAGCAGCCGTGCGTGAATGCAGCCTCGCGAATGGTGCGCTTGAACAGAAACACCTGATCGGCGAGATCGACCGGATCACCGTGCAGCAGATTGATTTCAAGCTGCGCTGCGCCACCTTCATGGATGATCGTATCGATCTTCAGATATTGGCGTTCGGCAAACTCGTAGATGTCGTCGACGATCTTGTCGTACTCGTCGACCGCACCGAGGCTGTAGGCTTGGCGTCCTGCGCCCGGACGACCTGAGCGCCCCATCGGCGGCTCTAGCGGATAGTCCGGATCGGGGTTTGTTTTGGTGAGATAGAATTCGATTTCGGGCGCAACGACCGGGCGCCAGCCTTCCTTGTCGTAGAGTTCGGTGATGTGCTTCAGCACGTTGCGAGGTGCAATCTCGACCGGTGCGCCGCTCTGCCAGCGCGCGTCGTGTATGACTTGAGCTGTCGGACTTGATGCCCACGGCGCGGGGCGGATCGTCGAAAGGTCCGGCACCATCATCAAGTCGCTCTCGGCGTAGAGCTGCTGCCCGTCTTCCTCGAAGCCGACGTAGTCACCCGTGATGGTCTGATGGAAAATCGAGATCGGCAGGTGAACCGCGTCGAGCTTGACGAATTTCTCGGCCGGCATCGTCTTGCCGCGTGCGACGCCTGCGATATCGGGAATAGCGCAGTCGATTTCTTCGATCCGATGCTGGCGTAACCAGTGCCGCAGAGACTCGGGCGTCGTTCCGACACCGAATTCGCCGTCTTCGCTAGGTGGGGCGCCGAAAGAGGCCGTCATGGTTGGTATCCAGATGAATGCGTTCGGTCCGAACGACCATCATACATGGACGACAGCCTCAAGGCAGCGGACGGGCGTTAGTCGTTAATGTCTAAACGCCGCATACCCGCTGTATCTTGCGTTCGTTGACCTAGGCCTTCCGTCCGTTAAGTGGCGCTTCGTGCCGGGCGTTGTCTGTGACGGTGGGGCGGTCTAAGCATTTGAGATCGTGACCTTGAATACTCATACACACTCCTATTACGCAGCGACGGCGAACGCTCTGGAGCCATTTCCTGTTCTTGAAGGAACGGTGACAGCGGACGTGTGCGTTGTCGGCGGGGGCTTTTCCGGCGTAGCCGCGGCGCTGTTAATGGCGGAACGCGGGCGGTCCGTCGTGCTGGTCGAAGCGGACCGGATCGGGTCGGGCGCGTCGGGACGTAGCGGCGGGCAATTGATCGGCGGCATTAGCGGTGAAGCGGAAATCATCCGGCAGCTCGGACCGTCGGGTGCCAAGCTCGTGCGGGATATTCGCTATATCGGGCACGAGATCGTCGATCGCTGGGTTACGCGATATAGCATCGCCTGCGATTGGAAACGGGGATGGATGGAGGTCGCGACACGTCCACGCCACATGCAAGCGCTCCGCACCTATGTCGATGAGCGCCGCCGCGAGGGGGATGGCGCGGATCTGAAGATCGTGGAGCCGGAAGAGATCGGTCGCGTGCTCGGCACATCTGCCTATCATGGCGGGTACATCGATCCCTCAAGCGGGCATTTGCATCCGCTCAATCTCTGTTTGGGTGAAGCCCGTGCGGCGGCCGACATTGGCGTTCGGATATTCGAGCGTTCTCGTGTTCTCTCTCTCGGCGGCGGCGCGCGGCCTTGGGTGCAGACCGAGCGAGGGCGGGTGGAAGCGCGGATCGTCATTCTTGCCGGTGAGATTTTCGATCGCTTCGGTAAGCCGAAGCTTTCCGGTCTGATGCTGCCAACCGGAAGCTACATCATAGCGACCGAGCCTTTGAGCGAAGGTCTCGCAACAGAGATCAATCCGCAGGATCTCGCGGTGGCGGACAGCAATGTCGTCGTCGATTATTTTCGGATGTCGGCGGATCGGCGCATGCTGTTTGGCGGGCGCTGCAACTATTCGAACCGCGATCCGAAAGACATCGCCGGGTCGATCCGTCCGCGGATGATCCAGATATTTCCGCAGCTCAGAGATGCGAAAATCGACTTCGCGTGGGGCGGGCGGATCGGCATCGTCATCAATCGTGTTCCGGCGATGGGACGGCTGGAGCCGAACCTCTATCACTTCGGGGGGTATTCGGGGCATGGGATTAGCGCGTCGCACATCGCCGCGTCGATCGTATGCGATGCGATCTCAGGGACGACGGAGCGCTTCGATCTCTTCGACCGCATCCGTCACCGGCACTTACCGTTCAGCGGACAGTTCGGCAACGAAATGCTGGCGCTCGGAATGCTTTACTATCGGATGCGCGATCTCATCTGAGCTACCAGCGCAGGAAGCGTTTGCCCAGCAGCGTTCCTAGAATGGTCATCAAGACGATGCCGAATGGATACCACGCGGCGACGAACATGGGACTGTCGTCCGTGCAGTGGGATGCATAGAGCGTTGCTGCGATGCCTCCCGCCAGAAGACCGGCGATTGCGCCTGCCATCGACGAGTTTGCGGGTGCGCCCGATTTCAGCGCGTAGAAAATCGCAGCAAACGGCACGAGCGCCAGCATCGGAATAAGAACCATGCAGGTGATCGAGTTATGGCCTTCCATCCGCGTGTGCCATTCCGTCTTCGGAACCAACGTCATTTCCAGAATGGTTCCGGCCAGGAGAAGAGCAGGGGCGAGTGCGAGCCAAAGCAACCGCGCGTTCGGTGTGAAGTCGGGCCGCGAAATGGCCCGCGCAAGCAGGAATGCGGGAACTGCGAGGCTCAGCGTCACCACGAACTTGAACAGAAAGCGCGGAGACGTTGAAGCAGCCGTCGAAAAATCAGGACGTGCGCCGATCAGCGAGAGGAAGAGCACAAGAGTAGCGAGGGACGCGGCGACGACTGCAAGCGTCACGGTGCGGCCGATAGGTTGCTGGACGCTTTTGGTATCGGCAGCAAGTGCATTGATGAGGTCGTCGGTCCTCATTTCGATGGCTCCGCATAGGTTTCGGCGAGCTGTTTCAGGCTGCGATGTAACGCAACGCGGACGGCAACTTCTGTCATGCCAAGTCGTTCGGCGACATCACGCGCGGTTTGCCCGTCAATGCTGATGGCGCGGACGATGTCGCGATTGCGTTCGGAAAGACGGTCGAGCACGCGCGTGACGTCATAGGCGTCTATCGCGGCCTGCTGGTTGTCGCCCTCGATTTCGAATTCGCTCAGATCGATCGTCACTTCCGGACGACGGCCACGTCGGCGCGCTGCATCGATCATCTTGTTGCGCGCGATCGCGAGCACCCAGGGCCCGAGCGGCAACGTCGGGTCCCAAGTATGCCGTTTGAGATGAATAGCCAGCAGCACGTCTTGCACCACATCCTCAAAGTCATTCGGTGCGCCAGAGAAGCCGGAGAAGCCCCGACGAACGACGGCGCGCAGGAATTGCGACAGGTCACTCAAAAGCGCGCGATAGGCGTTCTCATCCCCGGCGAGCGCTGCCCGCATCAGGTCCGCCCGTTCGTTGTCACGCGCCTTTCGATCCACAGTCGAGCCTTCCAAGAGTTCGCCGGCTACGAGGGAAATGTTACAGAGGGTGACTAAAGTGTGGCTTTGCTGCAAATCCGATTAGGGCAGTGGGGCGCAGATCGCAAGCCAGACGCCCCAGTGTAGCCGGATTCAGGGAGGCAGCCAGGTCCATAGGATGGCAACGTAGGTCAGGCCATGGAGCAACTGGTCCAGGCCTAACGCGTGCCAGTATTGGGGATCGCTGGCTTTCCAACCGTTGCTGCGGACAATCCGCTCCTTCAGCCAGTCGATATGATAATGGACAATGAATTCGGCGACGAGGATGGCGACAGCCAACGCCACGCCGCCGCCCGGCCAGAGCACGAATATCGGTGCAGTCAGCGCGACATGGATGAAGGCGTGAACCAGGCCGCCGGGCGCGCCATAGATGCCCTTCTGGCGATAGATCGCCTCCGTCTGTAGCAGGAAATCCGCGACGGCATGCTTGACGAGCAGGTAGGCCATGGCGGCGAGGGCCGCGTGTGCTGGCGTCATCGGAGGGTGTCCTGCCCGAAACACGCCGGGCGATTGTGATCCTGACGGCCAATATAACGGGCAATATGGGCTGTCCAAGCCGGATGCTGGCGTGGAGGGCGGTTGCCGCGCTGTTCCCTGGGGAACAGCCTCCGCGGGCCAGCTCGGTAGCGTGTGGTGCATCGGAAGAGACCGCAGCCAACCGGCCGCGGTCTCTGAGACTTTTCCTGCGGGTCAGTTCACCCGCTGAACCTCAACAAGGTTGTCCGAGAACGTCGGCGCGCGGCCTAATCCGCACCACGCGTCCGACGAAATGGAATTGACCGAGCCATCCGAGCGATTGAGCGACCGCCAGTAGCCCAGCGTCGCCACCACGACGCCATCCGGCACGTCGTCCGTTACGCGCGCGACGCCTTCGAAGTCACCGCGATCGTTATAGACACGCACCGGATCGCCTTCGCGGATCATGCGCCGTGTTGCGTCACTCGGTGAGATCATGACGTATTGATCGCCCTGAACTTTGACCTTGTGCGGTTCGTTGGCGTAGCACGAGTTCAGGAATGCGTGGCTCTTCGGCGAGATGATATTGAGCGAGTAGAGCTTGGCGCGCTCGGGGTTCGTCTCGGGTCGTTCGCGTGCCGGAACGAATCCCGGCAGCGGATCGACGGGCTCGCCCGACTGTTCGCCGTCGTACATGGCGCGGAACGGTCCTGCGACGAAGTTCTTTGCGTCGTGCAGCAGGAACTCGACCTTGCCTGATGGCGTCGGGAATTTGCCTTCAGCATGCGGCGTGCGCGTGTCGGCCGAACCCACTTCGATCTTGTAGTAGCCGTGGGTTTTGAAGTGCTCCATGTCGACGCCGCCCATCTTCGGGTCGGCCCAGTTGATGTATTCGGCGCAGAGTTCGCTGTCGGTCATTTTGAAGACCGGGTCGTCGAAGCCCATCTCTTTCGCCAGCAACCGCCACATGTCGCTCGTGGGGCGGCATTCGCCCGGCGGGTCAATCGCCTTCTGGTTATAGGTGAAATAGAAATGACCCCACGACCACATCATGTCTTCGGCTTCGCCCGCCATCGCCGCGGGGAGAACGATGTCGGCATATTTTGCCGTGTCGGTCAGGAAGTGCTCGGCGACGACGGTGAAGAGATCCTCGCGCTGAAGGCCTTGCACGATCTTGTTCGTTTCGGGCGCCTGTGACACGGGGTTGGTGCAGAATACGAATAGGCTCTTGATCGGCGGATCGAGCTTCATTTCTCCGGTGAGCGCCGCGCCAAGCCTCAGGTTATTGACGACGCGGGTGCCGGGTTTGATCCAGTCCGGTCTTGCGGCCTTGGCCCAATCGACAGGGAAATCCCAGAGCGGCATCTGCAAAAGGCCGCCGCCGACATGGCGCCATGAACCGACGAGCGCGGGGAGGCAGCAAACTGCGCGGATCGCCTGACCGCCACCAGCGCTCCGTTCGAGCGCAACGCCGATGCGGATGACCGACGGCTGAGCTGTTGCGAACTCTCGCGCGAACGTTTCGATATCGGCCGCTTTGACGCCGGTGATGCCTTCCACATACTCGGGCGTGAATTCGGCAGCGCGCTCTTTCAGCTCCGGATAACCGTGGGTGTACTTATCTACGTAATCCTGATCGACGAGGCCCTGCGCGATGATCGAATTGATGACGCCCATTGCCAGCGCGCTATCGGTGCCGGGCTTCGGACAGATGTGCCAGTCGCCAGCTTTCGCGGTGCGGGATTTGAACGAGTCGATGACGACGACCTTCGCGCCGCGCTTCTGCGCCTCGAGCACGAACGGCCAGTGATGCAGGTTCGTCGAGATCGAATTGCAGGCCCAGATGACGATGTATTTCGAATGGACGAAGCTTTCGGGATCGACACCGCCCGTCGGTCCGACGGTGAGGAGCCACGCTGTCGATGACCCCGAAGCGCAGAACGTCTTTTCGTTCACCGTGCTTCCGAGGCGATTGAAAAAGGGATCGCCGGAGTTGATCCCCTGCACGAGGCCCATGTTGCCCAGGTAGCTGTAAGGCATGATTGCCTGGCTGCCATAGGTGGCGATGATCTCGCGCCAACGTTCGCCGATCTCGGAGATGGCTTCATCCCACGTGATTTGCTCGAACTGGTTGGAACCTTTTGGGCCGCTGCGCCGAAGCGGATACATTAAGCGATCAGGATTGGCGTGGTGCTCGGCGAAATCCTTGACCTTCACGCAAAGGCCGCCGCGCGTCATCGGGTGGTCTTTGTTGCCGCGAACCTCTGCCAGCCGACCGTCGACCACTTCATAGACCATCGAGCAGGTGTCGGGGCAATCGTGCGGACACGCCCCAAAAAACTTCTCGCGCTTCAATTGTTCATTCATCATCTTCCTCCGACTGCGGCCCCGATTGTTCCGGGTTTTCTATGATTCAGTTTGACACTGGACTACGCGATAATCCAATCGAAACAATGGCTGATTTCGCGATGCAGCATGGTAGATAAATCATGCCTTGCGAACTCGCTGGAGGAAACTTGAGCCTTAGTTCAATTGGATAGCTAAATATCCCGACTTATAGTCGGGCTTGGAGACGCGAGTGACAAAAGCACTATATGCAAACCGGAGAGTGCTTTGGTTTCCCCTGGAAACAGTGTGGACACTTCCGCCCGCCAATTCCCATCATTGCTGTGCTTCAATGACGATGGCGCTACAGTTTTCGTGCGATCAGCATCCCGACCCATTCGATTGTCCGGATGCCTTGCTAATCTACAATGACATATTGGACGAATATGGCATCGTTATTCACGATGGTTCGGCATCGTATCTGTTGATTGACGCGTGTCCGTGGTGTGGAACGCGATTGCCCGAGAGCGCGCGGGACAAATGGTTCGACGCCGTTGATGCCTTGAACCTCGCAGATGGCGAGGAGCCTCCGCGGGAATATCTCACGTCGGCATGGCGGCGAGGTGCGCGATAGTCCGTCAGCACTTGTTAATCGATGGACGACCGGTTCAGGGCGTATCTGGCGCCGCGCAACAATCGTCATAATCGTGAATGTCGCCGCGTGAATCGGTGACGGCATATTTGCCGTCACCTGTTGGCGTCACATAGCGCTCCAACGGCACCTTGCCGTGCGCGCCCGGGATATCGAGCACATACGTCGGCAGCGCGAGGCCAGAGAGGCGGCGGCGAAGTTCCCGCATGAGGTCCTGCCCTTGCTCTACCGTCGTGCGGAAGTGTGCTGTGCCGGGAGCCAGATCTCCGTGGTGCAGGTAATAGGGTTTGACGCGTAGCTCGACCAGCGCACGCATCAATGCTTCGAGCGTGTTGGCGTCGTCATTCACGCCGCGCAGCAGAACGGTCTGGCTCACCATCGGAAGCCCCGCATCGACCAGAGAGGCGATTGCGACGCGTGCCTTGGGTGTCAGCTCGTGCGGATGGTTGACGTGCAGGCCGACAAACACAGTCTGTTGCGTCGCCTTGAGTGCGGAGATGAACTCCGGCGTGATCCGTCCGGAATCGACGACCGGAACGCGCGTATGCCAGCGCAGAACTTTGACGTGGCCGATATGTGAGAGCGCTTCGGTTGCCTCGCGTATGCGGCGGGGCGACAGAACGAATGGATCGCCGCCGGTCAGGATGACTTCCCAAATGCCGGGGTTCGCGCCGATATAAGCGAGTGCGGCTTTGAAGTCGGTGGCCGACAATGCTTCGCCATTCTCGGGGCCAACCATTTCCCTGCGGAAACAGAAGCGGCAGTAGACCGGGCATACGCTGGCGATTTTTAGCAGCACGCGGTCTGGATAACGGTGCACCACGCCCGGCGCCGGACTTTTGATGCGGTCACCGATTGGGTCTCCGAGCTCGGCTGGGTGTGTTTCAAGTTCGCGGATGTCCGGCACGAACTGGCGTGCGATCGGATCGGTCGGATCATCTGGGTTGATCAGGTGCGCGAGTTCGGGTGTTAACGCGACGGCGTAGCGCGACGCGACGGCTTCAAGGTCCGAGCGCTGCGCCTCTGCTGCGAGTCCTCGCGCAACGAGATCGCCGACAGTCGTTATTTTTCCCGCATGGCGCGACATGGGCGTTATCTGGTCTCGCCTTCCATCGGTGTCCAGATCACCTGATCGACACGCTCGGCTCCGGTTGCCAGCATCACGAGCCGATCGAAACCGAGGGCGCAACCGCAGGCAGGCGGCATTTCTGCCAATGCGGCGAGGAAGTCCTCATCGATGGGAATGCGCTCGCCGTAGATCCGTTCCTTCGCGGCCATTTGCTCTTCGAAGCGGCGGCGCTGCTCGGCTGCGTCCGTCAATTCGCCGAAGCCGTTCGCCAGTTCGACGCCACAGCAATACAACTCGAAGCGTTCCGCGACGAGCGGGTCTTCGGGATCGGGGCGAGCGAGCGCGGCTTCTTCAATCGGGTATCGGCACAACACTTCGGGGCGATAGAGGCCGAGCCACGGTTCTATCTTTTCCGTCAACACGCGACTGAAAACATCCGACCAAGTGTCGTCGGGCGCGGTGCGTATATTCTGCGCTTCTGCAAGGCGCGCCAGCGCATCGCGATCGCCCATCGCTTCGTGCAGAGGTATCTCCACAAACTGCGCGAATGCCTGATAGAGCGTCGTCCAATCATAGAGGGCGAGCGGATCGCAGGTCTTGCCGCGAAACGTCCATGGCGTGTGCCCGGTGGATTTCGCGGCAATTTTGACGATCGCGTCGCAATCAGCCCAAAGGGTTTCGTAGGGTTCGTCCACGCGATACCATTCGAGCATCGTGAATTCCGGTGCGTGGAGTGCGCCGCGCTCGCGATTGCGGAAGACAGGTGCGAACGCAAAAATTTTGGTTTCGCCAGCGGCCAGAAGTTTCTTCATGGCGAATTCGGGCGAGGTGTGGAGATAGCGATCGCGGCGCTGGAGGTCTGTTCCCACGAGCTCCGTCCGGAAGGCGTGGAGATGGGTCTCATTGCCGGGTGAGACTTGCAGACAGCCGGGTTCCACCTCCTGGAAGCCTTCTGCCAGGAACCAGTCTCGGATTGCCGTCTTGATCCGTCCTCGGGCCGTCAGAAACGGTCTACGATCGGAGTGCCGGCCGGGCTTCCACCAGGGGGAGGGTTGCGACATGGCTGATTATTGGGCTTTTGAGTACCGTTGCCGCACTTGGCGAAGAGAAGCTAAGCAGGTAAGGAGACGCGACCGAATTCCCGGAGTGTGCCTGCCGTTCAATTTCGGTAAGGCGGCGCGAACCCGATTTTATTACGGAGATGCTAGGTGGTGAAGGTTATTGCAAGCTCGGTGCGCAAAGGCAACGTGCTCGATCTGGACGGCCGGTTGGCGGTCGTCATGCACGCCGAGAACATTCATCCCGGCAAGGGTACGCCCGTCACGCATCTCGAGATGCGGCGTATTGCAGACGGCGTCAAGGTGGTGGAACGCTATCGGACGACCGACCAGGTTGAGCGCGCCTACCTGGACGAGAAGGACTACAATTATCTTTACGAAGACGACATGGGCTACAACTTCATGCAGCCCGAAACATTCGATCAGATCACCATTCCGCGTGACGTGATCGGCGATCAGGGTCAATGGTTGCAGGAAGGCATGACGTGCCTCGTCTCGCTGCACGAAGGCAACCCAATCTCGGTCGAGCTTCCGCAGCGCGTGACGTTCGAGATCGTCGAAGCCGATCCGGTTGTGAAGGGGCAGACGGCGTCGTCGTCGTATAAGCCTGCGAAGCTGTCGAACGGCGCTCGCGTGATGGTGCCGCCGCACATCGGAACCGGCACCCGCGTCGTCGTGATGACGGAAGACGGCTCCTACGTCGAGCGCGCGAAAGACTAAGCGAAGCGCTCAGCTTTCTTCGAAGTTCCAACGAAACAAAAACGCCGCCCGGATAATCCGGACGGCGTTTTTTCATATGTCGTGACGCTGTGGCTTAGCCGCAGTTGTTGTCGAACGCGTAGCAAGCACGGTCGTCGCCGCGGTTGCAGCGATAGTGCCAGCGGTCGCAACGATCGCGCCAGCGGCTACGCTCGTAGGCGTCGGCGCGGCTGGAATTGGCGATGATGGCACCAGCGGTCAAGCCGATCAGCGCACCGGCGACGATGGCGCCGCCACGGCGGGCTTCTGCCGGAGTCGTCGTTGCGGGAACGAGAGCAGACACCGCCATGATTGAGGCCAGCGCAGCAGGAATTACTTTCTTCAGCATCATGGATCTCCGTCTAGCCGGCGTTCGCCGGTCGTGCGATTCGAAGCCCTTCATGCCACTGATTGATGGTGCAACGATGGCACGCAGGGATTGGACTCACCATGCAATGCAAAAGATGAACTTCCCATGAGCGGGAAATTGCGAATTCGGTAATTCATATATCGAGGTTAAGAACTGTTATCGGACTGCCCGCGGCCATTCCCGGTGAATTGACCGGAACCACTACGAGGCAGTCGGCCCGCTGAAGTGAGCTAACGAGGCCGCTATCCTGGTTACCAAACGGTGTCGCGCGGGGAGGCGAAACCGTTCGATCGAGCTTCGCCCGCATATAGTGCTCACGCGGACCATTTGGAGGCAGCGACGTGGCGATGACTGCGCTAATCGTTTCCAGCGGCACCTCGCGGCCGAGCAGCCGACCAATCAGAGGAACGAGAAACACGCGCGCGCAGATGAGCGAGGCTACCGGATTTCCGGGGAGGCCGAGGCAGATCTGGCTGCTTGCGTCGCCGTTTCCGGTGGCCGCCTTAGGGCGTTTGCCGAAGAACATCGGCTTTCCCGGACGCATTGCGATTTTGTAGAATTGGAGAACGGCGCCGGATTTTTCCAGCGCAGGGCGAACGAGATCGTGATCGCCGACGGACGCGCCGCCAATCGTCACCAACACGTCTGCGCCTTCCGCTCGCTCAAGCGCTTCGGCGAGGGATGCGTGGGAGTCGCGGGCGATGCCAAGAATGCGGGCTTCTGCGCCAGCCGCTTCCGCGACCGCTGCAAGGCCAAATGAATTCGAAGCCGGGATTTGTCCATAGCTTGGCGTCGTGCCGGGTTCGACAAGCTCGTCACCGGTTGCGAGCAGGGCAACGATCGGCCGCCGGACGACAGGGAGCGTGCCGTGTCCTGCTGCTGCTGCAAGCAGGATGTCTCGCGCTGTCACGCGATGACCTCGCTCCAGCAGCGGTCTGCCGACTGCGAAATCCTCACCTTTCGGGCGGACGTTTTCTCTGCGTGACGCCGTTTGCTGAATCGTGATGTCGTTGCCGCTGGCCTCTGTGTTCTCCTGAATGACAACGGTATCCAGGCCCTCCGGCAGTGCGCCGCCCGTGAAGATGCGAACGGCTTCGCCATTGGCAACGTTGCCGGTGAACGGTCGTCCCGCACCGGCTTCGCCGATGACTTTGAGTGTCACCGGTACGCTTGCGACATCAGAGGCGCGGACTGCGTAGCCATCCATCGCGGAGGCGTCGAACGGCGGGTTGGTCAGGCGAGCTGCAAGAGGTTCCGCGAGTGTGCGGCCGAGCGCGCTGGAAAGAGACACGTTTTCAGTGGCGAGCGTTTCGGCGGTTTCCAATACGCGCGCGAGGGCGTCGGCCACGGGGAGAAGTGCCATCGCCTTAAGTGTCCTTCTGCCGGTCCGTCACTGAATAGGTTCCCGACTTGCCGCCCGTTTTTTCCAGGAGACGCACGCTGCCGATGACCATCGATTTATCGGCAGCTTTGAGCATGTCATAGAGCGTGAGGCACGCAACCGACGCGGCCGTCAGCGCTTCCATCTCGACACCAGTTTGTCCGTTCACTTTCACTTCGGCCACGACGTGAATACCGACCGGATCGTGCGTAGGTGTAAAGTCGATCGTCGCTTTGGTGATCGCAAGCGGATGGCAAAGCGGTATGAGTTCGTGCGTGCGTTTCGCGGCCATGATGCCAGCGATGCGCGCCGCCCCGATCACGTCGCCTTTCTTGGCTTCGCCCGTTTCGACCAGCGCCAGCGTTTCGGCGCTCATGGAAATGAAACCTTCGGCGACGGCGCGGCGTGCGGTGGCGGATTTTTCCGACACGTCGACCATGCGCGCTTCGCCCTTCTCGCCGATATGCGAAAGCTTGCTCATTCTGGGTTCTCTTTGCCGAGCAACGCTTTCGTTGCCGCCGTGACGTCGGGCTGGCGCATCAGGCTCTCGCCGACAAGGAATGTATTCACGCCAGACTTCGCGAGACGCTGCAGATCGGCGTTCGTGAAAATACCGCTCTCGCCGACGATGATGCGATCGGCAGGGACTTGCGGGGCCAGTCGTTCGGTTGTCTCGAGGCTGACTTCGAACGTCTTGAGATTGCGATTGTTGATGCCGATCATGCGGCAATCGAGCTTCAGCGCGCGGTCCAGTTCGGCGTCGTCATGGACTTCGGCGATGGCGTCCATGTCCCAATCTTTCGCGGCGTTTGCGAGGTCGTGCGCGGTCGCGTCGTCCACTTCCGCAAGGATGATGAGGATACAGTCAGCGCCCCAGGCGCGCGCTTCCGGCACCTGATAGGTGTCGATCATAAAGTCCTTGCGCAGAACCGGCAGGTTCGTTGCTTTGCGCGCGGCGGTGAGAAAATCGGGGGCGCCTTGAAACGACGGTGTATCCGTCAGGATCGAAAGACACGCGGCGCCGCCTGCTTCGTAAGCGCGGGCGAGGGCCGGGGGATCGAAGTCGGTGCGGATCAGCCCTTTCGAGGGCGACGCCTTCTTGATCTCTGCGATAAGGGCCGGACGGCCGTCGGCATGCTTCGCAGCAATCGCATCCGCAAAAGGCCGAACGCGGGGGGCTGAGCGCGCGTGCTCGGCGATGACGCGCAGCGGCTTCAGTGTTTTCGCGCGCGCTACTTCTTCGCGCTTATAGGCGGTGATCTTGTCGAGGATGTCGGCCATGGCTCACGCCTCATCGTTGGTGACGGCGACGAGACGATCGAGCGCGCGCGCGGCGCGGCCGCTGTCGATTGCATCGGCTGCGCGCTTCATGCCGTCGGCCAGGCTGTCTGCCGTTCCCGCGACCACCAGCGCTGCTGCGGCGTTCAAAACGACGATATCGCGATAAGCGCTCGGCTCACCCTGCAACAGCGTGTGGATTGCGGCGGCGTTCGTTGCCGCGTCTCCGCCTTTGAGGTCAGCGATGTCGCTGCGTTTGATGCCGGTATCTTCGGGCGTGAGATCGAAGGCGTAGAGATCGCCGTTCTTCAGCTCGGCGATGTGCGTGACGCCTGTTGTCGTCAATTCATCCATGCCGTCCGCGCCGTGCACGACCCACGCATGCTCGGAACCAAGTTTGCGGAGAACTTCCGCGATCGGCTGCACGAGCTTCCTGTCATAAACGCCAAGCACCTGACGCTTGACGCCTGCCGGATTGCAGAGCGGGCCGAGCAGATTGAGGATCGTGCGCAATCCGAGATCGGCGCGGATCGGCGCCCACGTCTTGAATGCGGGATGATAAAGCGGGGCCCACAGGAAGCCGACACCAGCCTCCGCGATGGCACGTGAGACGACGACGGGCGGCACATCGAGTTTGACGCCGAGCGCTGCCAGAACGTCGGATGCGCCGGAAAGCGATGTCACGGCGCGATTGCCGTGTTTGGCGATGATGGCGCCCGCGCCAGCGGCTACGATTGCGGCGCAGGTCGACACGTTATAGGTGCCGCGGCTGTCGCCACCGGTGCCGACGATGTCGATGGCGCCCGGAGGCGCGTCGACCGTTGTCATGCGGCTGCGCACGAAGCGGGCGGCGCCGGTGATTTCTTCCGTCGTCTCGCCTCGAACGCGCATCCCCATCAGGAACGCGCCCATTGCAACGGGTGGGGCGATGCCGGACATCAAGAGATCGAGTGCCGACTGCATGCCGTCTTCGCCCAGCGTCTCGCCATCGGCGATGCGATTCATCAGAGCCTTGAGCTCGCGGGCGGGATTGGGAACGGGTGCGCTCACTGTTCAAGCCGCCTTGTTGCGGCTTTTGGGTGTGAACCCTGCGAGCGAAAGGAAGTTGGCGAGCAAAGCGTGTCCCTGTTCGGAAGCGATGCTTTCTGGATGGAACTGCACACCGTGCACGGGGTGAGATTTGTGCTGCAGGCCCATGATAATCCCGTCATCTGTTTCAGCCGTCACCTCAAGGCAATCCGGCAGCGACGCGCGCTCGACGATGAGCGAGTGGTACCGCGTAATTTCGAATTTCTTCGGTAGGCCTTTGAAGATGCCCTGATCGGTGTGCGTGATGGTCGAGAGCTTGCCGTGCATTGGCGAGGGCGCGCGGACGACTTTACCGCCGTAGGCCTGGCCAATCGCCTGGTGGCCGAGACAGACGCCGAGGAGTGGAATTTTTCCGGCTGCCACTTTGATCAGATCGAGACAAACGCCCGCTTCGTTCGGCGTGCAGGGGCCAGGCGAGAGAACGATGGCCTTCGGCTTTTTCTCCAGAACTTCATCGACCGAGACTTTGTCATTGCGGATGACGACGCTCTCGGTTCCAAGCTCGCCCAGATAGTGGACGAGATTGTAGGTGAAGCTGTCATAGTTATCGATGAGGATCAGCATGTTGGCCTTCTACTCGATCGGGTCGCCGCACGGAAGCCGTTCTAGCAGAAGTGCTGCTCAGCGCGACAGGGGGCATAGTGCTCGCGGTCGGGCCTGCCCGAGGACTTAACTGTTTACGCGGTCCCTTGGCGTGATGAAGGCTTCCAAATGGCCCGTCGCCGGGGCGATTTCGCGCCAGGACGAGTGGGGGAAGCGGAAGAGGGCGAGTGCGGCTGTCGGAAATTTGTCTTCCAGACGCGAGATGGACTTCGCGTCGCCCGTGCCTGCTAGCATCCGGGCGAGACCGTGAAGGCCCGGGTTGTGGCCAATCATCAGGACCACCTTATTCTCCGCGTCGACGCTGCGAAGGCGCGACAACAAGGTGGCTGTATCGGTGAGATACAACTGATCGTCATAAACGACGTTGGCGGCGGACTTGCCCAAATTCGACAAATCCAGAGTCTCGCGCGTGCGTTTCGCCGACGAGCATAAAATGACCTCAGGTGTGAATTCTCTACTCTTGAGCACTTCACCCATCAGTGGAGCCGCCGAACGTCCGCGATCGTTCAGCGGACGGTCAAAGTCATCGAGATCAGCATTGTCCCAAGTGGACTTCGCATGACGGAGAAGTGCAAGGGACAGCATTCGAACCTGGCGTTAGTGATTTTCAGAAGTCAGCACCATATAGCACACCGCCCTTGAGGTTAAGCGGTTGGATGCTGTGCAGTGCCGCAAAATAAGGCTCGTGATGCATGGATTATGTGCTTGCGCCGGTCTTTTGGATTCTCAGCTTTATTTTTAATCTCGCCGTGTGGGTGATCTGGCAATTGTTCTGGATCGCTTTCTGGCTGATTCTGCCGATCGTCGTTGTCGCGTTCGTTGCTCTGAGAATCGCTGAGCGTGTGCTCGGACGAGATCGCGTCGCAGCATGGGTGAAAGCGCGGACTGCGAAATATGGAGCCGCTGCTTCGCAACGTGCACGGCGCATTACGTTCGCGCTCGGAGTTGCTCCGTTACGTGTGCTGTTCTGGTTTCCGATCTATGCGATGTGGCACAGCATCATCAGCTTGCTGTGGCGTCCGAAGTGGTCGCCGTGGCAGCGCGCATGGTCGAGGCGTTCGCCGCCACCGCGGAATTCTGAGTCGATTGCAGGCGATAAAAAGCGGGCGTGAGGTCAGGCGAATGGTCCGCCGTTGCCGGCACTGGAGCTATCTGTCTTGCGTGAGTTCGTGGCGAAGCGAACGGCTTCTTCGGCTGCGCGCACGACGGCCTTCGCCTTATTGATGCATTCCTGCTGTTCGTTCTCGGGAATGCTGTCGTGCACTACGCCAGCGCCTGCTTGAATGTGGATCTTGCCGTCTTTCAGGATCGCGGTGCGAAGCACGATGCAAGTGTCCATCTCTCCGCCTGCGGAGAAATATCCGACGCAACCCGCGTATGGTCCGCGCTTGGCCTTTTCCAATTCGGCGATGATTTCCATGGCCCGGACTTTCGGCGCGCCGGAAACGGTGCCAGCGGGAAACCCTGCCATCAGCGCGTCGATGCTATCGAATTTTTCGGAATCGAGATTGCCGATCACATTCGAGACGATGTGCATCACGTGGCTGTAGCGTTCGACGATGAACTTGTCGGTGACGCTGACGGTGCCGGGCAGGGACACGCGGCCAACGTCATTGCGTCCGAGGTCCAGCAGCATCAGGTGCTCGGAGCGCTCTTTCGGATCGTTGAGGAGAGCGGTTGCGAGCGCCTTGTCTTCAGCGTCATTGCTACCGCGGCGGGTTGTTCCGGCGATCGGGCGAATGGTGACGACGCCGTCGCGAACGCGAACAAGAATCTCAGGCGACGAGCCAACGAGCTGGAACTCACCGAAGTCGAGATGGAACAGGAACGGCGACGGGTTGAGGCGACGCAACGAGCGATAGAGTGCGAATGACGGAAGCTCGAAGGGCGCGGAGAAGCGCTGCGAAAGCACCACCTGGAAGATGTCGCCCGCGCGGATGTAATCTTTCGCCTTATCGACCATCGCCAAGTAGTCGGCAGCGGCTGTATTCGATTTGGGTTCCGGCAAAGCCACGGCGGCGCCAGTGGCCGAGGCGCCATGCGGCAGCGGCGTGTCGAGGCTTTGCACGGCAGCATCGAGACGCGCGAGCGCATTTTCATAGGCTTCGGCGGCACTGGTCGTTGCGTCCGGCCGCGCCGGGCTCACGAGGATCATCTCGTCCCGGACGTTGTCGAAGATCAGCATCAGCGTCGGGCGGATGAGAATGGAATCGGGAACGCCGAGCGCATCGGGCGACATTTCCGGCAGGTTCTCGATCAGCCGTACGGTGTCGTATCCCATGAAGCCGAAGATTCCTGCTGCCATCGGCGGCAGCGCATCCGGCAGCTGAATAGCGCTTTCGTCCAGCAGCGCGCGCAGCGATTGGAGCGCGGGCTGATCGTCGGGGACGAAGGATGCGGGATCGGAGAGCGGCGTGCGGTTGACGCTCGCTGTGTTTCCCACGGCCTGCCAGATGAGGTCCGGGGCGAAACCGATGACCGAATAGCGTCCGCGTGCTTCGCCGCCTTCGATCGACTCGAGGAGGAAACTCATCGGCCGACGGTCGCACAGTTTTAGATAGGCTGAGACAGGCGTTTCGAGATCAGCGACGAGGCGCGTCCACACAACCTGGGGCGTGCCTGCGTCGTAGGTTTTCGCGAACGCTTCGAAGGGCGGATAAAATTCGCCATCCGCGCGCTGGTTCACAGACGCGCGTTTTGATGATCCCGCTGCGATGTCTGCGGGGGATTCCGGCGCGCGCGTTTTCACGTTCGCCTTACTCCCCGCCCAGCCCGATCGCGGAATTGAGTTCCGCTTGATTGATCGATGCGCCGTAACGCTTCTTCAGTCCCTCGGTGTATTCGGTCAGCGACTGGTTTGCGAGTTCCGCTTCGAGCCTGCGGTTTAACTCGTCCTTTTCGGTCAGTGTCGCTTCCGCTGCCGGAATGACTTCCGCCACACGGAATACGATGTCCGTCGAACGGTCGCTTGAAGGGCCATGTCCGGCCTTGCCCTTGGCGGTGGCGAAAGCCTGCTCCATCATCGACTGCGAGATGCTTTGCGGCACTGTGTTGCGCGTGATCGGATCGGTCTTTTCGACCTTGTTCTTCGCTTCGGCTTCGAACGCGCTCAGCGGCTCACCTGCGTTGACGCGCTCGGTGATCTTCTTCGCCATCTCGCCAATGAGGCGCTGGCTTTCAGCCTTCATGTAATCTTCTTTGACCTGATCCTTGACCGTATCGAACGGCTTCAGCTTGGGTTCTTCGGTCGAGAGGACGTTGACCCAGGCAGCGCCGCCGTCCGTCAGATCGATCGCCGTGTCGTCGTTGTTGGATTCCGGAGCGAAGACGCGCGCGATGATTTTCTGAAGATCCGGGCTCAACAGCACGGGCTTGCCATCGGGGGCGAGGCCAGTTGCGTCGACTGCTGGAATTTCCTTGAACGTCAGCTTCAGCTGATCGGCGACTTCTTGCAGCGTCTTGCCTGCAAGCCGGTTGTCTTCAACGTCGTCGCGACGGTTCTGAAGTCCGGTGCTCGCCTTGTCTGCTGCGAGTTTTTCGCGAACTTTTTCCTTCACGTCCGCGAGCGTGTGGGTGACGCCGGGTTCGATCTGCGTCACGCGCACGATGACAGTCGC
This sequence comes from Hyphomicrobium methylovorum, assembly GCF_013626205.1. Classification (NCBI taxonomy): domain Bacteria; kingdom Pseudomonadati; phylum Pseudomonadota; class Alphaproteobacteria; order Hyphomicrobiales; family Hyphomicrobiaceae; genus Hyphomicrobium; species Hyphomicrobium methylovorum. Next base: position 3,300,304 of record NZ_QHJE01000001.1, read on the forward strand.
GAAGCGGCCTTCCACCACATCGGAATACTTATCCTTCTCGATCGAGAACGCCACGTCAGCGATCTTCGGATCGATCAATGCAGACTTCGTCACGAGGCCAAGGTCGACGTCGGTGTCTTTGGCGCCAGCGTCCTTGGCGACGTCGGCAAACGACTTCGTGCCGTCACGAAGGGCTTTGAGCGCAGCTTCGGCCGTCGCCGTGTCCTTGAACGCGATCTGCTGTACGCGGCGCTTTTCGGGCTGATCGTACGTTGATTTCGATGCCTCATAGGCCTTCGTAATTTCGTCGTCGCTCACTTCGACCTGCTTTTTCAGATCGTCGAGCGTGAGCATGAGAAGCTGGACCTTGCGGTATTCCGGCGTCTCATATTTCGTTTTGTTGTCGTCGTAGCGCTTCTGCAAGTCCGCCTGATCCGGCTCCTTCACAGTGACGGCTTCCGGATCAATCTTGAGCCATTCGAGGACGCGCTTTTCCTGATTGTGCGCGTGGATGGCGTCGAACAGCGGCTTTGGCACCGTCTGTGCGGCGAGGAAGGATTCGACGATCATGCCGCGCAGTTCATCCTGGCGGCGTAACTTCAGGAAGTGCTGCTCGCTCATGCCCATCTGGCGAAGCATGTTTTCGAAACCGAGGCGGTTGAACTTGCCGTCAGTCTGGAAATTCGGATCCGACTGGATGCCGTCGACGAGCGTTTTATCAGACAGCGAGAGGCCAAGCTGTTCAGCATTCTGTTCGATGGCCGAACCCGCAACAAGCTGCGCAACAACACGCCTGTCGAGACCGAAGGCGCGGCCTTGTTCCGCGGTCAAACGCTGATTGGCCTGGCGCGAAACACGATCGAGTTCCTGCTGGTAGGACTGCCGGAATTCTTCCGTCGTGATCGATGTCGATCCGATCTTTGCGACCGAGCCCGTGCCCCAGCCGTGAAATACGTCGGCGACTCCCCAAATCGCGAAGCTGAAGCAGAGGATTCCGAACAACACCTTAGCTAACGGTGTCTGGGCGCCGCGTCTTAGTGCTTCGAGCATGGAGATCGTATGTCCCGTTGAAGGAAGCGTGACGGGCCCGTTCGGGCGCACGGTCAAACGACTTCATTTGGTGAACGCCCCAGGTGACGGGGCGCGCGAGCGTGATATGAAGCGCAGGCGGCTGCGGATTGCAAGGGTGCAGCAATGGCAGCCTCGGCGAACGGGCTTACCCCGAGAAACCGGGCCGGCGGCACGATTAAAGGGATGGTATGGCAGGACAAGCGAAGAATATTCGGCCGCTCGTGGCTGGGAACTGGAAGATGAACGGTGTCAAGGCGAGCGCCGCAGAGGTCGAAGCCGTGAAACGTGCGCTGTCGGAGGCAAAGCCAGCGATCCCGGCGGACGTCATGATCGCACCGCCAGCACCGCTGATTTCAGCTTTCTCCACAGTGGCGGCGGGCTCTGATATCGCCATCGCCGGTCAGGATTGCCATCCGAAGGTTTCCGGTGCGCATACAGGAGATGTTTCGGCCGAGATGCTCAAAGATGCGGGCGCGGAGGCCGTTATCGTCGGGCATTCGGAGCGCCGGTCGGATCATGGCGAATCGAGTGCGGTGGTGAATGCGAAAGCCAGCGCGGCGCATCGCGCGGGTTTGACGGCTATCGTCTGCATCGGTGAGACGCGCGGCGAACGCGACGCTGGTTTGACGATCAAAGTGGCTGGGCGGCAACTCAAAGACTCGCTGCCGCAATCATCGACAGCGGCCAATACCGTGGTTGCTTACGAACCGGTTTGGGCCATCGGCACAGGCCTCGTTCCATCCACGGCAGACGTTGCGGAGGTTCATGCAGCCATTCGCGCGGATCTCATCAACAGGTTTGGCGATGAAGGCGCGGCGATGCGAATCCTCTATGGTGGTTCAGTGAAGCCCGATAACGCACGCGAACTGCTGGCAATTGCCAACGTCAACGGCGCGCTTGTTGGGGGCGCTAGCCTGAAGGCCAGCGATTTTCTCGCCATAGTTCGCGCCTACCAGAGGGGATGATGCTCGTTTCGCGCTGTTTCGCCGTTCTGTTGTTCGTTGCCGGTCCTACGGCCGTTGCTCATGCGACGGAAGCGAAGATCGACGACGCGACCTGCGTGCAGTTGCGGGCCGAGCAGTCGAAGCTCCGGCATGCGGGCGTTTCGGATGATTTGAAGAAGGGCGTGGCCTGGGCCAAGTCCAATCTCGCTCCGGCACGGATGCGCGATGTTGAGCAGTACATCAGGCTGGATGAACAACTGAAATTCGGCTGCCGCGATGCCAAGCCTTCGCTCGCGGCGGAAAAGGCTCGCGCGGCGGCGGCTCGGATCGAGGCCAACTCGGATGCCGATCCGCTGGTGCCCGTCGCCGTCGATCCGGCAAAGCCCGGCGCTGCTGACGCATCGGACAAAGAGAAGAAGAAGCCTCAGAAGAAGCAGGCCACGAAGAAAGCTAAGCCGGCCGATCCCAATGTAGGGTCGGGCGATCCGCCGAAGCCTGCACCCACACCCGCGGCGGCCGGAAAACCGCACGCTGACGCTCGGCCGATCACGCCGCGCCGTGCGACTCCGGCGCCCCGGCCTTCGCAGGAGACCGCTGCTGCGGATGCGCAAGACCAGCTGCCAGCATTCGGTTTTGGCGAGATGACCGTTTTGCCGCACGTCGAAGGCGGCAGGTAATTGGGCGGGGCTGCCTTGTGCTTGGGTGCAGGGCTGGTCCGCTCGGAAAAGGTGGTGTATACGGCCGCCTTCGCGTGTCGGCGCACTAGGGTGCCGGCGTTTCGCGGCAAGGACGCTTGGACTCCCAAATCATGGCTACCGTACTCCTCATCATTCACCTGATGATTTCCGTGGCGCTGGTGTGCGTCGTGCTGATGCAGAAATCCGAAGGCGGCGCGCTGGGGATTGGTGGCAGCGGCGGCGGAGGCGGTGGCTTTCTGACCGGCCGGGGAACGGCGAACCTGCTGACGCGGATGACGGCTGGACTGGCCGCTCTCTTCTTTCTGACCAGCATTCTGCTGACGATTCTGGCGCGAAATGCCGCGAATCAGGGATCGCTGTTTGATGCGACGCATCCGGGCAGCCCGCCTGTTACCGCTCCGGCGACGCCGGGCAGCGGCGAGGCACCGGCAGGACGTGGCGGCGTGCTCGACAAGCTGCAGCAGCAGGGCGGCCCGGCCGTTCCGCAGAACCAATAACGACCCTTACGAGGATGGTGCAGCTACGTGTGAGGCGTAGCTGCAACGCATAAGGCCCGCGCCAAACGGACCTTGCGACGTTTTCGTGTGGTGAGAGTGCAAAAAAGCCGCTTCGAATCCGGCGCTGGCTGTGTAAGAACAAAAGCCCATGCAACGGTATATCTTCATCACCGGCGGCGTGGTCTCCTCTCTCGGTAAAGGACTCGCATCCGCCGCCCTCGGCGCTCTTCTTCAGGCGCGCGGATATTCGGTCAGGCTCAAAAAACTTGATCCTTACTTGAACGTCGATCCGGGCACTATGAGCCCGTATCAGCACGGCGAAGTTTTCGTGACCGATGACGGTGCGGAGACCGACCTCGACCTTGGACACTACGAGCGCTTCACGGGCGTTCCGGCGAAACAGTCGGACAACGTCACGACGGGTCGCATCTATCAGGACATCCTCGCCAAGGAACGGCGCGGAGATTTCCTGGGCGGCACCGTGCAGGTGATTCCGCACGTGACAGATGCCATCAAGAACTTCGTTCTTTCAGGGAATGAGGACGTCGATTTCGTGCTCGTCGAGATCGGCGGCACGGTTGGCGATATCGAAGGGCTTCCGTTCTTCGAAGCCATCCGCCAGCTTGGCAATGAACTGCCACGCGGCGCGTCCGTCTTTATCCATCTGACGTTGATGCCGTTCATTCCATCGGCCGGAGAACTCAAGACCAAGCCGACGCAGCACTCCGTGAAGGAGTTGCGCTCGATCGGTATTCAGCCGGACATTCTGCTTTGCCGCTCCGACAGGGAAATTCCGGTTGGGGAACGCAAGAAGATTGCGCTGTTCTGCAACGTCAGGCCGGAAGCCGTCATTCAGGCACTCGACGTCTCTTCGATCTATGACGTGCCGCTTGCCTACCACCGCGAGGGGCTCGACCGGGAAGTGCTGGCGGCGTTCGGCATCACCGGAGCGCCGAAGCCGGACCTGACACGCTGGGAAACGATTTCACACGGGATCGCCCAGCCGGAAGGCGAAGTGACGATTGCGATCGTTGGCAAATATACCGGCCTCAAGGACGCGTATAAGTCGCTGATGGAGGCGCTCGTTCACGGCGGCATCGCGAACCGCGTGAAGGTCAAGCTCGAGTGGATCGAAAGCGAGATCTTCGAGCGTGAAGACGCAACGCCGTATCTTGAGGGTGTCAACGGCATTCTCGTGCCGGGCGGGTTTGGCGAGCGTGGTTCTGAAGGCAAGGTGCTGGCCGTGAAATTCGCGCGCGAGCGGCGCGTTCCGTATTTCGGCATCTGCTTCGGCATGCAGATGGCCTGCCTCGAAGCGGCGCGCAATCTGGCCGGTCTCCCGCACGCTGGTTCGACTGAGTTCGGCGAAACGTCTGAACCTGTCATCGCGATGATGACGGAATGGATGCGCGGCAACGAACTTGAAGAGCGTCGCCAGGGCGGCGAATTGGGCGGCACGATGCGGCTCGGCGCCTATGACTCGACGTTGGCGCCAGGAAGCCGGATCGCTGGGATCTACGGTTCCGAACACATATCGGAGCGCCATCGCCATCGGTACGAAGTCAACATGCGGTACCGCGCGGCGCTGGAAAAAGCGGGTCTGATGTTTGCTGGTCTGTCCCCGGATGGACTGCTGCCGGAAACGATCGAGTATCCGGATCATCCGTGGTTCATCGGGGTTCAGTATCACCCCGAGCTGAAGTCACGTCCGTTCGATCCGCATCCGTTGTTCGCGAGCTTCATCGCGGCGGCGGTCGAGCAGTCACGGCTCGTTTAATTCGAACTGCTTCAGACACATAATAATCCCGGCGGGTTGCGCCGGGATTCATCGTTGCAATCTCGACAGGCGATATCAGGGGGTCGTCGTGGCTGGCGCCATCGTGCCTGCCGGCGGTGCGGCGACCGTCGTGACGTCCAGACGAAGCACGCCGCTGTAAAGCAATCCGCCAAAGACGACTGCGAAGACGATTGCCGTCGCGAGGGCGTTCATGAAACGGTTCGAAAACGAAATCAGATTGCCGATGAGATCGAGTACGAACACGACGAGTGCGCCGATCAATACCGGTTCGATCCAAGGATATTGTTCAAACATTTCAAATCCCCATTTTTTTGACGCCGCCCCCGAGTCGCGGCTTGAGATCGCTTTTATAGCACGCCCGCCGAGATTTGATCCAATCCCGACCATTTGGCACCGTCAGCGAGTGGAAACCTACGGTGCGATCATCGCTCAGCTACTCGATCGCGAGACGCAGAGGATATTGAACAGAGCAACGATCTAAGGCGTTGAATCACTTTCGAAACGATATAACAGTTCACCGTTTCGTGATCACGAAAAGTTTGCCAAGTGAGAGCGAAATGAGATTGGAATTTTATCGGTAGCCCAACTATCTACTTCCTCAACAGGAGCAACCTGTCGAATTTGGAGGAGGACACACCATGAAAGTCTGGACCAAACCCGCAGTTCGCGAACAGGAAGTCGGTCTCGAAGTTACGAGCTATCTGCCGGCCGAGATCGATCTCATCTAAGAATTCAATCTTCGGATTGGAAACGGCGGCCTTCGGGCCGCCGTTTTTGTTTCAGGGCTCGGATTTCTCAAAAGCTTTGGGATGTTCACGCGGGTTGGGGGAAACGGCTGTAAGATCTCGCCGTGCTGCTTTCAGGCCGCTATAATTCTCCGATGACCCAGCACGAAACTTTAAAGCCTGCTTCGCGCGTTCGCGCAGGTTCGGTACTTTTCGCCAACGACGCGCCGATTGCCGTCCTTGCAGGCCCCTGCCAAATGGAAAGCCGCGAGCATGCGCTTGAGATGGCGGCAGCTTTGGCAGAAATCTCACAAAAGCTTGGGATCGGGCTCGTCTACAAATCATCCTTCGATAAGGCCAACCGCACCTCGCTTTCCGGACGGCGCGGCATCGGGTTGAAGGCGGCGTTGCCGGTCTTCGCCGAAATCCGCGAGCGTTACGACCTACCGATCGTCACCGATATTCATGAGACGGCGCAGTGCGCGCCCGTGGCGGAAGTTGCGGACGTTTTGCAAATTCCCGCATTTCTCTGCCGCCAGACCGATCTGCTCATCGCGGCGGCTGAAACCGGCCGCGTGATCAAGATCAAGAAGGGTCAGTTCCTCGCGCCTTGGGACATGAAGAACGTCGTCGCCAAGGTGACTGGGTCGGGCAATCCGAACGTCCTCGTTACGGAACGAGGCTCGAGCTTTGGCTACAACACGCTGGTCGTGGACATGCGTTCGCTGCCGCAAATGGCGGAGACGGGTGCGCCCGTTATCTTCGATGCCACGCATGCGGTGCAGCAGCCGGGCGGGCAGGGGACGTCATCAGGTGGCGACAGGCGCTTCGTTCCAGTGCTCGCGCGGGCTGCCGTGGCGGCGGGTGTCGCGGGCCTCTTCATCGAAACGCACCAGGACCCCGATCACGCACCGTCGGACGGCCCCAATATGGTGCCGCTCAAAAACTTCGCAGGTTTGATTGCAGAGCTGCAGGCGATCGACAACGTCGTGAAGGGTAGCAAGGGCGCGGACCTGGCCAGTTAGTCCGCGCGTCTCGATTGTTCTTCGCAGATTGCGGCCTCATCCCCCTGAGACGCGCTTGCCGCGAACAGCGTCTTTCTCTCAGGTCTTTGCAGACCAGAGTCGTGCCGCCAGAGTATCGATAGCGGAGCGGCTTGAGAGGTTTCCGTACTGCCCACCGTCAGACACCACGACGCCGACAATCGGGATCGGTGTATTTGCGGTTCGCAGCGGCGAGCTGTGTCCAACGTTGACAGCGGCAATTGCCATCGACGTCATCAGCAGGCTCAAAGTTGAAAGGCAAGAAGCGTAGGCAAGGGCACGCGAAACAAATTCGTATTGCATCAGACCACCTCAAAAACAAAAAACAACGGGTGACGACACATCGCTTGCGATCAATCGGCGAATGGGAAGAAGGCCAGTCACCGAATGTTTTTAGACTACGTCAATGTTCGTTAAGGGCGCGTTAAGCCTAACGCTTCGTCAATACTTTTTTCGTCCGCACGCGCGGACTCTGGCGCGAGTCGGCAGGCGCAGCACGATCAGGCGCGCGATGCTTCGCAGATCGCTCGCACAGAGCGGAAATCAGACGCTAAGAGGGGGTTGGGCGCCCTAGCTCTTCATATCGGCGCGTATGGCGCGCGCAACGGCGCCTGCGCGTTCGTCAATGAGCTGAGGAATTTCGCAAGCGATCGGCATGTTCGCCTGCTTCTCCTGGAAGGTGCGAACCTCCCATTTGTACTTTTCCTCGGCATCCGAGAGCTTGTTGATCTCGCCAGCCGGTTCCGAATCCGCGGCAGCTGCAGCCGCGACGGCCTCAGGCGGCAGCTCCTGAGATTCCTTGTCGATCTCCTTGGCGCGTTCAAGCTGGCGCTTATGGAACCGCTCGATGCCGGACATCACGATCCGGCGCTCTTCATTCGTGCGCGTCAGCACAGCGGCGAACAGTTCCGTCAACTTGGCGTCGTGCACGTCAGCGGGTTGAGCATCGGCGAATTTCTTGATCGCCGCTTCGACCTCTTCCATCGTCAACCGTCGCGAGATCAGATACTCCGACAGCTTTCGCACGGTCTCATCTTTGCGCCAGCTTGTGGTGTCGGTGATCTCGGGGCCGTCCCAGATCGTTGCAGCACTCAGTTGCGGAACCTTGCGGTAAATGCAGGGCCATTCGGTCGCCGGGGCCTTAGCAAGTTCCGCCGCAGTCTGCGGTGCTGGCGTTTCCTGTGCTGGCGTTTCCGGCTCGGCTGCGTTGGCGCGCGGACCGAAGCTAACGCTCGAGACCGACACGGTTGCCGCGACAGCGAACAGCGATGCGCGAATGAGGACAGAAGACTTCATAACAACACACCTCATGTTAGGCGCCTGGTCCGCCGCGCCGGGAGATCAGGCCTTTCGATGGATTGTAGGCATAAACGGCCGCCGCAAGAAACAGCACCGTACACCCGACAACGATGAGAAGTGAGATCGTATCGATCTGACCGTAAAGAGCGAAGCGGATGAGTTCGACCGCGTAGGTAAATGGATTGAGCCGGCATATTTCAAAAAGCAGCGGGCTGGCTTCGCGGATGCGCCATAGTGGATAGAGCGCGGATGACGCAAAGAACATCGGGAAAATCACGAAGTTCATGACGCCAGCGAAGTTTTCGAGTTGGCGAATGACCGACGAAATAAAGAGTGCCAGCGAACCAAGCATCAGGCCTGCGAGAACGATTGCCGGAATAACCGTGATGTAACCCGCGAAGGGCTGCAGCACGGCTGGGATCGATACGAGCGAGTGCACGATCGGTTCGGCCATGCCCGTTACGTCCTGGCCGAGCCAAGCGGGAGCCTCGAAGAACGTGAAGAGCTTCAGCTCTGAAATGGGCGGAGGTTGAATGCCCCAGAAATAGGCGACCAGCAGAAACGCATATGACTGCAGCAGCGCGACAGAGACACCGCCAAGCAACTTCGACAGCAGCAGGAACCAACGCGGAAACGGACTGACGAGCAGCGTGCGCATCGTGCCGGTTTCGCGGTCATAGACCATCGATAGCGACGATTGCATTGCGTTGAAGAGCAGGATCATCGCGATCAGTCCTGGCGCGATGAATTCCTCATAAAGCACGTACGTCTCGTAGGGCGGAATGATCGAGACGCCGAGCGTCTGGCGAAAGCCTGCGGCGAAGATGAAAAGCCAGATGAGCGGACGGACGAGGGCGGAGAGAAAGCGCTCGCGCTGATGCAGATAGCGCAGGATCTCACGCCAGACGATGCCGCGGAAGCAAGCAAAGTAGCCGGATATGCCAAGACGGCGGCGCGCGGACGCTTCGGATTCCGCGATAGTTCCCGGACTCATCATTGCCGTGCTGGACACGATCGGAGACGACATCAGGCGGCCTCCTCGACCGAGGCCGACGTTCCGGTGAGCGTGCGGAAGGCTTCACGAACGGTCGTCGTTCCGGTCTGTGCGAGAAGCTGGGGCACGCCGCCGTTGAACAGCACGACGCCCTTGTGCAGCACCACGACCTGATCGGTCCGCAACACTTCGTCCATCAAATGGGTGGCCCAAAGTACGCCAAGGTGCTCTCGCGCGACGAGGTCGCGAACGATCTTGATAACGCTTTCGCGCGATCCGAGGTCGAGACCGACCGTCGGTTCGTCAAGCAGCAGCATGTTCGGGCGATGCATCATCGAGCGCGCGATCTCGACGCGTCGGACCTGCCCGCCAGATAATGCGCGCACTTTCTCATTGGCGCGATCGCCGAGCCCGACAAGCTCGAGCGCGGCCTTGGCGCGTTCGGCCGCTTCGGGCTTGGAATATCCATGCAGCGCCGCATGATATTTGAGGTTCTGCGCCAGCGTCAGATCGACGTCGAGCGTGCGGCTCTGAAAAACCACACCAAGCTGCTGGAGTGCGAGCGATGGGCGCCGGCGCACATCGTGGCCGCGAATGAAGATCTCGCCCGTCACGTTGTCGTAGAGGCGCGTTACGAGCGAGAAGAGCGTGGATTTTCCCGCGCCGTTCAGGCCGAGAAGCACGACGAAGCCGCCTTGCCCCACGCTCAACGATACGTGATCGAGGACCTTTCGGTCCCCAAAGCTGTGGCTGACATCGTTGACGACGAGCGCGGGCGTGCGGTCCGTCTCCGCTGTGATGGCCGGGGCCGTCTTCGTCATGCTATCGCCGTCCATCGCATTGTATTTTCCCGCGTCTTCCCTAGTGCGGCGAGACGACCACGCCCCATGGGTAGCGGCCAACCTTGATCGACTTTATCGCCTTCTGACTCGCAACATCGATAACTGTTACATCGTTAGAGGCGCCGTTGGTGGTGAATAAAAGTTTATCGTCGGGTGTGAAATACATCTGCCAAACGCGTTGACCCACCAGGATATACTTGAGGACCTTGAAGGTTGCCGTGTCGACGACTGCCACACGGTTTGCGGGGCCGAGCGCGACGAACGCGATCTTGTCATCTTTCGTGATGCGGATCCCGACCGGCTGAATGGCTTCGCGGGTGATGCCGGGGATCTCGAAATTGATCTTGCCGATGATCTTACGGTCCGCCGGATTGATGATCGTCACGGTGCCGCCGACCTCGGAGGATACCCAAAGCTGCGTCTGAGCGGCGTTGAACATAGCAACGCGCGGACGGCTATCGACCAGCACGTTGTCGAACGTCTCGTGCTTCGTCGTATCGATGAAATGGGCCATGTTCGTCGTTTCCGACGTGTTGACCAGCACCTTGCCGTCGGGGCTCATGCCCATTCCTTCGGGTTCAACGCCGACAGGAATTTCCGTGACGACCTTCGAGGTTTCGATGTCGACGACGGTGACGAGGTTATCATCTTCATTGGCGATGTAGAGCCGCTTGCCGTCGGGGTGCAGCGTCAGAAGCTCGGGATCGGGTCCGGAGGGAAGCGATTTGATGTATTCGAGCGTCTTGGCATCATAAACTTTCACATCATTGTCATCGCTCGTGCAGATGATGATCCATTTGCCGTCTTGCGACATCACGATGCCGCGCGGGCGCTGGCCGACCTTCGCCGTCTTGATGACTTCGAGCTTTTCCGTGTCGATGACGCTGACGGTATTGTCCTTTTCGTTCGTGACGTAAGCAGTGAACGCGCTGGCGGGGGACGCCACAGCGGCAACGGCTGCGAACGAGAGAAGAGCAGAAAAGGCACTGGGTCGTCGCAACATCTCTCGTCTCCAAATAGCGGATCCTGCAATCAGGATCTGTTGAGGAAAGGTCTTCTCACCTGCCGCGTTATTGCGCGTAGGCTTTGCACTTGGTTTCCGGCTTGTCCAAGCCGAGCGTATCGAGGGTACTGAACTGGTGCAGGAAGCCTGGCTGAGGTGACACGCTGACCAGCAGCTTCGGCGTTCCGACGATCAAGGGCTCGCGAAGCTGGCCGTTCCACGTGCGGAAGCTGAGTGCGACGCCTTTGAAGGCCGCGACCTCAAATTCCGGTGAGTGGATGAAGTCGTGCAGAACCTTGAAGTCTGTCGTGTGCCGGCGCGTGACGGCTTCGCCGATGGCGCGCGTCGCGACCCAGGCATCATAATCGATGGTGCGCATCTGCCGGTTGTTCAGGCGGCGGAAGCGATGTTGGAACTGAGTGCCACCCCACAGCTCAAGAGCGGGATGCCAGCTCGTCGGCGTCAATCCTGCTGAGCCAGCAACCGGACGCGGCACCCAGGTGCGGAACGGAAAATAGTCGGCAAAGAGTTTGCCATCGTCAGCGACGACGACCACGTCATGGTCTTTCGCGCGCTGCATGAAGCTCGGGATCTGCTGCTGAACCTGTTCGAACCCGCCATCGGCGCGGCGGCTGCCGGTTTCCTGCTTGAATTCGCGATCCTCAACGATCTTCGCGCCGAATTTCTTTGCGGCCCGGCGATATGCATCGGCCAGCAGCTTGTCTTCCGGGCGAGGACCCGACACCAGGAACCAGTTGCGCCACTGTTTCCACGCCAAATACTGACCGAGCGCGTCCGCGAGCATCGTGCGGGTTGGCGCAACATGCATGACGTTTGCGCGGCAATCTTCTTCGCGCAGCCGGTCGTCAGGGTTGCCGACGTTGAAGATGATTGCCGGTTTTCCCGAGAGAGCGTCGGAGAGCTTCAGGATGCCGTCCGGGTCGAGATCAGCGATGATAAAGCTATCACCGGAGGCCTGCTTTTCCTTGGCGCCAGCGATCAGCTCATCGACGGTTCCTTCAAGGGTATCGAGCTTGAAGGTCTGGTTGAGGAAGCGCCCGGTCGTGTTGTTGTCGGCGATGCCGAGCTTGGCGCCAGCGATCCCATCATCAGGAGAGGGCAGGTCCAAAAGGGAGAGCGGAAGTTCGTCGGTGCGGTTCTGTTTAAGGTAAAGAATCGAGACGTTTAGCGGTTCGCGCTTGGCGGGCTGAACGTTGGTGTCGATTGCTTGCTCACCTGCGGCCGCGGGCTTGGCAGCATCCTCGGCGTAAAGCGCGCCGGGCCAGCAGGCGAGTGCGAGCGCCCCAGCAACAGCCATGGTCCTCGGGCTCCAGCGTCGCGGGGTGCGTCCAGTCCTCGGCGGGCATGGCATTGGCAATGATCGAACTCCGAAAGGCAGGAAATACGCGGTTATGGGAAGGGAAGCCGACCCTTCCAATGTTACTGTGTTGCTGTAAAAGGGGGCGTAGCATCTGGTTGTCAAGGCAGACGCACCGGGCTCGCGCGTTTGTGACTGGGAACAATCGCCAAAATTTGTGTGAAGGTCTTGCAATAGTCTAGGGGTAGCAAACACGTAAAGGCTCTGCGCCTTCGTCTGGGCGTAAACCATGTTCTCTCCGAGGTTCCGAAACCCCGTAGCTTGGATTTCCCGCCTTATGCTTCATCCGCTTATTTATGCAGCTCTCGCGCTCATCATTGCCTCTCCCGCCGCTGCCGTTACGAAGGTTGCCGTCGTCCCATTCGATTTTCACGATGCGCAGCAAGATGGCGAAATGTTTCCGCAGCATGATCCTAACGATCTGCAACGGTTGAAACTAATTGCGGATGAACTGCGTAGTCTGATGGAAAAAGACGAGCGCTATCAGGTGGTCGATCTTTCCGGCAAAGCGCAGGAGATCGAGGCAGCGTCTCCATTCTACAAATGTGATGGCTGCGAAGTGCCGATCGCAAAAGAGGCCGGTGCAGATGTGGTTGTCACGGGATACGTCGACAAACTCTCGAATGCTCTGATCCAGCTACAACTCGTCGAGCGAAATGTGGCGACCGGCGAGCTCACCAAGACGATGTCGGCGTCGATCAACGGGAATACCGACGAACTTTGGCTTCATGGGCTCAAGTACCTTTGGCGAAATCGATTCAGCGCAGAGGCACAAGCGAAATGACCGATGTGACCCGCCGGCAGGCGATCGCAGCGGGCACAGCGTTGCTTGCCGCTCCTCTGTTGCCCAGGCCGCTTTTGGCGGCGAATGCGGTTCGTCTGAGCTCAATCCGATCCGGCTCAGTCAGTTGGTTGATCGAAACGATCCGCGCCGAGGGCATCGACAAGAAGGTTGGCTTGACGCTTGACGTCGTCGAGGTCGCGAGCAGCGCAGCGGCATCGATCGCTCTGCTGTCCGATTCTGCGGACGTCATCGTCAGCGATTGGACCTGGGCGATGCGGCAACGCTCAAAGGGTTACGATCTCAAGTTCGCGCCCTATTCGACGGCACTCGGCAGCGTGATGGTTCCGCAGAAGAGTCCGGCGCAATCGATTGCGGACCTCATGGGCAAGCGGATCGGCGTGGCTGGCACCGGCATCGACAAAAGCTGGATTTTGCTCAGGGCGTATTCGCGCAAAATGACCGGCAAGGATATCGCCGACGAGTCCGAACCGGTATTCGGCGCGGCGCCGCTCGTCACTGAAGAATTTCGCAGCGGGCGGTTGGACGCCGTTCTCAACTTCTGGACTTATGCTGCGCGTCTTCAAGCGGAAGGCGCCCGTCAAATGCTTTCGATGGCTGATGTGGTGCATGGGCTTGGCGTTTCGCCAATTCCCGCCCTTGTCGGTTTTATCTGGTCCGACAAAGAGGTTCGCGATAAAGGCATTCCAGTCGACAAGTTGTTGCTCGCGGAACGCGAAGCCAACGCGGTGTTGGCAACGTCGGACGCAGCGTGGCAACGGATTAGGCCCCTTATCCGTGTGACTTCGGATCGCGAACTCGAGGCGATCCGTGATTATTATCGTGCCGGAATTACAGACGGTTGGGGTGCGAACGAGACGGCTGCAGCGGAGAAGATGACCAATCTTCTCATTGAACTCGGTGACGCGGAACTCGTAGGCGATGGCACCCGTTTCGACCAGAATCTCTTCCATACCTAAGCCGATGCCGGTGTCCGGTATCAATTCGACGGCGGAGCGCCTTCTATGGCTGATCGGCTCGCTCGCCGTTCTCGTTCTTTTTTGGCATGTTATCGCCGTCATTCTGCAAAACCGATATTTGCCGACGCCGCTCACTGTTTTCGACGTCGTCATCAGCGAGGCTAAAAACGGGGACCTCTGGAAGCACACGTCGGCAACGCTGGTGCGTGTTGCGTTCGCGTTCGTCGTTTCGATGTTCATCGGGACGGCGATCGGGCTCGCGCTCGGAAAATTCCGCACGGCGGACAAGTTTTTCGATTCCTGGTTGATCCTGTTTTTGAATCTTCCGGCTCTTGTCACCATTACGCTCTGCTACATCTGGTTTGGCCTTGGTGATGCCGCGGCGATTATCGCGGTGGCGCTCAACAAAATCCCGAACGTTGCGGTGACGATGCGGGAAGGCACGCGCAGCCTGTCGCGTGATCTCAATGAGATGGCGGGGATCTATAAATTCGGGTGGTGGAGAACACTGCGGCACGTCACGGTGCCACAACTCGCGCCGTTTTTTGCTGCGGCGGCCCGTTCGGGTCTCGCGCTGGTATGGAAGATCGTGCTGGTGGTCGAAGCGTTCGGCCGTTCGAACGGCGTTGGGTATCGTCTCAATATTGCGTTTCAGGAATTTGATGTCGGCATCATTCTCGCTTACGCGCTCGCTTTCATTCTGATCGTTCAGATCATCGAGTTCGCGATCCTTCAACCGGCTCAAGCACGGGTGAGCGCATGGCGGCGATAAATGGTTTGAATGGATCGGCGCCTATCCGGGTTGCCGTTCGTCGCAAGACGTTTCAGTCCGTCGGCGGGCGCGCAGCGCAGACGGTTCTCAAGGATATCGAGTTCGAGGTTGCGCCGCGCTCGTTTCTCGTCATCACCGGCCCATCCGGTTGCGGGAAGTCGACGTTGCTCAACATCATTGCCGGGCTCGATACGGATTTCGAGGGCGTGATCGACCTGGGACCGGCGAAGGACAATCTCTCCTTCATCTTCCAGACGCCCCGGCTTTTACCCTGGCGCACGGTGTACGAAAACATCGCACTGGCGTTGCCGCCGGACGATCCGCGGCTTGCCGGGATACCCGCCATGCTTGAGCGCGTTGGGCTTACCCAGGCCGCGAACGCCTATCCGGAAATGCTCTCCCTTGGCATGCAACGGCGGGCGGCACTGGCGCGCGGCTTTATCCTCGAGCCCGAAATCCTGCTGATGGACGAGCCCTTTGTTTCGCTGGACGATCCAACGGCCGTCAGCCTGCGCGAGCTTCTGATGGAGCTTTGGCATAGCCATCCCACCACGGTTATTTTCGTGACTCACGATCGAACCGAGGCAATACAACTCGGAACCCGCATATTGCGCTTGGCGCCCGGACAGGCGAGTGTCGCGCAGGACGTCGCGGTGACGCTGTCGCCGACCGACCGTGCGGATCGCGCGGTGGTTCTGGCGGAGCAGAATCGCATATTCGCGGACGCTTGAGACAAGCTGCCCCGCAACGGAAATCCAAGGCGCACGGACACAACGGATGATCGCAGGGTTGAAACGCGAAGGGCCCGCCTTTCTCGCGAGCGTGAAGAGCGCTGAGGAAGCGCTGGCGGCGCTCGATGCTGGCGCGGACCTGATCGATGGGAAAGATCCGGTGGCCGGTGCTCTCGGCGCGCTCGATCTCGCAACTGTTCGCGGCATCGTTGACGCTATCGCGTCGCGTCGTCCCGTCAGCGCGACTGTGGGCGATCTCCCTGCCGAACCCGAAGCAATGGCATCTGCTGTTACCGAGATGGCGTCCACCGGTGTGGACCTGATCAAGATCGGGTTCTTCGGTGACCGTGACCCTCAAGCTGCCATTCAGAGACTTGGTCGTGACGGTCATTGGCGCGGGCGCATGGTCGCCGTGCTGATGGCGGATCGCGCGCCGGACTTCGCCATTCTTCCACTGCTCGCCGCGAATGGCTTCGCGGGTGTCATGCTCGATACTGCCGGTAAAAGCAGCGGGCGGCTGACGTCGGTGCTTTCGCGCGATCGGCTTGCCGAGTTCGTCCGCACCGGTCGCGCTGCGGGATTGACCACCGGGCTTGCCGGATCGTTGGCAATCGAAGACATCGCATCATTGATGCCGCTCAGCGCGGACATACTTGGCTTTCGAGGAGCGCTGTGCCGCGACGGCCGGACAGGAACATTGGACCCGCAGCGTGTTGCGGCGGTTCATGCAGCGCTTACACGCGAATTTAAGGCGCCGCAGGAGAGATCGGTCGCATGAAAGAGAAGAAGAAGTTGCGCAAGAGCGATACTGCTGGTGCGCACAAGGCCAAGGCTCGCAAGGCTCATCAAATCGGCGACCGCATTTTCGTGCGTGACTTCATCGTTGATTGTAACGTCGGAGTTTACGCGGAAGAGCAGGGCATTACGCAAAAGGTGCGCTTCTCCGTCGAAGCGCTGCTGACGCCGGACGTTTTCAGCATCGATGATGAAATGGCGGAAGTGCCGTCGTACGCCGATATTATCGACATCATCGTTGCGCTGGCGCGTGGCGGACATATCAATCTGGTCGAGACGTTTGCCGAGCGCATCGCGGAGAGCGTGCTCGCGGAATCGCGCATCGCCGCGGTTCGCGTCGTGCTCGAAAAACTCGAACGTGGACCTGCACGCGGCGTCGACATCATTCGCCCGGCGACGAAGGCTGCGGCGCGCGAGTTTGGCCGTGGCTGATGCCCCGACGACGGACGTTGCCCCGCTCGTCGTCAAGGTCGGTGGCAGCCTGATCAAATCCGGACGGTTCGCCACGGTTCTTGAAATCCTCGCTGTCACGCGTGTGCCTACCGTCCTCGTTCCCGGAGGTGGGCCATTTGCGGATAGCGTTCGCGCCTTACAACCTGCGTTGCAATTCGATGACGAGATCGCGCATCGGCTTGCCATGCTCGCGATGCAGCAGACGGGTGAATTGATGGTGGCCACTCATCCGAGATTTCAGATTGGGGAAACACCAGCGGAAATTATCGATTGTCTTTCAAGAGGCATGATCCCGGTTTGGGCGCCCGCAAAGATGCTTACCGACGACAAGACACTTCCCGCCGGATGGTCAGCAACGTCGGACAGCCTTGCGGCGTGGCTTGCGGAGAGACTTGGCGCTCGCGAGCTTCTGCTGGTCAAATCTGTTGATGTGGCGGCCGGCGCTTCGCTCGAGGATCTGGCGCGAGACGGCATCGTCGATCCTGTGATGCCGGGGATCGTTGCGCGTGCGGGGCTTTCGTGGTCCATCTTTGGGCCTGCTGCCGATGTCCGTCTCGGACGCGTTTTGCAAGGTGAAGGACGCCACTGATGCCGCGTATCGTCGAAACCATCGTGACGACCATGGATGCGAACGGGACCGCTCATATTGCGCCGCTCGGTCTGATCGAAGACGGGCCGCACTGGATCATCGCGCCGTTCAAGCCCTCGCGGACACTCGATAACCTCCGGGCGGTTCCTTACGCGGCTGCGAGCCATACCGACGACGTGCGAGTGATCGCGGGATGCGTGACGGGTCGCAAGATCTGGCCGCTTACGCCTACGACGGCTGTAAAGGGCGCGCGCCTTGCGGATTGCGTATCGCATTGGGAATTGCGTGTTGAAGAGGTCATCGAGGATTCCGAGCGCCCGCGTTTCAAATGCGGGATCGTGCATCAGGAAACGCACAAGGGCTGGGAAGGATTCAATCGCGCGCAGGCGGCGGTTCTGGAACTCGCTGTATTGACGACGCGCTTCAGAATGCTGCCGCCGAAAAAGATTGAAGATGAACTGCGCTATCTCGAAATTGCGATCTCGAAAACTGCGGGGCCACGCGAAGACGAAGCGTGGGAGTGGTTGATGGAAAAGGTCGCGGCTTGGCGGCAATCGCTGTTCGACAAATCCGAAGGCACATGATGGCCGCTAAAGACGAAAATCGAATTGCGTTCATCCGCGCTGTCGCTGCTGCGGCAGCGGATGGTTCGTTTCTCCGAATGACGCTTGGAAAGTTTCGCGGAGAGGGCGAGCCGCGCAAGGCGGTGGCGACGCCAATCGTGCTCAAGGGCGCGCCACATATAAAGTTTGTCACGAGTTTCGCGCGGAAGGATGAGACCAAGAACTTCGCGGTTCCCGATGCGATCAATCATCTGAAGACGCTTCTCGGAACGAGCTATCTCAGCGTGACGCTGTTTACGCCGGAGCGCAATCTAACGCTCGGCTACAGCAAGAAGCGTGTTTCGCAATTGGTGACAAACAAGGCGACGGACACAGCCGACAGCGCGGCGCCGGACGCAGCGCACGATCGCGCGAAGGCGTATCTGGTTGCTCCAGACCGGCCTTACCTCTCGGCGCTCGGCGTTGCGGATGGGTCGGGACGCATCAAGCCGACGATGCAAGGCAAGTACCGGCAGATTTGCCGCTTCATCGAGATTGCCGACGGGCTGTTGAAATCCGCGCGCTCCGAAGGGGGCCGTGATGCGCTGTCGATCGTCGATATCGGATCGGGCAAAGGTTATTTGACCTTCGCTCTTTATGATTATGTGACGACAACGCTCGGACGTCCCTGCCGCATGACGGGCATCGAGATCAGGGACGAACTCGTTCAGGCGTCGAATGCGCTTGCGCGGGATCTTGGATTTGCCAACCTGATATTCGAAGCGGCCGAGGCACGGAAATCCTCGGCTGGTCCCGTTGATGTCGTCATCGCGTTACATGCGTGCGATACGGCGACGGACGATGCGCTGGCGATTGGCGTGAATGCGGACGCTCAGGTTATTCTTGCTGCTCCCTGCTGCCAGCACGAATTGGCACCGCAGATCGATCATCCGGCAGATGGTCTTGCCGGTCTCGTGAAATATCCGCTGCTCAAACAACGCCAGGCCGATCTCGTCACGGATGCCGCGCGTGCGCTATTGCTGGAAGCGGCGGGATATAAAGTTAAAATCATCGAATTCGTTTCAACGGAGCACACCGCGAAGAATCTGCTTATCGCAGCTTCTAAATCCTCTACCGTCAATCGTGATGCGGCGCGGCGGCAATACCGGGCGTTGAAAGAATTGACCGGTTTTGCGACACATCATCTCGATACGCAACTTAAGGCTGCCGAATAAGTCGATTGCATTAATCCGTCGCGCCACATTTGCTGCGCAGCATAATGAGATTAGAGTGCAGCGCGGAACCAAGCAGTTTCTGTGCTGTTAATTCCGAACAGTTTCCCCCTAAGACGAGAGGTGAATCCTATGACTTATGTTTCTCGCGCCGTGCGTCACGCGCTGGCCCTTGCTGTCGTCGGCACAGCGATGACGGCTCCGGCTCTCGCTGATCGCCGCGCTCCGGCCGATGATCCGGCGGTTGTCACCGAGCGTCTCAACCGCATGGGATTTATCGAATGGCGCAAGCTGCGTTATTCGCATGGCTATTGGAAGATTGAGGATGCGCGCCGCGACAATGGCCACACCTACGATCTGAAGCTCGAAGCGGGAACGCTCGATATCGTTCGCCTCTCACGCGATCGCGATTAATTCGAAATTCGAATTTGGTTTTTTATCGGCCGCGGCATTTGCTGCGGCCGATTTTATTTTCTCTTCTCGTCGGCGGCTAGCATTGCGACGGCGACGGCTGGCGCGCAACGCGTAGCCCATTTGCTCAGATCGTCGGGCGCTTCGATCAACTCTCCAAATTCAATTGCCGGATATCCGAGCCGTGCTGCAATCCGTAGCGCGACGGCCGAACCAATGCCGGCTGCGACGACGGACAGAATGGCCGTTCCCGGGCGGGATAGAACCTGCAACGCGCCGTCGTGCAGCGCGCGCATCTGGCGTTCGGCGATGTATGCGGCGGAGACTTGCCACGTCGCGAGGCGGCGCATGTCAGCGTCTCGACCGAAGCCACGCGCGAAGCGCGCGAGACTTTCCGCCTGCGATGTGCCGCGCCCATCCGCCGTTGCGTGAACGTCAACGCCATCGGGAAGCGTGCCGAGGATACGCTGCACGTCAGCCATCGTCGCGAAGCCGTCGCGTGCAAGTCCCTGCCATGATCCCGCGAGCGGTGCGCGTGTCGCGATAGACGCGACGGGTGTGCGCGTCAGCCCGGTATAGACGAGTTCGCCCGTTTGCAGCCGTTCTGCGTCGGTCAACCCTTGTGGTCTGCTGCAGACGATGATGTCGGTCGTCGTGGAGCCGACATCGATCAACAATGCGTTCGGCTCACGATCGGCAATAAGGCGCGCCGTTGCGAGGAAATTCGCCGATGCTGCGGAGAAGGGGTCGGCTTGCGCTGCGGCGGTGTCGCCAAAGCCCTTCAGACCCATGAAGATGCGTTGCTCACCCTCAATATGTTTTCCGAGCTTCGCAAGGATCGCCGCGACGCCCGCTTCCCGGCTGTCGAAAATTTCCGTGAGTTCGGCTGTCATGGTGACGGCGTGAACTGCGGCGCCAGCGGTTATCTCGCGCGCTTCCGTGAGCGCGGCATCGAGATGTTCGGCACCTTTCCAGAGCGCGCACGCAATCTGGCGGACCGCCACCAGACGACCGTCTTCAATGCGCGCGACCTTCAGGTGCGCCCCGCCTACATCGTATCCGACGACAATTGACATCCTACCTCGCATGTCCCGGCCCCCGTGTTACACTTGCCGTTTGAGGAGGCAAGCCGTGGACATCATTCCCGTGCTCGACATTGCCCGCGGCAAGGTTGTTAGAGCGGTCGAAGGCAAACGTTGGGCGTATCGGCCGATCGAGACGCCGCTCTCGCGGACAGCGGAGATCGTTGACGTGGCGCAGGGCCTCGGCAAACTGTTTTCGTTCCGCAAGGTTTATATCGCCGATCTCGACGGTATCGAAGGTCGCGGCCGCAATACGCGCATCGTGCCGTCGATCAGTCAGGCGTTGCCGGATGCGGAGATGTGGATCGATGCAGGCACCGGATCTCGAGGTGCTGCGCGCGCAATTCTGGCAACACCCGTGGCGACGCTGGTCGTTGGATCGGAGAGCCTCGAAAGCGTCCGCGACTGGGAAGAGATCGCAGCGGAGGCTCCGCAGCGGACAGTTCTATCGCTCGATTTTCGCGGCGGGGAATTTATGGGGCCGGACGCGCTGCTGAAGGACGCTTCGCTCTGGCCGCAGCGCGTGATTGCGATGACGCTCGATCGTGTTGGCGCCAACAGCGGTCCCGATTTCGATACGCTGAAGGCGATCGGATCGAAGGCCAAGGGGCGGCGCGTCTACGCGGCGGGCGGCATTCGCGATAAAGCCGATCTGGATGCGCTGCGCAGTGCAGGCGTTGCGGGTGCGCTGGTTGCGTCGGTTCTGCACGCACAAAAAATTTCGGCCAGCGATCTCAAAGAGATCACCAGCCGAAAAGGATAGTAGGACGAAACGAAACGGCAGCCGCTCCAGCTAACCTGGAACCGCGGTATGGATGCGGCTCCGGATCAATTATTAACCGCTGTAACGGCCTGAGAGCAGTCTACCCAATCGCTGCAGCAGACCCCCCTTCATGGGAGGGGCGGAATTGTTGTTGTTATCGACCTGCTGAGGACGGTTTCCGCTTCAAGTCTTCGCACCGAACGGATGCTGAACCGAGTTGCGCTGAGCGGTTGCTTCAGCAGCCGTCGGCTTGCCAGCAACTGCGCGTGCGATCGATTCCTTCACGGCGCGATAGTTGTAGTCCTGGATCTTCGCGTCGTCAGCGGCTTCCCAGTGGATGAACACGCCGACAGCGATGTAGAGATCGTCAGCTTCAGCAGCCGGGATCACGCCTTCAGCGACCGAGTCCTGAACAGCCTTGGCAACGCCGTACTGTGCCGGTCCGAACATCTGAACGGCCTGGCGGGCGTCCTTGATCGTGACCTTGTTGTAAAGGATCGTGTTCGGCTTGCAGGGCAGGTTCGGCGCGATGACGGCGAGGAGCGTCGTGAAGCCGTCCTTGTTGTTCGTCAGCGCGTTGCAGAATGCCGTTTCAGCAGCCGAACCGCGCGGTCCGATGATGAGATCGATGTGAGCAACTTCGTTGCCGTCGCCGACGAGTGACTCGCCAACCATGACTTTATTGATTTTGGCCATTTGGGGGGTTCCTCCCACGAATGATACAATAAGAGCGTCAACGCTCTCCCGTCAGAAAGCCGGGACTTCGTTGAATCGCTCTGGCGATGATTATCCAATACGTCGGCGCCCAGGTTTCGTGAGTACCAGCGTCGGCCACAAAGGACGGTCCGTGCTCCTTGGAACACGGGGCTGTAATTAGCCCTAGCTGGTCGGATGAGACAAGCCCTTTAGTGGCGCAAAATGGGGGGTCAGGACGGTTTCCGCGCCGTCGCCCCTGCGGCGAAAAGCGTGGCGACAACGAAATCGGCGGTCGTTCCCGGATTGAGACTGCGAGATTTCAGATTTGCGTCGAAATCAAGGAGATCGCGAAAGGATTCAGGCGTCGCGACAGGGTCCCAGTGCCGCTTCAGCGCCAGTGCCTCGAGGCGCACGCGTTCGGCCGTTTCCTGTCCGTACTTTCTGGCAATATGCGTGTCGGGGAATTCAGACAGCAGCGCCATGTGCAACGACGTGACGGCAAACGTTGCGTCGGGTGTGACACGTTTCGCATCTAGATAATATGGCAGCGCGAAATCGAATATGTCTGCGTACGCTGTAACATAGGCGTTGGCTATTCTGTCTCTCGCGGCCGCGAGATGCATCGCCTCAATCAGCGTGAGACGCGGAGCAGATGCGTTCGCGTTTACGTCTCCCTCGTCGACGGATCCGAGGCCAGCGGGATTGGCGATGCGGATCGCAGCGAACACGTCTTCGGCGTCCTGTTGATCGAGACGCGCTAGGATGAGATCGAGGCGGCGGCGCAATCCAACACCGAACTTTGGTTCGGCTGCGGCTTTCGCGAGCGGTGCGCAGAGAAGAACGATGCCGAGGTTGGTGTTCAGGCCGGTTGCCGCAACGCTTGCTTCGGTTGCGCGCAGAATGCGTTTGCCGACACTGAGGGTTGGATCCGCGATCGGTCCTGCGGCTGCCTCGGCAGCGCGTTCGAAATGCGTGATGTCCATCCCGTGCCCGGCCGAGTGGCGATGCACATTGCCCGGCTTCAATGCGTCGAGTTCGGCCCGGCAGGCGTTTAGAAAAGCCGCCGAGATTTCATCTTGGGAGAGTGTCGGCGTCATAACGCGACAAGAAGCGGCTCGGCGGCGGGCGCCCGCGCTTCGCGGTGTGACACAACCGTCTTCAGGAAATCCTCGGCGATGGCCCACGCAATGTTGACGTCCGCGACGCTCTGGAGACCGCGCCACGCCGGATTGGAATTGACTTCGAGGACCTGCAACTTGCCATCCGCCGAGCGAATGAGATCGATGCCTGCATAGTCGGCGTCGACGGCGCGCATCGCGGCCATCGCAATCGTCGTCATCTCGTCGTCGGGTTTATGATTTTTCGCCTTGCCGCCCTGATGGATATTCGTGACCCATGTGGTGCCAGAGCGTGTCATGGCGGCGACGACGCGATGGCGCGTTGCGAGCACGCGCCAGTCTTCGAACAGGGCATCGCGCGGGGCGATGTAATCCTGCATGTAGTACATCTGATCGACCGTTTCGGGGTCGGGCAGTTCGCTCTCGCTCCGGATCATGGCGATGCCTTTGCCCTGGCTGCCAAACAGCGGCTTCATCACCAGCGGGCGGTCGAGGCCTTCCACATATTCGAGCGCATGGGGCAGCGTTTCGCAAACGTGTGTGCGCGGCGTTGGAACACCGTTCTTGTGCAGCAGGAACGTCGTTTGTGATTTGTCGACGCAACGCTCAATCGCGCGAGCATCGTTCCAGACGCGGACGCCGCTCTCGCGTAGCGCATGGAGCAGTCCGAGGCGGAACGTGATCTGCTCCAGCGTTCCTGCCGAGATCGAGCGCACGAAGACGCCGTCCGGCAGCTCGCCCTCGAAGCCCGGAATGTGGATGCCGGATGGCAGTGCCGTATCGAATGCGCAGTGCGGCAGCGAAGAGACGGTAACGCGCGCGCCCATCTCTTCGAGCGAGCGCACGATGCGGCGAGCGTGCCACTCGCCGCGGCCCTCTTCGATCAGAAGTGCGAGATGCAGACCATGGCCGAGCCCGCTGACGGGTTTGGCTGGTGCTTCAGCGGAAGCTCGCATCGACGATCTCCGGCGCCAATTCGCCCGCGCGGAAGGTGTTGCCCGTTTCTACGTTCGAGATGAGGACCTGAGCCGGTGAGAAGAGCATCGGGTCGATCTTGTAGAAATCGCCGTTCACGTCGGCAAAGATTTCCGCGAACGGCTTGCCGAAGGACGCGCACGTGCTGGACGGCAGACCTTCTGCGAGGCGCTTGGCTTCCGCGTCGGTGCCTTTGACGAACAGGTGCGCGCGGCCGCCATAGATGATCGCGTCGTTGGTGCGGCCCATCGCTTTGACGAAATCGGGGAAGGGCGGTGCGATCGGCGTTGTCGCCGTGCCGTCGATGATGTTTTCAAGCGCAAAGTGAAGTGCGTGCGCCTTGTGCATCGCGACTTCGAGAACGCGAGCGGCGATCTGCACGGTGCCTGCGAGGCTCCACGTCGTCGCGTAGAGGATCGACAGCCCCTTCGGATTGATGCCGCAGTGCTTGGCGATGTTTTCAATCACGGCTGCTGGCGGCGCTTTATCGCCTTCGATGACCAGCGCGGTGTTCGGTCCCTGATCGGCGTAGTTGAGTTCCTTGAAGAGGTCTTCCACGCGCGAGAGCGCACGCGCAGGGCCGGAGCCCAGAGCGAAGAAGCCTGTCGTTTCTTCGGTGATGGTCCAGCCCGCGTACTGGCTGGCGAGGCAGGCGATGACGGGGTTAGCGGAGCTGACGACGACGCCGAGCGGCCAGTTCGTCAGGCCGGACGACTGCGTGAACTGAACCGTTCCGAGACCGCCCATGCAAACTTCACCGAGGCGGCGTCCGGCTTCGAGGCCGCCCGTGGCGGTCGCGCCCATATCGATCAGGCGTTCGCCGTGGCTACCGGTTGTTACGGAGATCCGAAGCGCGTCGGCGTCAGCGACAATGGCATCGACGAGTTTGGCGGCCCGAGCGGAGACGCTGGGCTGATTCAGTGTTTGCATCGCTTGGGGACTCCGTCGGTCAGGGTAATGCGTGTTCGTATATCAAATCTTCGAGTTCCGCCAAGCGGCTACGTGCGAGGGCTTCTGCCGCATCGGCGTTTTCGGCTTCCGCTAGGACGCTGGCCAGGGGGGCGCCCAGGGGGATTTCCGTTCCGGGCGGGCCACGATCGGCGCTCCAGTCGGGCCAATGCATGTCTCCCAGCGCAACGGATCGACGGTCGGCATGGAGAATGGCCATCGCGCGGGCTGCTTGCGGTCGGCTTCGAGTCGCGACCGGAGGCGGATTACCGAAACAGGCGGCGATATGGGCCTGGAATTGGCTGCCTCGGGCGTCATCGAGCACATCGAGCGATGCGCCTGGGCGCGGATTAACTTCGAGCAGGTGAGGGATGCCGTTCGAGACGATGAAATCGAACGACGCCATGCCGGTGAGTTTCATGGCATCCGCCACACGGACGGCGGCGTCACAGAGCGCGGCGCGGCGGAGATTGTGGACGGGAATCGTGACTGCGCCGCCGAAGCGGAACGGCTGAGCCGATGACGGGCTGATCCACTGCCGCGTTACGGTGAGGTCTCCCGTCTCTGCCGGGAAAACGCCGCCGACAGACAGGCGATCACCATCAAGCCGCTTCTGGAAGTATCGGCGCGGCATCGTGCGCGGGTGATCGCTGCATTCGCGAATGTGACGTCCACCACTGCCGCCGATGCGTTTGCTCAACCAGCCGGTGGTGTCGCGCGGTGCTTCGATCTGCGTTTGGGGATGAGGAATTTCGAGCGCGTCGAGCGTGGCGAAAAACGTCGCTGGGTTCTTGCAGGCCTTATACGTCGCGGCGCTTGTGCCGAGTAGCCGGAAGCGTTTTGCCAAAGCTTCGATGAGGCGCAGTTTGTCTTCGAAGCCGGACCCGAGAACAAGGCCGATCGGCGGGGCCGGTGCGGCCTTGGCGAGATCTTCAAGCGCGGAGATAAGCGGTTTGGTGCGAAAGCCCGTGGCCATCGCGCCATCGATCACGCGGACAGCGAGGGCTGCGTCTCGCGTATCGAGGTCGCCGAACGCATCGCAGACGAGAGGTGCGTAACCGGCGCGCCGGGCGGACTGTGCGAGAGCCCGCCCGGAAAACGCTGCAATCAGGACCGTTTCGACGGTCACATTCTTACTTGAGGCCGACGAGTTCTTTCGCCAGCGCGTAGGCGTGACGGAAGTCGAGCGACAGCGGCTTATCGGATGCGATCATCTGCTTGAAGAGACCGGACTCGCACTTGTACTTGATGTCGCCGATTGCGAGCGGGCCAACGCCCAGCGCATCGCAACCCGGAATCTGCTCGCCGTTCATGAACAGATCCATGCCTTCGACACCTGCGGGCGGAACCGCGTTGACGTCAGCGATCACCTTCAGGTTCTTCGCGATCGCCTTGTGCTCCTTGGAGACGACCTGAACGCCTGCTGCCGCTGCTGCGAAGATGACTTCCGCGTTGGCGATGATGTTCTGCTTCTGCTCGGGCGTTTCACCTGCGACCGCTTCAAGGTCGACGCCGAAACGCTCCTTGGAGATTTTCGCGTTCTTGATGACGCGCTCTACGCCACGATGGGCGACGAGCTGAACGTCGGCGCCTTCCAAGGCTGCGATGATCGACGAGGCGAAGCCGACGACGCCGGTGGCGCCGAACACAGCGACCTTCACGCCCTTCCACGAGCGGTTATGTTTTTCCTTCAGCAGCTTTTCAACGCACGCCACCATGGCAGCGGCGGTGGTGAAGGAGCCTGCGGGGTCTGCGAAGACGGAGCATTCGAACGGCGGCACCATCGCCTTCTTTGCCGCGTCGAGCATATCAAGGGCGAGAAGCGCATCCTTGCCGCCCATGAAGAAGCCGGTGCGTACGCCGTAGTTCGGCGGGCGCGAGAAGATCGCGTCCTGGATGAGGCCGGCAACTTCCGTCAGTTCGACGTTGATGTAGGGGACGATGACCTTATAGCCGGCGTCTGCGGCCATGTTCACATCGAATGGGCTCATGTGCTTCTGCGGCGCGAGCATATGCAGAATAGGTGTAGCCTCGCTCATGGACGATGGTGCTCCGTTCTCTTTTTGGATTTCAAATCAAGGTTTTATGGACTCGATGCGCGCGCCGGTGTTGCGGCCCTGCGCGATGAGAATGTTGATTCCGACGGCTTTAGCGTCTTCGATTGAAGAATGATAGAGGCGTTCTGCGGCGGCCTGGCTGTCTACAAAAGCGAAACCCGTAGGCCCCCACGAGCTCTGGCCGATGCCCGTTGCCCCCTGCTGGCGGAGCCGGTTCGCGATCTGGCCAACGGCGGGGCTGGTCCATGGGCTACCGCCCTGTTTGGTGGCGAAGTAGCCGCCGACGATGGCCTGGATTTCCGTGATCGCCGCGCCGAATGCGGCGATGTCACACTCCTTTAGGCCCGGCACGAGCCGCATCAGCACCAGGTGGCAAATGTGCGCTGCTGCAACTTGAGGAAATTCCGGGAGATCGGCAAAGGCGGTCAGTTCGGCCTCTCCGGAGACGCCCGTTTCCCGGGAATCGAGGATCAGCAGAACGCGCCAGTCCTCGGGGAAGTCACAGCGCAGGGTGACCGGCGGGGGGACGCCAGGGTCCTTTCCCTTGCCGCCATCGACAATGAAGCCGCCACCGGCAAATGCCGCCAGGCCGATGCCGGAGCGGGCGCCCCGGTCTCCCAGCGCGGCAAGATCTTCAGCTTGGAGGGTGCCTCCTTCGATCTCTGCAATAGCAGCGCCGACTGCGAGCGCGAGCTGTGTTCCGGAGCCAAGGCCCGCGTGTGCGGGGATCGCGTTCTCGACGTCGATTGCGTAATGCGCTCCCCGATCTGGACGCGCGTACTTGTTTACCAAGGCGAGCGCGCGCTTGCTTTCGGCGCCTTTCGCTTCGTTTTTCTCCGAGCGCCTCAGGGTCAGAGTTGTCGAGGGCTGGTCGACGGCGAGGCCGATGCTGCCAAATCGGCGGCCGATGTCTCCGTTCAGATCAAGAAATCCGAGATGCAAGCGGGCAGGTGCAGTGACGCGGATCGCTGGCGAAGTCCTGATCGTTTGCCTCACGAAGCGCGGTCCTTTCAATTTGTAAATGGTGCCAGCCCAACGCGTTTGCGCTGATGGCGGCGGCGGCATTAGAACGGAAGGCAAGTTTTCCGACAATTGGAGTACGAGGGCAAGATGACCACCGAACGCGAAAAACCGCTTTCAGAAGCGGACGTTAATAGCTGGCTACAGCAGAATCTGCCGTCCTGGAAACTCGAGGACGGCTGGATACGGCGCACCTACAAGACGTCCGGGTGGAAGGGTACCCTTATGGTCATCAATACCGTCGGCCACCTTGCGGAGGCTGCATGGCACCACCCTGACATAACGGCATCTTACGCGTGGGTCGAGGTGCGGCTCGTCACGCATTCGGCCAAGGGCATCACGTCGAAGGATCTGGAACTCGCGAAGAAGATCGAAGACGTCGTCCATTGGCAGCCCGGCAAAGAAGGAAAGGGCCTGGAAGGCACGCCTCATGGCGATTCCCGCTTCGCTTACATCAAGTACGATTGAGCGCGCTCAATGTCCGATATCGGCGGATCGCGAAATGAGGCCAAGCAATCGTTCGATGCCATCCTTGGCCTCGGCTCCAATGTCGGCGATCGCGAGGCAAACATCGAGGAAGCGCTGCGGCTATTGACGGCGGATGGCGCCGTCACCGTCGCTGCGCGGTCTCAACTCTACCGAACCGCGCCCTGGGGCGTGACGAATCAGGACTGGTTTCTGAATGTCTGCGTGGGCGTGCTCACCGGCCTCGATCCCCACGCGCTGCTGAAGCACTGCCAGAGCGTCGAAAGGGAGATGGGCCGCGTCCGCAAGCTCCGATGGGGTCCGCGGAATATCGACGTCGATATTCTTTTGATGGGAGAGCAGAAGATCGACGAACCGGATCTGACGATCCCTCATCCGCGCATCGCGGAGAGAGCGTTCGTTCTGGTGCCTCTGAAGGACGTCGCGCCGAACCTGATCATCGGGGGAGCTTCACTCGACGATCTTCTGGTGAAGTTGGATAGCAGCGACGTCGAACCCTACCGGCCCTAGTTCTTCGTCCAAAGAAAATGCGCCGCGGAGAGGGTGTCTCCGCGGCGCATTTGAATACCTACCCGACCATAAAGACTACTTGAGCGTCTTCAGGTACTCGATCAGGTTTGCGCGGTCCGCGTCATCCTTGATGCCAGCGAAGATCATCTTGGTGCCCGGAACCATCTTGCTCGGTCCGTGGAGCCACTTGTCGAGGTTCGCCTCGTCCCAAGTGATGTCCGACTTCTTCAGAGCATCCGAATACTTGTAGTCTTCGAGGCTACCGGCCTTGCGGCCCATAATGCCATCGAGATGCGGCCCGACGCCGTTCTTACCGACTTGGTGGCAAGCCTTGCACTTGTTGTAGACCGATTTGCCGGCGTCGGCATCGGCAGCAGATGCCGCGACCGGCGCGGCTGCGATCAATGCGATCGCCAGAATCCATTTGCGCATCCTGGAGGTTCCTTCCCGTTTCGCTATGAGCGGCTTATGAAACGCTGCAACTCATATATTAGCTCAACGAGAATGACATTTATTTTCTGAACGCACCCAGAACAGAATGCCGCACGCAATGGCCAGGACTATTCAATTCAAAGTTTTAATTGTCGACTTAATTCGTAGAGTTATTTGCGCCGTTCGAGACTCTAATTGTCTACCTAATTTGTAAAGTTATTTCGCTGTCGCCGGTTTGGCAGGCGCCATTCGGCGATATACGAAGTTCGGCGGCGACGCTTCTGCGCTTTCCATCTCAGCCGCCTGAACGAAGGCGGTGTGGTGGCTCGAAAGTTTGCAAGCCGGATCGGTGTTCGTCGGATCGCCCGTGAAGGCCATTGCCTGGCAACGGCAGCCGCCAAAGTCGACTTCCGCACGCGGGCAACTGCGGCATGGC
Source organism: Hyphomicrobium methylovorum (assembly GCF_013626205.1). NCBI lineage: Bacteria > Pseudomonadati > Pseudomonadota > Alphaproteobacteria > Hyphomicrobiales > Hyphomicrobiaceae > Hyphomicrobium > Hyphomicrobium methylovorum. The sequence continues at coordinate 3,330,384 of NZ_QHJE01000001.1, forward strand.
TCTTTCATCCAGCTCGTACCGCGATACTTCTCGAACGCCTGCCCATGCAGCCAGATGTCGGCGAGGCGTTTGTCTTTCACGTTGTCGAACTCAAGACCGGGGATCGATTCGGCTGCGTGGCACGGCAGAACGCGACCCTGCGGCGTGACGTTCATGACGCCGCGGCCCCAGCCGCCCATGCAGGGCTTCGGAGTCTTGGCGTAGTAGTCCGGCACGACGAAGTCGAAGACCATGATGCCTTTCAGGCGCTCCTTGGCTTCTTCGACGATCTCCGCGCTCTTCAAAACCTGAGCGCGCGTCGGCATGAGGCTGGCGCGATTCTTCAAGGCCCAGGCGTAATACTGAATGTTGGCGACCTCGATCCGGCCCGCGCCGATCTCGACTGCGAAGTTGATGATGTTCGGCAGGTTCTCGATGTTGTGGCGGTGGATCGGCGCGTTGATCGTCAACGGCATATCGAACTCACGGACCCACTTGCCGACTTCGCGCTTTTTGATCAGGCCGCCCTTATAGGCGGAGATGCGCTCGGCATTGGCCTCATCCACGTCCTGGATCGAGAGCTGAACGTGATCCAGCCCCAAGTCCTTCAGACGCTTCAGGCGGTCTCGCGTCAGCGTTACGCCAGCGGTGATGAGGTTGGTATACAGCCCGGCCTTGGCCGCGACCTCGACGATGTCTTCGAGATCCTTGCGGACGGTCGGTTCGCCGCCGGAGAGGTGGATCTGTAGAATACCAAGTTCAGCAGCTTGCCGCATGACGTCCTGCCACTCGGCGGTCGTCAGCTCGGTGTTCACGCGCTCGAGTTCAAGCGGGTTCGAACAATAGGGGCATTGAAGCGGACAGCGGTGCGTCAGCTCGGCGAGAAGGCCAACCGGCGCCCGAGCGCAGGATGACACGACCGGGGCCTCGGAGAATTGCTCCATTGGCGCGATTTCGTTCATGACATCTGCTCCATTATATATCCTGGCGCATTCAGGCTTGAATTACGCCCTTATCCGTCAACTCCTGCAGCATAGATATAGTATCGGTAAGGATCTCTTGCACGGGTGCGTTGTAATCCTTTGCAAGCTCGGCGGCGATATCTTCTACCGATCGAACGCCATCACAGCGTTTCAAGATTTCGATAGCGATAGGGTCCGGCTCGAACACGCGTTCGGGAGCGAGCACGTGCCAGCGCCCACGTCCTGCATCGTGGCGCAATTTGATATGCGCCGGCATTCGAGGTTTCGATGCCGGCACGATGATCGTTCGAGTGCGCGGCGCGCCGGCAGTCATGATTTAGGTCTCCGGTCGGAAAGCGCCGGGCGGAATATGTCCGTCGACGTATGCGTGATAGAGCGCGTCGAGCTGAGCCCAGAGCACGTTGCATTTGAAGCGAACGGCATCAACGCACGCCTGCTGCTCGTCGTATGTCTTTGCGTGTTCGAGAATGTACTTGAGTGCAAAATCTGCGTCGCGCGGCGCTTGTGTCAGCCGGCGTTTGAAATACGTCATCACTTCATTGCCGATGAAGGGATAATTTTCCAGCATCCCGGCGATGCGCTCTTTGTGAATCTTGGGCGCGAAAAGCTCCGTCAGCGACGAGGCAACTGCAATCGTCATCGGCTGTTCGCGCACGAATGTTACGTAGGATTCGACGGCGAAAATCGTTGCGGGCAGAGCACCGCGGCGTGAGATGACGTAGTCGCGATCGAGGCCGAGGCCGTCAGTAAGGATCAGCCAGCGTTCGATACCACCGGGCTCATCGGGCATCAGGCCATCGTGATCGAGCAGGCGGTGGGTCCATTCGCGGCGCAGCTCGCGGTCATATGTGCGGCTGATGAGGGCGGCGTCTTTGCGCGGCACGGCCGACTGATAGCAATAGCGGTTGAGCGCCCAGGCTTGCACCTGTCCCTTAGTCAGCTTGCCGCCGTGCAGCATGTGATGGAAGGGATGGAGATCGTGATAGCGCTCTGGCCCGACCGCGCGAATTGCGGCTTCGAACTCAGCGACCGGCATCAGCGGCTTGTCGCTGCCGCGGTCAGCATTTTTTCGTTCAAGGCTGACGGGGTTCATAGGCGCACCTCCATGCCATCGAAGCCAACTTCCCAGCCGGCCTTCTCTACAAACTTACGAGCCTCGGAGTTTTCATCGAGGATGGGATTCGAATTGTTGATATGCACGAATACGCGGCGCTTAATATTGAGCGGGCGTAAAACCTCAATCGATCCTTCGGGGCCGGAAATCGATATATGGCCCATTCGGTGACCGGTTTTTTCCGACAGACCCTGGCTGACCATTTCGTCATCGGTAAATAGGGTCGAGTCGAAAAAGATCAAATCAGCGCCGCGAATGCGATCTGCGAGCGGAGCGTCGACTTCAGCGCAGCCCGGAATGTAGAAAAACGAGCGCTGTGTTTCCGTGTCCGTCACCTTCAGGCCGATCGTGTCGCCGTCGCGGCTGCCGAAGTTGTTCGACGAATTTCCTTTTTCGAGAAACAGCGCGACCTTGCCGGGAACGGCGAAGGCCTCAACCGTCAATTTCAGATCGACGCCGCCGCCGGAGATGGGTGTCGGCTTATCGAGATCGAACACGCGGCGCGCGACTTTATCCGGCGCCAGCACATTGAAAATCGTATTGGCATTCAGCGTCGCCAGGACGCGATCGGACGCGTAGACGGAGAAGGGCTGGCCTTCGCGCAGACTGATCAGGCCGGTGATGTGATCGACGTCCGCATTGGTGACGACGACGGCCTTGATCGGCGACGAACGCAGCGGCCCATCCGCAGCCGGATGGAGTTCCGGTGTTTCGTTGATTTGCTGCCGGATATCAGGGGAGGCATTGAGCAATAGCCAGTTCACACCGTCCTGCGAAACAGCGAGGGACGACTGCAAACGTGCCTTGAACCCCGCAGCTCCGGACCGCACTTTGGCCGACTGGCGGCCATTGCAATTCCATTGCGGGAATCCGCCCCCAGCGGCAGACCCGAGCACTTTGATGATCATCGCTTGTAATCGGTTACACCACCCGCAGCGCCTGTGCAGGACGTGTGTTTTGGTTCTGGTGAAAGCACGACGGCGGCCGATGAGCCCACCGACCGCCGCGCCAATCTCACAAAGCTCGTGAGACCAAATCCGACCTTAGATGAGGTCGATCTCGGCCGGCAGGTAGCTCGTGACCTCGAGGCCAACTTCCTGCTCGCGAACTTCGGGCTTCGTCCAAATCTTCATGATGGTTTCCTCCATGCGGTAAACTGCTTCCCGTCTTGCAAGCCCCGCCGAGGGCCCACACGATTGGTGCAGACACTTGTTGTGCGCGCCCAATCTGCGGATCGTCCGGCTAAAGTCAAGCGCGGCCGACGTCGGTTACTAAGAGATCATGTTTCTCATCTCTGTTTCAAATCAATGCGCATCACGTCTCTGTGCGGCGCAGTGAGGCGAGGTGAATGTTTGCCGTAGGGGCGTGGATAAGACCCGCCAACGAGGGGGAGGGGTGCAGTTTTGCGGTACCAGCCCCGATAAGCAAAAGGCACGCGCGTGCATTGCAAAATATTAGAATATTATTTTCTTATGTAGATCGAATGACGCACGTTAATAGAATATTCTTCCAAGATGGCCCATTATCTGCTCATATGAACGTGGAAATATTCCAGCGTTGATGCGCGTTGAGCCATCCCGCAACTGCCGTGCTTACGCACAGAGACGAAAAAATATCCGGCCGCTTCTGATTTGGCGGTTGGACATGGAGCTTTCTGGCGGTTTGACCTGGGCATGTTGCGCAGCAGCAAACTTCCAAAGCTCTGACTTAGGAGAGCCTTGGTGACTTCGATTCCCATTCTTCCGCGCAACGCCCCGTTCCTGCCGGAAGACATCGATATGCTCAACACTGTCGTTGCGCGATCCACTCAGCAGCAGCGCTCCTGGCTTGCGGGTTTTTTCGCAGGCTTCGAGGCAGCGCAGAGCGGCGGTGCGCAGCAGGCTGTTCCGGCCGCCAAGCCGCGCGTTCCAATGTCGATCATTTACGCGAGCGAAAGCGGGAATTCCGAAGCGCTCGCTCTCAAAGCGAAGAAGGCGGCCCAGAAACAGGGCATCGACGCCAAAGTCTTCGACATGGCCGACATCGATATTCAGTCGCTCGCGAAGCACAAGAACATCGTCGTTTATGCAGCGACATGGGGTGAGGGCGATCCGCCGTCGCGCGCTGTCGATTTTTATCAGGCGCTGATGAGCGACGCTGCTCCGCGTCTCGATGGAGCGAAGTTCGCCGTCCTCGCGCTGGGTGATACGGCGTATGTGAATTTCTGCAGCGTCGGCAGGGCGATCGATGAGCGACTCGAGCAACTCGGCGGCGAACGCGTTGCGAGCCGGGTGGATCTCGATCTCGACTACCCCAAGCAGGCAGCGGAATGGACTGAGGCTTCGCTCGCGAAGTTCGTGCCAGCGGACGTCGCAGCGAGCGGCACCGTCGTTCATGTCAATTTTGCAGGCGGGCAGGCGCACCTCGAAGACGGAGAGCCTGAGTTCACAGCCGAGAACCCGCTCGAAGCGGAGATCTCCGCACTCGTCAATCTCAACGGCACCGGGTCGTCGCGCGAGACGTGGCATTCAGAGTTCGCGTTCGATGCGCCGGGATTTTCCTATCAGCCTGGCGACGCAATCGGGTTGCTGCCGGAGAACGATCCCGAACTTGTCGATGACCTTCTGAAGACGGTTGGCCTTGCGTCGGATGCGGCCTTGCTGCTGAAGATTCAAAAGTCATTCGACGTCACGACTCTTTCACGCGCGACCGTCGAGAACTACGCCAAGCTCACGGGCCGCGACGATGTCAAAGCGCTGTTGGCGGGCGAGGCTTATACGAAGTTTGCCGCCGATCGGCAGTTGCTCGATCTCTTCGAGGCGTTTCCTGAAAAGCTGACGGCGGAGCAACTTCTCGGTCTGCTGCGGCCTTTGCCGGGGCGGCTCTATTCGGTGGCTTCGAGCCTCAAGGCGCATCCGGGCGAAGCGCATCTGCTCGTCGGTGCCGTGCGCTGGAAATCTCACAACCGCGTTCGCAAGGGCGTGTCGTCGACGTATCTTGGCGAGCGGCGCAAGGTTGGTCAGTCGGCGCGCATCTACGTCAAGCCTAACAGGCATTATCGTCTACCGGCCGACGGACACACGCCTATCATCATGGTTGGCGCAGGTACCGGCGTTGCTCCGTACCGCGCCTTCATCGAAGAGCGCGTTGCGACAGGCGCCAAGGGCAAGAGCTGGCTGTTCTTCGGCGAACGCAACTTCACCAACGATTTTCTCTACCAGCTCGAATGGCAAGACTACCTTGCATCGGGCGATCTGACGAAGATCGATACGGCGTTCTCGCGCGATCAGCCGGAGAAGATTTACGTTCAGCACCGGCTCTGGGAAAAACGCGAAGAGGTCGCCGGATGGCTGAAGGACGGCGCGCATTTCTATGTTTGCGGTGACGAGAAAGGCATGGCGAAGGATGTCGACCGGACACTCGTCAAAATTCTCGCGGAGAGCGCGAAGGGCGATGAAGACGCCGGGCGCGCAAAATTGAAAGAGCTGACGAAGGCCGGCCGCTATCAGCGCGACGTCTACTGACAGCGACCGAATTTTCAACAGCAGTCAACGCAACTCAAGTGGCCATTCCAGGGTCCGACGGGACATTCACGCATGACCGATAAACCATCCAAAAACGAGTTCTTGAAGGAGCAGAGCAACTTTCTTCGCGGCACGATCGCGGAAGGGCTCTCAGTCGTCGAGTCTGGCGCGATCGCCGAAGAGGACAACCAGCTGATCAAGTTCCACGGCTCCTACATGCAGGATGACCGTGACGTGCGCGGCGAGCGCTCGAAGAAGAAGCTCGAAAAAGCGTTTTCGTTTATGATCCGCTTGCGCATTCCGGGCGGCCTCGTTACGGCGCCGCAGTGGTGCAAGCTCGACGATATCGCCACGACGTATGCGAACCATACGCTGCGCATCACGACGCGCGCGACGTTTCAGTTTCATGGTGTCATCAAGTCGAACCTGAAACGCACGATGCAGGCAATCTACGATTGCGAGTTCGACACCATCGCGGCGTGCGGAGACGTCACGCGTGGCGTCATGTCGGTCGCCAATCCGTATCTGTCGAAAATTCACCGTGAGGCTTACGAGATCGCCAAGCGGACGAGCCTGCACATGCTGCCGAAGACCAGCGCCTACACCGAGATCTGGCTGAACGGAAAGCCGATCCCCGGCAAGGAAGTCACGAGCCCGGAGAAAGAAACGATCTACGGATCGACCTATCTGCCGCGAAAATTCAAATTCGTGTTCGCGGTTCCGCCGGACAACGACGTCGACGTATTTGCACACGATTGCGGGTTCATCGCGATCGTGGAGAACGGCGAGCTCGTCGGCTGGAATGTCACCATCGGCGGCGGCATGGGCATGACCCACGGCGAACTCGAAACGTTTCCACGTCTTGGCGATGTGCTCGGGTTCTGCACGCACGAGCAGGCGATCGACGTCGCGGAAAAGATTGTGACCGTGCAACGTGACTGGGGCAACCGCTCAAACAGGAAGCTCGCGCGCCTCAAATACACCGTGGAAGCGCACGGCCTCGATGCATTCCGCGCTGAGGTCAACAAGCGGCTCGGTTACGATCTGGGCGAAGCCCGTCCGTATAAGTTCGAACGCAACGGCGATCGCATGGGCTGGGTCCAGAGCGAGGACAAGAAGTGGCACCTCACGCTCTATATCGAGAGCGGCCGGGTCAAGGACACGCCCGAGATGCAGCTTCGCACGGCCATCCGCAAAATTGCAGACCTAAACGTTTGCGATTTCGTGATGACGGCGAACCAGAACCTGATTTTTGCCAACGTCAGTGCGCGGGCGAAACCGAAGATCGACCGGATCCTGGCGGATCACAACGTCTCGATCGAGACGTCTTCGGGGGCGCGCCGCAATAGCATCGCCTGCGTGGCGTTACCGACCTGCGCGCTGGCGCTTGCGGAAAGCGAGCGCTATCTGCCGACGATGCTGACGAAGCTTGAAGGCATTCTGGCGAAGGCAGGGCTGACGGAAAAAGAAATCGTCGTGCGAATGACCGGATGCCCGAACGGTTGCGGTCGGCCGTATCTCGGTGAGATCGGTTTTGTGGGTCGGTCGCCGGGTCTCTACAACCTCTATCTCGGTGCAGCCTTCGACGGATCGCGCATGAATAAGCTCTATGCGCAGGACGTCGATGAAGCGCGGGCGTTGGCGTTGCTGGAGCCGATCATCCTGCGTTACGGCAAGGAACGCGAGGCGGGCGAGCATTTTGGCGACTTCGCGATTCGCGCCGGATATGTGAAGCCGACACTGATCAGCAATCAATTCCATGCCGATGTGACACTGGCGTAAGACGGGTAATACCGCCTGCGCACCATCCGTCGCCCAGCGCCTCCCTCGTTTGGCCCACTTTTTCAACCTAGACTCGCGTGCATCCGATGATGCGCGCGGTCTTTGTGCGTCTATTCGGAGATCGGTGGCGCACAGTCTTCTTTCTCCCGCCGTTGACCCAGGCGGCATGCGATCCGATACTTACGGTTGACCGATTTGCACTGCGGGGCGCCAAATCATCCGGCGGCGGAATAAATGATGAGCAAGAGCCGTATTTGGCGACACGCCGCGGCAACGATCCTGATGGTGGCGGCTGCGTTCCTGGCAACGGCAGCGGCGGCGCAGGATGGACGCATTCCGATCAAGGCGCCGCGCGCGCTGCTGATCGACGCCGAAAGTGGGGCGACGCTTTTTCAACAGAACGCCGACGAACTCGCGCCGCCTGCCAGTATGAGCAAGCTGATGACGCTTGCTGTGCTCTTCCGGGCGATGAAGGAAGGCCGCATCAAGCCGACCGACGAATTCGTCATGAGCGTGAATGCCTGGCGGAACGGCGGCGCGCCCTCCGGCACGTCCGCGATGATGGTGCCGGTGAACACCAAGGCCACCGTCGATGAATTGATCCGCGGGATCATCATCCAATCCGGCAATGACGCGGCCATGTGTATCGCGGAAGGTATGGCGGGGAGCGAAGCGGCCTTCGCCAAACTCATGGCCGAAGAGGCGCGCCGCATCGGTCTCACCAAATCGACATTCGCGAACGCGACGGGTTTGTCCGATCCGCATCACCTGATGACGGCGCGCGATCTCGCAACGCTCGCGCGGTATCTGATCGAAGAATATCCCGAGCAGTATAAAATCTTCGGCGAAAGAGAATTCCGGTATCGCAAGCACCGCTTCTTCAACCGCAATCCGCTGCTTGCGTTGAGTGTTGGGGCGGACGGGCTAAAGACGGGACACACGTCTGAAGCTGGTTATGGACTTGTTGGCTCCGCCGTCCAGGACGGCAAACGTCTGATCGTCGTGGTTAGCGGTCTGGAAAGGGCTGACTATCGCCGGGACGATGCCGCCAAGCTTCTCGATTGGGGGTTCAAGTCGTTCAATGCCGTGCGTCTCTACGATGCCAATGAGGTTGTTGGGCAGGCGCGGGTGTGGGGCGGCAAGACCTGGTATGTGCCGCTGGCGCCGAAAGACGACGTCATGTTCACCGTGCCGAAAACTCCGGCCAATCAGCGGATTTCGGCAGAAATTGTCTACAAGGCGCCGCTGAAACCGCCGGTTCGGAAGGGCGAGCAGGTTGCGATGCTGAAACTTTCGAGTTCCTCGAGTTCATCCACGGAAGTGCCCCTCTATGCCACGGAGGATGTGCCCAATGGTGGCATTATCCGGCAGGGCGTAGATTCACTTGTGCTAATGGCTTTGCGCAGGCTGGCGTTCTAGGATAGGCCGCCAAAGATCAGGGCGAGCCATGCAACGCGGAAAATTCATTACATTCGAAGGCGGCGAAGGCGCCGGCAAGTCCACGCAAGCCAAGCGGCTTGCGGAACGCTTGGGGCGTCTCAATATCCCCGCGCTTGTTACGCGGGAGCCTGGCGGCACACCCGTCGGCGAGGATGTTCGCGCGCTCATTCTGAAGGACAGGCCGACCGACCCTGTCACAGAACTGTTGCTGTTCGTAGCGGCGCGCGCGGAACACGTTACGTCTGTCATCCGGCCTGCACTGGATGAGGGGACGTGGGTCATCTCAGACCGCTTCATAGATTCGACGCGCGTGTATCAGGGCAAGCGTTACGGTCTTGAACCGGAGTTCATCCGGCAGCTTGAACGCTACACGGTCGCGCCGGATTATCCTGACCTGACACTGATCCTCGATCTTCCCGCGAGCGCGGGCGTTGAGCGGGCACGGCAGCGCGGCGCGCTCTCACGCTATGACGCCGAGCGCCTCGAAACGCACGAGCGGTTGCGCGAAGGCTTCCTCGAGATTGCGACGGAAGAGCCTGAGCGGTGTGTCCTGATCGACGGCAGCCTGCCGTTGTCGAGCGTCGAAACAGCCGTCTGGCAGGCCGTGTCGGCGCATCTTCTGGCCGAGGCGAAGTAATGGCGCGCCAGCCCGTGGCCGCCGATACGGAGGTGCTGCCTGAAGCCGACCGGCTCGAAGGCTTTCCGCACCCGCGCGAGACGGCTGCACTGATCGGTCAGGACGCGGCGCTCAACGTTCTTTCGGAAGCGTTTCAAAGCGGACGGATGCATCATGGCTGGCTCATCGCGGGGCCATCGGGTATCGGCAAAGCAACGCTGGCTTATAAAATCGCGCGCATGATCCTGGCGCGGCCTGAAGAGCGTGATCTCTTTGGCGACGGCTTGAGCATCGAACCCGGATCGCCAACCGACCGGCAAGTTCGTGCGCTGTCGCATCCGGGGCTTCTGCTCTTGCGGCGAACCTACGACGTCAAGACAAAGCGCTTCGCCCAGCGCCTCCCGATCGACGAAGTGCGACGGCTGCGCGGCTTCCTGGCGCTCAGCGCGGAGGGAGAGAACTGGCGCGTCGTGATCGTGGATAGCGCCGACGATCTCAATCTCAATTCCGCAAACGCGCTTCTCAAATCGCTCGAGGAGCCGCCAGCGCGCACCGTCTTCCTCATCCTGACATCCGCACCCGGACGCCTTCTGCCGACGATCCGATCGCGCTGCCGTGTCGTGTCGCTGGCGCCGCTTGGCGATCAGGATCTCATCCGCGCAACGGAACAGGCGTTGACGGCAGCGGAGAAGCCGTTGCCGGATGAAGCGGCCTGGCAGGGGTTGCTGGCTGTGGCCGACGGCAGCGTTGGCCGTGCGCTCAGCATGATCGAAGGCGGAGGGCTGGCGCTCAAAGGACGGATCGACGGAATCCTGAAGGCGCTCCCCAAGCTCGACCTCAAGGCGGTTCATGCGCTGGGCGACGATCTGCAGTCGCAGGCCAATACGCCGAAATTCGAACTTTTCTTCGATCTCTACCAATCGCGCCTGGCGCGGCTAATTGCGGCGCAGGCGACCGGCCAGGGCGCGCCGGACGACATCTCGCTTGCCGGGCGGATCATCGGGCCTGACCGCCTTGCCACTTTCGCCGAGCTATGGGAAACAACGGCACGCGACAAGGCCGATGCCAACTCCCTCAATCTTGACAGGAAATTGCTGATCGTCGGCAGTTTCGCGCGTCTTGAGGCCGCGAGCCGCCGCTGACGTGGTGGCCGCCGCGGTTGTTACCGACAATCGAAAGGACGCCCCCCGCGTGCCGGATAAATATTACATCTCGACGCCGATTTTCTATCCGAACGGCAAGCCGCACATCGGACACGCCTATACCGTGATCGCGAGCGATACGCTGGCGCGTTTCGAGCGCCTCGACGGCAAAGACGTATTCTTTCTTTCCGGTACCGACGAGCACGGCCTCAAAATGCAGCAGGCGGCCGAAGCGGAAGGTATTTCCCCGCAGCAGCTTGCCGACCGGAACTCGGCAATCTTTCGCGCGATGATCGAAGCCGTGGGCGGGTCGAACGATGAGTTCATCCGCACCACAGAAAAACGTCACTTTGAATCGTGTCAGGCCATCTGGAAAAAGATGGCAGACAATGGCGATATCTATCTTGGCAGTTACGGCGGCTGGTATTCGGTGCGCCAGGAAGCCTACTTCGACGAGAAGGAAACGATCGTCGGAGAGGACGGCGTTCGCCGTGAGCCGCTCGGCTCGCCCGTCGAATGGACGGAGGAAGAAAGCTACTTCTTCCGCTTGTCGGCTTATCAGGACAAGCTCACCGCGCTCTATGAAAGCAATCCTGATTTCGTCGGCCCGCAAGAACGCTTGAACGAGGTTGCAAGTTTTGTGCGTTCGGGCCTCCGGGATCTGTCGATTTCACGCGCGAGCTTCAATTGGGGTGTACCCGTTCCAGGCGACGACAAGCACGTCATGTACGTGTGGGTTGATGCGCTGACGAACTATCTGACGGGTGCCGGTTATCCCGATACGTCCAGCCCCAAGTTCAAGCGCTGGCCCGCCGACGTTCATATGATCGGCAAGGATATCGTGCGCTTTCACGCGGTCTATTGGCCTGCGTTTTTGATGTCAGCCGGGATTGAGCTGCCGAAGCGCGTGTTCGCGCACGGGTTCCTGTTCAATCGCGGGGAGAAGATGTCGAAGTCGGTCGGCAACGTCGTCGATCCGTTCGATCTCGTGAAAACATTCGGCCGTGATGCGTTGCGCTATTTCTTTCTGCGCGAAGTTGCGTTTGGCCAGGATGGCAGTTATTCGCCCGAAGTCATCATCAACCGGATCAACGCCGATCTCGCGAACAACCTCGGCAATCTGGCGCAGCGTTCGCTGTCGATGATCTACAAGAATTGCGACGGCAAAATTCCTGAGCCGGGCGAATTCACCGCCGAAGACCGCGCCGTTCTCGATGCGACGGATGCGCTCTATGCCGTGGCACGGCGAGAGATGGATCAGCAGGCGATCTCGAAATATCTCGACGCGGTTTGGGGCGTCATCGCTGACGTCAACCGCTACTTCGCGGCCGAGGAGCCGTGGGCGAAGAAGAAGACCGATCCGGCGCGGATGGCGACAATCCTTTATGTTACCGCAGAGACGGTGCGCCAGTTCGCGATCCTTGCGCAGCCCGTGATGCCCGAAAGCGCGGAGAAGCTTCTCGATCTGCTCGCTGTGCCGAACAATGGGCGCACATTTGCCAGCCTCGGCGCAGCAGGCCGTCTGACGGCCGGTATTTCAATACCGGAGCCGCAGGGCGTGTTTCCGCGTTACGTTGAACCCGCTTGAGGACAACGCGACGCAGAACCGGGACGACATTAAGAAAGTAAACTCATTCGATGCTCGTCGATCATCATTGCCATCTCGATTTTCCTGATTTTGCCCCGGAACTCGATCAGGTCGTTGCGCGCGCTCACGAAGCGGGCGTCGGCACGATGGTGACGATCTCGACGCGTATTCGTCAGTTCGACAAGGTGCTGGGCGTTGCCGAGCGGTTCGACAACGTCTGGTGCTCGGTCGGCACGCATCCGCACAATGCGCACGAAGAACTCGATATTCCGCTGGAGCGGATCATCGAGCTGACGCGGCATCCGAAGGTCGTATCGGTGGGTGAAGCGGGTCTCGATTATCACTACCAGCATTCAACGCCCGCGGCGCAGGCGGAAGGTTTCCGCCGGCATATCGCAGCGGCGCGTGAAACCGGTTTGCCGCTCGAAATTCATACGCGCGATGCAGACGCCGATACGATCGCCATTCTCGAAGACGAGCATGCACGCGGAGCGTTTCCGGCAGTGCTGCACTGTTTCACGGGCGGGCGGGAACTCGCGATGCGCGCGCTCGATCTCGGGCTCTATGTGTCGTTCAGCGGCGTCATCACCTTCAAGAAGTCGGAGCCTCTGCGCGAGATTGCGCGCGATGTTCCGCTTGATCGACTGCTTGTCGAAACGGACGCGCCCTTCCTTGCGCCGGATCCTTTCCGGGGGAGGCGCAACGAGCCCGCATATGTCGCGCGGACGGCATCTGTGCTTGCCGGGATCAAGGGCGTCTCCAATGACGGGATTGCAGCGGCCACGACCGAGAATTTCTTTCGGCTTTACGGCAAGGCGAAGCGTCCCGTGTCTGAACTTGCCGGAGGACCAGGAGCGGCATGAACTACAAATGCACCATCCTTGGGTGTGGCTCCTCGGGTGGCGTGCCGCGCGTCGGAATGAACTGGGGTGCGTGCGATCCGGCCAACTCTAAAAACCGTCGTCTCAGGTGCTCGCTGCTGGTCGAGCGCAACGGTGCCGAAGGGCAAACGTCTGTTCTGATCGACACGTCGCCTGATTTTCGCGCGCAGATCCTTACGACGCGGACGACGACACTAGATGGCGTTCTCTATACGCACGATCATGCAGACCATACGCACGGAATTGATGATCTCCGCATGATCGCGTTCGCGATGCGGCGACGTGTGAACGTGTATTTCGACGAGGCGACCCGCGCGAGCCTCATGACGCGCTTCGGATATTGCTTCGAGACGCCAGAGGGATCGCCCTATATGCCCATTCTCAATGGGCATCTGATCGATGGCATTCAGCCCATCGTTATCGAAGGCGCTGGCGGTCCGATTTCCGCGCAGCCGATCCTGCAGCAGCACGGGTCAATCCCGTCGCTCGGATTCCGCTTCGGTAATTTTGCGTATTCGCCAGACGTCAGTGATTTGCCAGACTCGTCGCTACCCCTTCTCGAAGGGCTCGACGTCTGGATCGTCGATGCGTTGCGCTACACGCCGCATGAGAGTCATTTCAGCGTGAAGCAGGCGCTCAAATGGGTGGAGCGGTTGAAGCCGAAGCGGACGATCCTGACGCACATGACGAGCGAACTCGACTACGACACGCTGCTGCGCGAATTGCCAGCCGGAGTCGAACCGGCATACGACGGAATGACGATACAATTCGATTGAACTCGGCCAGCGCGACGCACTCTCTCAGTTCGGTATGCGCTTATTTCCAGAGGCCGTAGTCTTCCCATTTGTCTTCGGGAATTTCAGCACCAAGCTTGAAGTCAAACGACGTCGCGCGCATCTGGTCGTCGGTGACGGTGCACGTGTACTTCAGTTCGTACCAGTGATGGCCCGCTCGTACGGCAGCGCCATTCGCCGTCACCTTGTTGTCCTTGAAGTGCGCTGGCGACAGGCTGCCCGACTTCAGACGATCCACGCCCTTGAGTTTGGCGCCTTTGCGAACGGCTTCAATTCCGCGCATATTGCATGCCTGATGCGCGCGCTCTTCAGGCTCGAGCTTCATCATCGCGCGATCCATATGCGTTTCCGCGATTGCTCCCGTCGCACCTGCAAGTGCACCTAACGTGGCCACGCAGACGGCCGTGTACATCGTCAACAAACGCATTCGGACTTCCCCAATTCCCATGTTCTCACGGCCTCAATAGCAAGCCGCTGCCGCCCCCCGACGACACTCATCAAAACACGCGTGCATGTGTCCTCAATGAGGCAAAAACTGCAAGCGCAGAATCTTCTTCGTTATGCTGCGCTGCGTCAGTACGTGCAAATGCGACGTAGGCTGATTTATACGTCGGCGTTTGCTACGCCGATATCGGACGTCTGTTCACCGCTGTGCCGTGATGCGCGCCATTGCCGAAAGTTTATGACATTGCCGTTGCCGGTATACGCGGGCGAGGCGAGCTCGAGGAAGAGCGGCACGAGGTCTGCCGGTAACGGAAGTTTCGATTCATCCTCACCCGGAAATGCCTTGGCGCGCATTTGCGTGCGCGTTGCGCCAGGATTGATGAGGTTGGCGCGAACATTTGTATTCGTCAGTTCCTCAGCCCACGTCTTCACCATTGCCTCAAGGCCCGCCTTCGACGCGGAATAAGCGCCCCAGTACGCATACTTGCCGCTTGCCGCGCCCGAAGTGACGAAGACGGCTCGTCCGGCGTCCGACAGCTTCAACAGCGGATCGAGCGTGCGGATGAGGCGCCAGTTGGCATTGAGATTGATGTCGATGGTTGCGAGAAACCCGTCCTCAGTCGTGTGGCCCAGCGGTGAAAGCGGACCGAGGATGCCTGCGTTGGCGACGAGGATGTCGAGCTTCTGCCAGCGCTGATAGATGGTCGGGCCAAGCTGGTCGATGCGATCGCCCTTGCGCAGATCAAGTTGGAGAAGCGTTGCCGCGCCGCCCGCTGCCTGGATCTCATCATCGAGGCTTTCAAGTCCGCCGAGCGAACGCGCGGTGATGATGACGTGCGCGCCTGCTTTCGCGAGACCGAGTGCGACGGCACGGCCGATGCCGCGTGACGCTCCTGTAACAAGCGCGGTGCGTCCGCTGAGGCCGGCATGAACGGTGCTGTCGGTCATCAAAGGTACTCAGAACTCGGTTGGCCGAACGCCTGTCCGCTCGTTAGCCGACTTCGGCGAGGAGGGAGAGCTGCCTCGGGATGGCTTCGCCATCATGGTCGGTCAGATTGGTCGGATAATCGCCCGTAAAGCAATGGTCGGTGAATTGCGGGGCGCGATCATCGCGATTTTCGAGGCCGATCGCGCGATAGATGCCGTTCACGGAGAGAAACGCCAGGCTGTCGGCGCCCATGAATTCACGCATGCCCTCGAGCGAGTGGTTGGCGGCCAGCAGGTCTGCCTTGCTCGGCGTATCGATGCCGTAAAAATCGGGATGCGTAATCGGCGGCGAAGATATGCGCATGTGCACTTCGCTTGCGCCCGCGTCGCGGATGAGCTGGACGATCTTCTTCGACGTGGTGCCGCGCACGACGCTGTCGTCAATCAGAACGACGCGGTTGCCGCGAATGACGCCGGAGTTCGCCGAATGCTTCAGCTTCACGCCGAGCTGGCGAATGCGCTGCTCCGGCTCGATGAAGGTGCGCCCGACGTAGTGGTTGCGAATGATGCCGAGTTCAAACGGCACACCGCTCTGCTGGCTGAAGCCGATGGCGGCTGGAACGCCCGAGTCGGGAATAGGGACGACGACGTCCGCTTCGATCGGGGCTTCGCGCGCGAGTTCGACACCCATGTGTTTGCGGATGTCGTAAACGGTTTGGCCGCCGACGATGGAGTCTGGCCGGGCGAAGTAAATGTATTCGAAGATGCAGGGCCGCGCTGGGCGCAGCGGGAAGGGGCGATGGCTCTCGAGGCCTTCGTCCGTGATGACGACGACTTCGCCGTTATCGACTTCGCGCAAGAATTCCGCGCCGACGATATCGAGCGCGCATGTTTCGGACGCGAGGACGTATGAGGTGCCGAGACGTCCGATGACGAGCGGGCGAATGCCGATCGGATCGCGGGCGCCGATCATCATATCGTTGGTCAGGCAAACGAGGGCGTATGAGCCTTCGATCTGGCGAATAGCGTCGACAAAGCGTTCAACGATGCGGCGCTTCTTGGAGCGCGCAAGAAGATGGAGAATGACTTCGGTGTCTGAGGTGGACTGGCAGATGGCGCCGGAGGAGATCAGCTCGCGCCGTATTGTGAGGGCGTTCGTCAGGTTGCCGTTGTGGGCGACGGCGAAACCCCCGGTATCAATATCGCAGAAGAGCGGCTGAACGTTGCGGATCAGGGCGTCGCCCGTCGTGGAGTAGCGATCGTGGCCGATGGCCATGCGGCCTTTGAGGCGGGCGAGGACGTCGGCTCGCGAGAAGTTATCGCCGACGAGGCCCATACGGCGCTCGGAGTGGAAATTGTGCCCGTCGTAGGAGCAGATGCCGGCCGCTTCCTGCCCCCGGTGCTGAAGTGCGTGGAGGCCCAGCGCCGTGATGGCCGCGGCATCGGGATGATCGAAGATGCCGAATACGCCGCATTCTTCCCGCAGGCGATCATCGTCGTATCGCGTTACCGTCAAACCATCGACTTTGGCTGCGTCAGGTCGCTGTGCCATGGCACCTCCGCTTGGGCTGCCTTAATGTCCGATACGCCGGTAATAAAACGCTAAACGCGGTCCAGACGCGCGGCGAATGGTGTCGTCACACGACGGTCATATAGTACCGAGTGCCGTTGATGACCAGCGCGACGGACCGCTCTTTTTGTCCCAGCGAACCCTGCTGACCACCCGGCTGCTCCGTCGCCGGTGGCGCCGTGGAAGGTTGCGGGATGACCTGCAACAGAACAGAGCGGATCGACTCGCCCGTTGCCTTTACGGAATCGCGGAAATAGGCATCCCGGACAAGCGGATGCTGCTTCTCCTTGTCCGGCGAAATGAAGGCCTCATACGCCATGTATGGGATAACGAAGAGCAGGAAGCCGCGAAGCACGCCGAAGATGAAGCCCAGTACACGGTCAACCATGCCGACCTGACTGTCGAGAATGGCGTCCGATATGCGCGCGGTGATGAGATGGACGATGATGAGAACGATCAGCGCCACGACGAGCGCAATGGCTGCCGTTGCGATCTGAGGCGGGAGGCTCGTCTGCGCCGCGATTTCGGCCGTCATGTCTTTCTTGGTCGAGAAAACCCAATAGCCGACAGCGGCTGCCGCAATCCAGGAGAGGATCGAGAGCAGTTCGCGGGCAAAGCCACGATACATCGCCAAAAGGCCGGAAATAAATGCGACGGCGATCAAAGCGAGATCGAGATACGTCAGCGGGCCGATCATGGCCGAAGTCCCTCTTTTAACCAGCCCCGCCGGGCCGAGATTCGCACCCCGAAAAAGTCAGTCGCACGCAGCCGCCGCTGCCGCAAGGGACTTGAGGTGTGCAATGCGGGATAGCGTCAACTTCAAACCGTTGGTATCGGCCTCGCCGGCTTCGGGCAGCACGGCCTGCATAAACCCCAGTTTTGCGGCTTCCTTCAGGCGCGACGTGGTCATGGCGGCGCCTCGAACCGCGCCGGAAAGCGAGACTTCGCCGAAATACACGGCCTCTCTTGGGAGCGTTATCCCAGAGATCGACGACAGCAGCGCGGCGGCGGCGGCGAGATCGGCCGCGGGCTCGGTGATCTTCAGGCCGCCAGCCACATTGAGGTAAACGTCGTGGCCTGAAAACGACACCCCACAGCGGGCGTCCAGCACGGCCAGAAGCATATTGAGCCGGTTGCTGTCCCAGCCCACAACCGCGCGGCGCGGCGTGCCGAGGCCCGAGGGGGCGACGAGGGCCTGGATTTCGACGAGCAGCGGGCGCGTGCCTTCGATCCCGGCGAAGACGGCGGCGCCAGGACTTTGGCTCGTGCGATCGCCTAGAAAGAGCTCCGACGGATTGGCGACCTCGCGCAGGCCGCCCGCCACCATCTCGAACACGCCGATCTCATCGCTCGGGCCGAAGCGATTTTTGACGGCGCG
The DNA here is from genome assembly GCF_013626205.1 of Hyphomicrobium methylovorum. Taxonomy (NCBI): domain Bacteria; kingdom Pseudomonadati; phylum Pseudomonadota; class Alphaproteobacteria; order Hyphomicrobiales; family Hyphomicrobiaceae; genus Hyphomicrobium; species Hyphomicrobium methylovorum. The sequence goes on from NZ_QHJE01000001.1 coordinate 3,348,525, forward strand.
CAGGATGCGGTAAGAGAGGCCACGATCGCCTTCGAAATACAACACAGTGTCGACCATGTGCTCGATCACCTTCGGACCGGCGATCTGGCCGTCCTTGGTGACGTGACCGACAAGCAGCAGGGCCGCGCCTGCCATTTTTGCATAACGGATCAGCGCCTGAGCGGCCGCGCGAACCTGGCTGACTGTGCCGGGCGCAGCGTCGAGCGTGTCTGCCCAGAGCGTTTGCACGGAATCGATGATGACGAGATCCGGCGGGCGGTCATCGCTCAGCGTCGTGAGAATGTTCGACAGATTGGTTTCGGATGCGAGGCCGACGGGCGCCTCCGCCAGACCGAGCCGCGCGGCACGCAGACGGACCTGCGCCACGGCTTCCTCGCCCGAGAAATACACTGAACGTTTGCCCCGCTGCGCGAGGTGCGCGGCGACCTGCAGGAGCAACGTCGATTTACCGATGCCGGGTTCGCCGCCGATCAGGATTGCGGAGCCCGGAACAATGCCGCCACCCATGACACGGTCGAGTTCGTCGATGCCGGTCGAGAAGCGCGGTGCTTCCGCCACCGAGCCCTGCAGGGATTCGAGCTTGACGACGCGTCCCTTCGATTGCCGCGTGATGCCGGAGCCGGGCGGCGGACCAGCGTCGGTTTCTTCGACGAGCGTATTCCACTCGTTGCAAGCGGAGCATTTGCCCGCCCAGCGCGCCGCAGTCGCGCCGCACGCCTGACAGACGTAGAGTGAGCGAGATGCCTTCGCCATGGTCAGGTTCGCTCATCGATGTAGAGGCGCGTGAAGCGCGGGCCGAGGCGCGTCAGGATCTCGTATCCAATGGTGCCCGCGGCAAAGCCCTGATCCTCGATTGTCAGACCGTTCCCGACGAGCGTTGCGAAGGCGCCCGGTTTTGCCGCGTCGATCGGGAGATCCGTCACGTCGACGGTGATCAGATCCATCGAAATACGTCCCACGATCGGGGCGCGGTGTCCGCCAATGATGACGTGGCCGCCGGTCTCGCCATTCGAGCATCCTGCCGAGCGCGGAATTCCGTCCGCGTAGCCAGCGGCAATCGTTGCGATGCGGCTCGCGCGTTCGGCCTGCCATGTGGCCGAGTAACCGACCGTTTCGCCCGGCGCGATGGCTGTGACTGCGAGAATGCGCGCCGCAACTGTCACGGCGGGCGCGACGGGAGCGGTGTCGGCCGCGGATGCCTGTCCGCCATAGAGCGCGTAACCCGGTCGAACGATTTCGAAGTGATATGCGGGGCCGAGCATCAGACCGTCCGATGCGGCCAGACTTTTCGGGACGTTCGGAAAGAGTGCTGAGAGCGTGCCGAAGGCGACAAGCTGCTCGCGATTCTTTGGATCGTTCGGCACGTCAGCAGATGCGAGGTGGCTCATCACCAGTTCGACGCGTATGCCGCTGAGAAGCGCTGGGTCGGCTGCCAGACGGCGAACGTCACGCGAGGGCAGTCCGAGGCGGTTCAGGCCGGTATCGATATGCAGCGCTGCGGGCAACGCGTCGCCGTGGTTGCGAGCGGCGAGGGACCAGGCGGCGACGTCGTCCAGAGTCGACAGAACGGGATGGATGTTATGGCGCACGAATATCTGCGCTGCGTTCCCGACGAGCCCATCGAGTGCGTAAATGTCGGCATCCGGCGCAAGCAGGCGCGCGGCTTCCGCTTCAGCGGGTGTTGCGATGAAGAATGCCGTACAGCCCGCGCGGTACAGCGCGGGTATCACGCGATCCGCACCGAGGCCGTACGCATTTGCTTTAACGACGGCGCCGCAGCGCGCAGGCGCGACTTTGTCCGCGAGCGCCTTCCAGTTGGCAGCAATTCGCCCGAGGTCGATCGTGATCGTTCCGGTGGCGCCCGCCAGATGATCCGATATGCGCGCGTCCACCGTCATCACGTCCCTAGCCACGCTATGCTCGTTCAATCACGCGGCAACATAAAATCGCGTGCGAGATTGCCAAAGCGGGTAAATTGACCCTCGAACGACAGTTCGACCGTGCCCACCGGGCCATGACGCTGTTTGCCGATGATACACTCGGCCTTGCCCGAGACCTGGCTCATCTTGGTCATCCAATCAGCGAATTCGGGCGTTCCTTCGTTCGGCTTGGTCCGTTCGACGTAATATTCCTCACGGTATACGAACATGACGACGTCAGCGTCCTGCTCGATCGAACCCGATTCACGAAGGTCTGAGAGCTGCGGGCGCTTGTCTTCGCGCGCTTCAACCTGACGCGAAAGCTGCGACAGGGCCATGATCGGCAGATCGAGTTCCTTCGCGAGTGCTTTCAGGCCCGTGGTGATTTCGGTGACTTCCTGCACGCGGTTTTCACCGCGGCCCTTGGATCCGGCGAGCAACTGCAAATAGTCGACGACGATCAGGTCGAGACCGTGCTGGCGTTTGAGCTTTCGGGCGCGCGATGAGAGCTGCGCGATCGTGATACCGCCCGTCTGGTCGATGTAAAGCGGGATGCGCGACATCTCGTTGGCGACTTCGGAGAGCTTGCGGAATTCGTTCTCGTCGATCATGCCGCGACGGATCTTCTCGGAACTGATTTCCGCCTGCTCGGCGAGAATACGCGTTGCGAGCTGTTCGGACGACATTTCAAGAGAGAAGAAGCCGACAATGCCGCCGTTGGTCGTTTCCGTCGAGCCATCGGCACGACGCTCCGACTGGTATGCCTTGGCGACGTTGTAGGCGATGTTGGTGGCGAGCGCGGTTTTTCCCATCGAAGGACGGCCCGCGAGGATGATGAGATCCGAGCGCTGTAGACCGCCGAGCTTGCTGTCGAGATCGGAGAGGCCCGTGGAGGCGCCCGATAGATGCCCAGCGCGCTGGAATGCGCTGTTCGCGACTTCGATGGCGGTTGCGAGCGCCGATTTGAACGTCTCGAACCCCTTGCCGTACTTGTTCTGCTCCGCGAGCGAATAGAGCCGCGTTTCCGCTTCCTCGATCTGCGCTTTCGGCGCCTGATCCACCGCGCTCTCGTAAGCGGTGTTGACCATGTCTTCGCCGATGACGATCAGCGCGCGTCGCGTCGCCAGATCGTAGATCGTGCGGCCGTACTCGGCGGCGTTGATGATCGTCGTCGCATTGGCGGCGAGCCGGCCGAGGTACTGCGGCACCGTCGTCGACGCATCGATCGGCTCGACATTCTCGAAGAACGTCTTGACGGTGATGGGTGTCGCGACTTTGCCCGCGTGGATGAGCGTTGCGAGCGTTTCGAAGATTCGCCCGTGAAGCGGCTCGAAGAAATGATCGGGCGAGAGGAAGCCCGAGACGCGGTCAAGCGCTTCGTTGTTGACGAGGATTGCGCCAAGGAGCGCCTGCTCGGCTTCGACGTTATGGGGGGGCTGACGGAACGTCAGCGGTTCATTTGCCGAGACAGCTTGTTGGAGCTTCTCAGTTGCGAGGTATGCGGGGTCTGCCATGTGGCGGACCCTACCTGATTCAGGAAAGAGATTCGGGGGAACGTGGGGTGAGGCGGTAGTCATCCCCGATATCAACATGCATGGAGTAGAAAGGCTTGGCCGTGCGAATCCGGCAACGGCCAAGCCCTACAATTCTGGCAGGTTATCCTGCCGATAACGCTGGCTTAGGCCGCGTCGCCTTCAGATTCAGCTTCCGGCCGTGCGTCTTCGAATTCCGCATCCGGATTGAAGGTTTCGAGTTCGAGCGCTTCATCCTGAACGACCGTGACGTTCTCGCCACGCGCCTGCTTATCGGCTTCGTCCTGCGAGCGGGCGATGTTGAGCGTGATGGCGCTTACAACTTCCGGATGGAGCTGAACCTTGGCTTCCGTCAGGCCCAGAGCCTTGATCGGCTTGTCGAGGATGATCTGGTTACGGTTCACGGTGAAGCCGTTCTCGCTGACGACTTCAGCGATGTCGCGCGTCGAGACCGAGCCGTAGAGCTGGCCGGTGTCGCCGGCAGCGCGGATGAGCGTGAAGCTCATGCCGTCGAGCTTCGCGGAAACGGTTTCCGCATCCTTCTTGTGCGAGAGGTTCTCGGCTTCGAGCTGAGCGCGACGGCCTTCGAACACCTTCTTGTTTTCTTCGTTGGCGCGCAGAGCCTTCTTCTGCGGAAGAAGGAAATTGCGTGCGTAGCCGTCTTTTACGTTGACGACGTCGCCCATCTGACCAAGACGGCCGATGCGCTGAAGCAGAATAACTTGCATGGGTTCAACTCCTTTAAGTTCGTTTGGTTCTGGTTTGTTTTAATGGGGCGCTGCGGGCGGCGGACCGGCGCGGCGATAGTGAAAAATCGTTTCGGCAAGGCCTCCGAGCGCGAGCAACAAGCCGACATGCGGGATGATGAGCGCGCCGGTATAAAGCGCGGTGAGAATGAAGATCTGCCACGGCGAATTGCGCGTGAGTACGTGGACGACACCGAGCCCAACGAGCGCGAACGCGAGAAGGAAAGGTGCTGCAATTCCTCCTGCGAGCAGACCGGGCAATCCGCCGGTAAAGCTGACAGCGGTTGCGACGAGCAGAACGAGGGTCGCGCTGGGTGGCATCGAGAAATAGGCGAGGTCGGGCCACGGGCGTTTCAGGCGTCCCGACGCGAGCGTAATGCGCCCCGCGAGCCAGAGATTGAGCAGCGTCGTCGACATCGCAAGTAGACCCAGCGCCCAAGGCAGTGTGGACAGCGTGGTTTGCGTGATCTCGTCGATTTGCTGGCTCGTGACCTCCGGCGCACCCGGCAGGCGCGCGAGATCCGATTTGACGAACGATTCAACGACGGTGCGGAGCATCTTACTCAGCGTGTCGACGTCACCGCCCATCAGGATGATGGCGAGAGATGCGAAAACACCGGCGAAGGCGGCCGCGACGACGACAAGGCGGCCGATTGGATACCATTCGCGATCCTCATCCTCGCCACGGCTCAACTGCGCGAGTCGCGTCAGGATCACGGCAGGGATCGCGGTGCTGATAGCGTAGACTTCAGCGGCGAGGGGATTGGCGATCAGAAAAATCGTGATCGTGGCGGTGACGGCGGCGATCGTTGCGGCAACCGTTCCGAGGCCGAGGCCCGCGAGGTAAAGCGAGAGCGGCGTCAACAGGAAGAGCAAGACGCGGAACAGCATCGCGCCCGCCGTCGCCGAAGCGAAGACGACTGCGGACATGATGCCCGCGGCAATTGCTAAAAGGATAACGTTCGTCGGCATCTCTCGCTGTCCCGCCTTGGCGGTTAGAGCCGGATCCGGTTTCCCGTTCCGACCCAACTTTCGTTGCACCCGGCGGCGCAATCTTGATTGCACCCGGCGACTCCCCTTCGGGGAGCCGGCCGCCGGGTGCGGTAGGTGCTTACTTGATCACGTAAGGCAGCAGGCCGAGAAAGCGGGCGCGCTTGATGGCGCGCGCGAGTTCGCGCTGCTTTTTCGCGGAGACTGCCGTGATGCGGCTCGGGACGATCTTGCCGCGCTCGGAAATGTAACGGCCGAGCGTGCGAACGTCCTTGTAGTCAATCTTCGGAGCGCCTTCACCCGAGAACGGGCAGGTCTTGCGACGACGCTGGAAAGGACGGCGGGCGCCGCCACCGGCTGATGCGATTTCGGCCATGGGTTAGCCCTCCGAGCCAGGATTGGAATCACGCGGAGGACGGGGCGCGCGCGGCGCCTCTCCATCACGCGGGGGACGCGGACCGCGATCGCCTTCACGCGGGGGACGCGAGCGGAACGTGGAGCCGCCTTCGCGACCGCCAAAACCGCCACGATCACCACGCGGAGGGCCACCACGGCCGCCGAAGCCGCCACGATCACCGCGCTCGTCGCGATCCTGCTTGCGCATCTGGATGCTGGGTTCGGTTTCGTGATCTTCAACGCGGATCGTCATGAAACGAATGACGTCGGTGTTGAGGCCCATGCGCCGTTCCATTTCGGTCACGGCTGCGGGCGGCGCGTCGATGTTGAAGAAAGCAAAGTGAGCTTTGCGGTTCTTCTTGATCTTGAATGCGAGGTTCTTGAGACCCCAGTATTCCTGCTTGCTGATCTTGCCCGTGCCCTCTTCGATGATGCCCTGAAATTCTTTCATCAAGGCTTCGACTTGGGCTTGGGTAACGTCCTGGCGTGCCAGGAACGTATGCTCGTATAGCGGCATACGGTTGGCCTTTCGGTTCGAGTTGACGCATCGTCCTTTGGAGGCGCGATACGTTCCTAGCTCCGGTGCAAAGCCCCAATCGGGCCGAGAAAGGCCGATCTGGTTCCCATTAGGAGAAGACACTGGGGGGCGGCGGTTAGCCTCCTGGCCTGCAATCCAAATAGCGGATGCAACCCAAGCCCCCGTTCAGCCTCCAACCGGAGCGGGAAGTGGGCCTTATACAGGATTTGCGCCCCCCGGCAAGCGCTGGCGGGGCGGCCATTTGCCGGGGGCGTCGAATTTCTCCGTGAACGTGGCTCGGAGGAGCATGCGCAAGCCGGGGGAATCATGGCCTATGGGCGCGACTGAGCCGATTCCATTTCCATCGGCGCGTCGAGGGAGAGAACCCACATGAAGTATGCAGCCTATACAGAGGAAACGATCTGGGCCGTCGAGGACAGCGAGGAAGACGCTCGCGCCGAAGGCGAAGCAACGATGGAAGAACTGGGCTCTGACGCTGATCCGGCAACGCTGAAGGTCGCGCCGATCGACGAAGATCTCGTCGAAGCGCTCGCCGCAGCGGAAGAAACAGGCGCAGAAGTGCTGTTCGACCTGATCGATGGCGAGTTGTGCGAAGTCGAAGCGGTCGATTAACGCCGCTTCAGCTTTCCTCGTTCGTTACGTCGCCGCCGTCCGCTGGGCCGGGAGTTGCGGCGCGAATGGGTAATAATCCGGCGCCGCCCTGCAGAACCAGCGTGGGCGGCGTTTTTCCGGCGCCTGCTGTCATCGTCTGCAGGATACGCAGGTTCATCAACTCCGGATTGTCTTTCAGAAGCCGCGCCGCGTTGTTCAGCGCGCGCAATGACGCCTGCTCGCCGCGTGCGCGTTCGAGCTGGGCCTGCGCCTCGAGCCGGGCGCGCACCGTTTCCGTCGCGATCCGGCGGATTTCGGCGGGCATCATCACATCACGCACATTGGCGCGCACCAGCTCGCAACCCTGCTCCTCGCAGCCCGCGCGCGCCTTTTCCGTCAAGCGCTCATCGAGAGACGCGCGCTGGTCCAACAATCCTTCGAGCGGGGCTTCGGCCGCGAGATCGCGCAGCGCAAGCTGAAGCGTGCGATAGACTGCCGAATAATAGCCGTCGGAACTGGCTTCCAGCGCTTTGCGGGGGTCGCGCACCTTGATGATCGCGATGGCGCTGAGGCGGATCGGCAAGCGGTCCTGGCTCATCACCTCCTGCGAGGGAACGGTGATCGCCATTTCGTTGACGGTCAACCGCTTCAGAACCGTGCCTGGAAAATTCCAGTAGCGCCCGGGGCCGACCTCACGCACGAACAAGCCGTGCTTGTAGAGAACGCCGCGCTCTGTTTCGGAAACGATATTCGCCGCGCCTGCGAACGTCTTCCAGGCCTGCATCGCGAGGATGATCGCCAGCGCGACGAGGAACACAACAATCGCCGAAATATAGGGATCGTCCGCGAGCATCCGCAGTCCTTTAAAAGAAGCTCTTCCGGCGCCACGGTCACGACACGGGGGCGACCGTCCGAAGACGAGCCCGCAGGGCGGCGTGACGGTTGCCTTTCGGCTGGCTCCGGAAGAGCCGGTTCTGGATCAGGTCAATGGCCCGAGACCGCCGGCAAACCCCTGCAAACAAGAGACCTACGGCCTCTCCGCAGCCACACCAAGCGGTTCGAGACGGTTAGCATGGGCGGTCGGGCGGCGCGAGGGCCAAGGCGCGGCATTGTGCCGGCGGAAACTTGACAGCGAGCGGACGGCCGTGAACTAAGTCCGCGACCGACGCCCGGGAATTACCGGCGCAGTCGAGATCGGCAGCATTCCTCATTAAACCCACTCATATTCCAGGACCACATGGCACGCGCATTCGTTTTTCCCGGTCAGGGCAGCCAGGACGTTGGTATGGGCAAGGCTCTCGCCGACGCATTTCCTTCCGCGCGGGCGGTCTTCGAAGAGGTCGATGATGCGCTGGGCGAAAAGCTTTCGGCGCTGATCTGGGAAGGCCCGAAGGAAACACTCACGCTAACCGAGAACGCGCAACCGGCGCTGATGGCTGTCTCGATGGCGGTGGTTCGCGCTCTTGAAGCGGAGCGAGGCGTGTCGCTGGGGAAGACTGTCTCATTCGTGGCCGGTCATTCGCTCGGCGAATACTCAGCTCTTGCAGCGGCCGGGGCATTTTCGCTCGGTGACGCGGCGCGGCTGTTGCGACTGCGCGGACGTGCGATGCAGAAGGCCGTTCCCGTCGGCTTGGGCGGCATGGCGGCGCTACTTGGCGTCGGCGTCGATGTTGCGGAGAAAGTCGCGGCTGAAGCGGCGCAGGGCGATGTCTGCGATGTCGCTAATGACAACGAGCCGACGCAGGTCGTGCTTTCGGGTCACAAGACGGCGATCGATCGCGTGGCGGAGATCGGTAAAGCTCACGGCGTGCGCCGCGCGGTTCCGCTGCCTGTATCCGCGCCCTTCCATTGCGCGCTGATGCAACCTGCTGCCGACGCGATGGCGGAAGCGCTCGCCTCAGTCAAAGTCAATACGCCGGTCGTGCCGGTCGTCGCGAACGTATTGGCGGCTCCGCTCAGCGACCCTGAGGAAATTAAAAAGCGGCTGATCGAGCAGGTCACGCAGCGTGTTCGCTGGCGCGAATGTGTTGCTGCGATGAGCGCGCTTGGCGTCACGGACTTCTATGAGATCGGCGCGGGCAAGGTGCTCGCTGGTCTCGTGAAACGAACGGCACCGACGGCGAACGCTGTCAGCATTGGCCTACCCACCGATATCGACGCGGCGCTCGCCGCGCTTACGTCCTAAGGAGACATTGATGTTCGACTTGACTGGTAAGACGGCGCTCGTGACAGGCGCCAGCGGCGGACTTGGCGCGGAGATCGCTCGCGTGTTTCACAAGGCCGGCGCAACGGTCGCCATTTCGGGCCGCAAGGTTGAAGCGCTCGACACGCTGGCCAAAGAACTGGGCGACCGCGTTCACGTGCTGCCTTGCGATCTCGCCGATCGGGCGGGCGTCGCGAAGCTCATCGACGAAGCGGTGAAAGCGCTCGGCGGGCGTCTCGATATTCTCGTCAACAACGCGGGTCTCACCAAAGACAACCTGTTCATGGTGATGAAGGACGACCAGTGGGACGACGTCATCGCCGTCAACCTGACGTCGACGTTCATGCTGTGCCGCGCCGCGTCGCGCCACATGATGCGTTCAAAGACCGGATATGGCCGCATCATCAACATCGCTTCGGTGTCGGGCGTTTTCGGCAATCCTGGCCAGGGCAACTATGCAGCTTCGAAGGCCGGTATTATCGGCATGACGAAATCGCTGGCGCGCGAGGTCGCTTCGCGCGGCATTACGGCGAATTCGATTGCGCCGGGCTTTATCAAGACGTCGATGACCGATGTTCTGACGGACAAGCAAAAGGGCGAGATCGCGCAAATCATCCCAGCGCAGAGATTCGGCGAGCCCATGGATGTCGCGGCAGGTTGTCTCTATCTCGCGTCTAACGAGGGCGGCTACATCACCGGCCAAACGCTGCACATCAACGGCGGTATGGCGATGGTCTAAGGGCGAATGCGCTGGGCATGGTAAACGCCGATAACTCCAGACTTCTTTGCATTTCAGGAGCGGCATGAAACTGCGTTCGGGTGCGTCACCGTGAGCTTTGCAAGGCAGGTGAAGTGTGTTAACGACACCACGGTTTTGGGGCGGGCATACAACGCTTCCGGGACGCGCGAAGCTGGGGACAAACCGGCGCAGCGGAAGGCATTGCGGTGCCTCGGCGTGAGACTCACGCTACGGCGTCAGGATAAAAGATTACACTCTACAATGAGGCGAGCGTCTTAACCGAACAGGCTAGACTTTTCGTAGGCCGAGAGCCTAGCGTCTGTCCGGTCACGGTTGAGCTGAGCAAACAGGCGGGCCAATAAGGCGCGCCAAAAAATAGATAGAAAGACACGAGGATAGACGATGAGCGATGTGGCAGAGCGCGTGAAGAAAATTGTCGTGGAGCATCTTGGGGTCGAGGCCGACAAGGTCACCGACAACGCCAGCTTCATCGATGATCTTGGCGCAGACAGCTTGGATACTGTTGAACTCGTGATGGCGTTTGAAGAAGAATTCGGCTGCGAAATTCCGGATGATGCTGCTGAGCACATCCTGACGGTCGGCGATGCCGTGAAGTTTCTCGAAAAGAACGCAAGCGCGGCCTAACGGCCCCTCGTTCATCCGCAAGAATTTGGCGCGCGTGCGCGCCTCGGACCGGATCAGAAGGGGGCTGGGTGACCGGCCCCCTTCAGCTGCCCGATCCACGACGGCCATTCATTAGCAACACAACACAAGAAGCTCGCATGCGACGTGTCGTTATTACCGGATTGGGTCTCGTCACACCGGTTGGATGTGGCGTCGAAGCCGCTTGGTCTAACCTGCTTGCCGGGCACAACGGCGCGCGGCGGATCGAAGAATTCGAAGTCTCCGACATCACCTGCCAGATCGCCAATTTCGTTCCGCGCGGCGCAACATCCGAAGGCAAATTCAATGCCGACGATTGGATGGAGCCGAAGGAACAGCGCAAGGTCGATGACTTCATCATCTATGCCGTTGCGGCGGCCGATCAGGCGATTGCAGACGCAGGCTTGAAGCTCGACACTTCGGAAGCGCAGGAACGCGCGGGCGTATTGATCGGCTCGGGCATTGGCGGGCTCTCAGGCATTGCGGATACGTCGCTCTTGCTCAAGGAGAAGGGCCCGCGCCGCGTCTCGCCGTTCTTCATTCCCGGACGCCTCATCAATCTTGCGGGTGGCTACGTCTCGATCAAACATAACCTGCGCGGACCGAACAATGCGGTTGTGACGGCGTGCGCAACCGGCACGCACGCTATCGGCGACGCAGCGCGCATCATCGCGCTCGACGACGCCGACGTGATGGTGGCAGGCGGCGCTGAGAGCCCCATTTGCCGAATCGCGATGGCGGGCTTCGCAGCATGCCGTGCGCTCTCGACCGGCTTCAATGACCAGCCTACGAAGGCATCGCGTCCGTACGACAAGGATCGCGACGGGTTCGTCATGGGCGAAGGTTCGGGCATCGTCGTGCTCGAGAGCTATGAGCACGCGAAGGCGCGCGGCGCCAAGATTTATGCGGAGGTCGTCGGCTACGGCATGTCGGCGGACGCTTTCCACATCACGGCGCCAGCCGAAGACGGTGACGGTGCGTACCGGTGCATGACGACGGCACTGAAGCGGGCGAACGTTTTGCCCAGTCAGATCGATTACGTGAACGCGCACGGCACGTCGACGCCGATGGGCGACGAGATCGAGCTCAAGGCAATCGAGCGTTTGTTCGGCAATGCTGCGAACGACCTCACGGTCTCCTCGACCAAATCTGCGATCGGGCATCTGCTCGGCGCGGCTGGTGCCGTCGAAGCCATTTTCTCGGTGCTGGCAATGCGTGATAACATTGCTCCGGCGACGCTCAATCTCGACAATCCGTCGGTGGAGACGCCCATCGATCTCGTGCCGCACACCCCGAAGAAGCGTGACATCAATGTCGTGCTTTCCAACTCATTTGGGTTTGGCGGCACCAATGCATGCCTTGTTTTCGCTCGCGCTGACTAGTCGAGTGCGAAACTCGCGTTTTTGCCACAATTTCCGGTGAGCGTCCTTGGTAGGGGGCGGACGATGAAGAGACACGGCTGAGGGGCTGCCCCCAGCACGCCGAGCCGCTTCTTCAAGGGACAATGCTCGCGGTATCATGAGTCAAAATCGAAGGCGCCCGGACGCGACCAGAACGGCCCGGACCGCAGGTGCGCGCAGCCCCGCAGAACGCCTTGCGCCTGGCCGCGCTCCCAGCCGGCCGCGCGGGCTTGACGCGCGCGAACCGTCACGCGTCGTTTCCGGATTTGTGCATGTCATAAGCGGTGTGCTGACGATTGCGCTGGTGGGCATGCTGATCATCGGCGGCACCGCGTTCGTGATTTTCAATCAGTACGAAAGCCCCGGACCGCTCACAGAGGTGCGGACCGTTATCATTCCGAAGGGCGAAGGCCGCATCGCGATCGCCGAACGGCTCGAGCGCGAGGGCATCATCACCAACCGCTGGACGTTCGTTGGAGGCCATCTGCTGCAAGGCTTTGTCAGCCATCGCAAGAATTCGGAGCTGAAGGCGGGCGAGTATCAAATAAAAGAGCACGCGTCGATGCGCGACGTGATCGATACGCTCTCGGAAGGCAAGTCGATCCTTTACAAAACAACGCTGCCCGAAGGGTTGACGAGCGGACAGATCGTTGAGCGCTTGCGCGCCGATCCGAACCTCACCGGCGAGATCGCGATGATCCCGGAAGAGGGGACGCTGCTGCCCGACACCTACTATTATTCGAAGGGCGCTTCGCGGCAGGAAATCATCGACCGCATGCAGGGCGAGATGCAGAAGGCGCTCAGCGCTCTTTGGGAAACGCGCGATCCGGATTTGCCGATCCGTTCGGAAAAGGAATTGGTGACGTTCGCGTCGATCGTCGAGAAGGAGACGGGACGTGCGGATGAACGCGAGCGGGTTGCTGGCGTGTTCTATAATCGTCTCCGCAAAGGGATGCGGCTGCAGTCCGACCCGACGATCATCTACGGAATCGTCGGTACGCAAGGCGTTCTTGGTCGCGGCATCACGCGGGCCGATATCGATGCAAAGTCGCCATACAACACATATCAGATCAACGGTCTGCCGCCCGGGCCGATCTGCAATCCGGGAAAATCATCGCTGGAAGCAGGTCTCAAACCGGCCAAGACGAACGAGCTTTACTTCGTAGCGGACGGTACGGGCGGACATGCGTTCTCCGAAACGCTGAAGGATCATAACTCGGCGGTTCAGAAGTGGCGCGCCGTCGAGAAGCAGGCGCGAGAGAAGCTGAGCTCCGATGCGAACAGCAACGCCGCGCCCATTCCGCCGAGCGCTGGGGATGCGCCGGCTCCCGCAGTTGCGCCTGTAAAGGGCTCGAAGACGGCCAAGGCTAGCTCATCGGGCCACTCGAACGCCTCTGACGCTGGCAGCCAGGCCGATGCGTCACCTGACGATGACGCTTCCGATACCGAGCCTCGCGCTTCCGGCGGCGTGCCCTTGCCAGTGCGCAAACCCAAGAAGCCGTAAAACAGTCTACGGACGGCAATTCCTTGAATTGGCCCTTGGGTTGGCGTTCGGCCGCTGACCCGCTAAGTTGCCCGCCTTCAACAAGGCGGGATGCATACGTAATGACAATTTCCAGCATGACAGGCTTTGCCCGCGCGGACGGCAGCGGCGAAGGTGTGGCCTGGACCTGGGAAGCCCGCAGCGTCAACGGCCGCGGCCTCGATGTGCGGCTGCGTCTGCCGCCGGGCTTTGAACCTATCGAGATTGCGGCCCGCGAAGCTGTCAGCAAGCGACTTACACGCGGCAATATCTCGGTGACGCTCACCATCGAAAAGCAGCAGGCCAACGGTGCTTTCCGCCTGAACGAAGCAGTATTAGCGGACGTCATCAAGGCCGCAGAACGCGTGACGGAATTGAGCGGCGCGACGCGGCCGGATGCGGCGCAGCTCCTGATGATCAAGGGCGTTCTCGAAACGTCTGACCAAACGGTGGAAGATGCGGGCGCGCGCCAGCGTCGCGAGGCTTCGCTGCTGCAGAGCCTGGAGACAGCCCTCGACAAGCTTGCCGAAGCACGGCGCGGGGAGGGCGCGCGGCTGCAGACGGTGATCACGGACCAGATTGCGCAGATCGATCAGCTTGCCGCGAGTGTCCGTGTGTCTCCGTCGCGCACGCCGGAAGCGATCATGGGACGGCTTCGCGACGCCATCGCGCGCCTCGTGGATACAACTGCTACTCTCGATCAGGAGAGGCTGCATCAGGAAGCCGTTTTGATCGCCACGCGCGCCGATGTCGAAGAGGAACTGCAGCGGCTCGCCGCGCACGTTGCGGCCGCGCGCGAAATTCTTCAGGAACGCGGATCGGTTGGGCGAAAACTCGACTTTCTCGCGCAGGAGTTCAACCGCGAGGCCAATACGCTATGCTCGAAGGCGAATGCCGTCGACGTCACGCGGCTCGGTTTGCAGCTCAAGACGGTTATCGATCAATTCCGCGAACAGGTTCAGAACGTCGAATAGCATGAGCACACGCGCACCAGATTCGCCTGAGGGCTCCGAATTGAGCGAACCGCACATCGCGCGCCGCGGACTTTTGTACATCATCTCGTCACCCTCCGGCGCAGGGAAGACGACGCTGGCCCGCAAGCTCCTTGCGACGGCACGAGGGATCACGATGTCCGTCTCTATCACGACGCGTTCGCCGCGGCCGGGCGAGCGCGACGGCGTCGATTATCATTTCGTCGATCGGGACCGCTTCGAAATCATGCGCGAACGCGGCGACCTGCTCGAATGGGCGCGCGTGTTCGACAATCATTACGGCACGCCGCGGGAACCCGTCGAAAAGGCCATCGCTGCGGGAGAGGACGTTCTCTTCGATATCGACTGGCAGGGCGCGCAGCAGCTTTCCGAGAAACTTCCGGGCGACGTGGTGCGCGTGTTCGTTCTGCCGCCTTCGGGGCACGTTCTCGAGGATCGTTTGAAGACGCGCGCGCAGGATTCGGCGGAGGTCGTTGCGCGACGCATGGCAGCGGCTGCGTCCGAACTCAGCCACTGGCCGGAGTACGATTACGTGCTCGTCAATTCGGATCTGGCGCAGAGTGTGATAGCGGCGCAATCGATCCTGACGGCGGAGCGTCTCAAGCGGGCGCGGTTGCTCGGACTTTCCGAATTCGTTCGCGACATGCAGAGCGTGCTTTAGTTTTTTGATTGCGAGGCGGTGCGCCCGTCATCCTCGCTCGAGCGCGACGCAGTCGCGTCGAATGCGCGAAAACGTTCGGCTGAACAGCCCTGAAGACGAAGGAACGGCTTCGCCGAGTCTCACGCTGGATCCCCGGCCCACATTCGCTTCGCTCATTCGGCCGAGGATGACGGAAGGGGTGAGCCAACTCGGAGGCTTATGCGAGTTCGCCGCGGTCGAAGATGGCGGCGAGGTGCGCGAATTCCGCGACAGAGAGATCTTCCGCCCTGCGTTCGGGTGCGATGCCTGCTTCGCGCAACAGGATTTCCGCCATCGGCGTCAGTTGCTTGAGGCTCGAGCGCAGCATCTTGCGGCGCTGACCGAAGGCGGATGCCGTTACGCGCGACAGCGTTTCAACGCGGCAGGCGGGCTCCGGGCGTTCGCGCGGCCGGAACTCGACAACGGCCGAGGACACCTTCGGCGGCGGCGTGAAGGCCTCGGGCGACAGATGTAGTGCGATCCGCGGCTCGGTCCGCCATTGCGACAGCACCGAGAGCCGTCCGTATGCTTTGCTGTTCGGCGCCGCTACGATGCGTTCTGCAACCTCGCGCTGGAACATCAGCACCATGCGATCGAACCACGGCGGCCAGGGATCCGTTTCGAGCCAACCGACGAGAAGCGCGGATGCAATGCCGTAAGGAAGATTGGCGGCAATCGTGACGGGACGCTCTTCGCCGATGAGGCGAAGCCAATCGACTGCGAGGGCATCCGCAGCTTCAACTTCGAGACGGCCGGGATACGCGCGCGATATGTCTTCAAGCGCCGGGAGGCAACGGCTGTCCCGCTCAACGGCAACGATGCGTTTGGCGCCTTCCATAAGAAGGGCGCGCGTCAGCCCGCCGGGGCCGGGGCCGACTTCGATAATCGTGCGGTCGTCCAAGCTGCCTGCAAGGCGGGCAATCTTGCGCGTCAGATTGAGGTCGAGCAGAAAATTCTGGCCGAGCGATTTTTTCGCGCGCAGTTCGTGGCGCTCGATGACGTCGCGTAGCGGGGGAAGGCCGTCCGGTGTCGCGGTGCTCATGTCGACCCGGCAAATTGCCGACGTTCAACCATTTCGCCAGCCAGCTGTAGCGCTGCGATCAGGCTCGCCGCAGATGCCCTGCCTTTTCCAGCGATGCCGAACGCGGTGCCATGATCCGGCGACGTGCGCACGAAAGGAAGACCGAGCGTAACGTTGACGCCTTCGTCGAACGACAGCGTCTTGATCGGGATGAGCGCCTGATCGTGATACATCGCGATCGCCGCGTCGTAGTTTCGGCGTGCCGCGGCGTGGAACAGTGTGTCAGCGGAATGTGGGCCGGTGACGTTCAGTCCTTCCGCGCGCAAGGCGTCTACGGCCGGTTTGACGACGTCGCGATCTTCGAGGCCCAGCGCGCCGTTCTCGCCCGCATGTGGATTGAGTCCGGTCAGGACGATCCGCGGTGCGTGAATACCGAAATCGCTCTTCAGCGCGGCAGCGGTGATGCGCGCAACGGCTACGATCTTCTCGGTCGTCAACAACACGGGCACGTCTTTCAGTGCGACGTGGATGGTGACAGGAACGACCCGAAGCTCGGGAGAGGCAAGCATCATCACCGGGTCGGCGGGTTTGCCGGGCCAGTGGTCTTGCGCCAGTTCGCCGAGATATTCGGTGTGGCCTGCGTGCTTGAAGCCCGCCTCATACAACACGGCCTTCGCTATGGGGTTCGTGACGACGGCGCCAGCTCGACCGGCCGCAACGTCCGCCACGGCGCGCTTGATGGATTGGATCGTCGCTGGGCCGTTTTTAACGTCGGGCGTGCCCGGAACGGCGCTGACTGCGAGCGGCACTTCGACGACGGGGAGGGCCTTGGCAAAGACCGCTGCAGCAGCGGCAGCATTCGGCACGATGCGAACCGGTATTCGCGTCGTCAGTCGGTCGGCTGTCGTCGCGATCAGTTTGGGATCGGCGTAAAGCGCGAATGGCGGCACGTCGGACGTTTCGCGGACGCGCCACGCCTCCATCGCGATCTCCGGGCCGATACCGGCGGGATCACCCATTGTCAGGGCGAGCGGACTGGCAGCCTCCGCACGAGGAGCGGTCATGCTAGCGGTACTCGATGTGTGCGTCTTCCCGCAGATCCTTGAGATAGCGCTGGGCCATCACTTCGAATTCTTTCTGCTTCAGCTCGCCTTCGACTTTGGTGCGCGCATCCGCATCGCCCGCGACGGCATCGCGGCCGCACACGACCCAAAGCTGGACCTCGCCTTCCTCGACGCTCGGCGGCAGCATTTCGCCATCGTGTGCGTTGAGCAGGAGGGTGCGTGTGGGTTCGGGGATCGACGATGTGCGGCGCTTGCCGAGCTGTTCGAACTTCGCGCCCGCGACGCCGGTTGCGGCGGTTGCCGTCGATTTGCAATCTGTGAAGCGCGAGCGGATTTTTTCCGCGTCCTGCAGGCGCTGCGCGACGCCGTGTTCTTCCATCTTCTTCGGCAGCGTGATGCTGATACGCTGAATCTGCAACTCAGTATCTTGCTGTGCGGCGCCGCTCGCGCTGGCGACCATCTTGTCGACGTCTCTATTATTGATATTGATCAGCGGCCCGAAGCGGCGGCGGACGACTTCGTTCCAGGATAGCGCCGCACGGATGCGGTTCTTCATCGGATCGATGGACCCGCCAAGCTGCTGCGCAAACTGCTCCATCGTCATCTTATTGCGCTGGGCGATACCGGTGATGACGCGGTCCACCTCGGCATCTTCAATCGCAACGCTCTGCTTCTTAGCTTCCTGCAGTTTCAGCTTTTCGTCGATCAGCTCTTCGAGAGCCTGTTTCTTCACCGCAGGCAACGCCGTCTTGCGCGCGTTTTCGAGTGCCTGGCGCTGCATGCTCATGCCGAATTCTTTTTTGCGCCGTTCGAAGATGGCGATGATCTCATCGCGCGACTTGCCCTGATTGGCTTCGACGACTTCGTTGAGAATGGCCTTCAGGCGCTCAGATGTTTTGGGATTCTTGACGATCGCTTCGAAGTTCGACTTCGCCTGCTGCTGCACGCTGGCGCCGCCGAGCATCATGGCGCGGCGGTCGACTTCGAAACCGGTTACCGGCTCATCGTTGACGAGGGCGGTGATGGCGTGATCACCGGACATGGAGTCCATGCCAGCGTCACGACTTGCGGTCTCTGTGCCTTTCTTAGCTTTGGATGCCTTGCCAGCTTTCTTGTCTTTCGGCGTCGCTTCCATGTCCTTCGTGTCGCCGCCGACAGAGGGGCGAAGAAACGAGCCCGAGCCATCACCCGTGACGGCGACGGTGCCGCCTTGAGCCGATACCGGCGCGGACGCCAGCATCAGGGCGGACGGCAGCGCGGCTGCCAATGCGAGCAGGCGCACGGAGCGCAAAATGGTCGAGTGTGTGTACAGGTTCGGCATCCGAAGTGGCGTCCAATGGGTCCCCGAGTCGCTAGGCCGTAGTTTATAGCAGCCGAAGCAACCTATATGGCCTTATCCACATCAAGAGTGGCTAAAATCCGGAAGCTGTCAGGGTGAGGCTTCCGGCATAGATATTTGCGCGGCTCGGCCGGATTTGGCTGGCGCGATAGACGCTTGCTACTGCGTGCGCTCGTCGCCGCCAAGGTTAAAGCCGAGCGTGTCGGTCTTCGCCGCGAAGTCACCAAGGTGCTTGAACTCGAAGCGCAGCATGAAGGTACGATCGGCCTCGATAGTATTATCCTTGTAGTTGGATTCAATGTACGAGGCGGTCAGCACGAAGCATTCGTCAGAGTATTTGACGTTAACGGCATCGTAAAGGATCTCATCGGCGTCGATGTCGTAACGGACGATGCCGCCAACGCTCCAGCGATCCGTCAGGCGAAGGGTGACGCCGCCCAGGATTTCCTGCTGCGGGATGCCCGTCCGAATACCCTGGCTTGGATTCAACGGATCATAGAGGAAAGCGTTGGAGTCGTAGCTGTAGCCGGCCTGCGCCGACAGCGGGCCGTAGTCGAACACCGCTGCTGTATCCTGGCGGCGAAGGTCCATCGACGATTGGTCGAAGCGGCTTTGCGAGATGATGCGGAACGAGTCGACGGGCGCGATGTAGGCACCGAGCACGTAATCGGAGCGATCCGTCTCAAGGCCGCTGTAGGGCGTGTAGATGTAGTTGCCGTCGTCGTCGCGGCCGGGATTCAAATAAATGTTGTCGCCGCTTAGGTGATAGCTTTGCCCCGCGAGGAAGCGAGCATAGCCGCCATCATTCGCCTGGAACGTGTACTGCACGCCAACGTTGGCGCGTGTGCCCGTTTCGATACGGTCGTAGCCGGAGAACTTTGTAGTTGCGAACAGGTTGGTGTCGTCGAAGACGAGGCTCTGTGCGTCTTCGTTCGGGAAGCGGCGCTGCGGCAGGCTTTCCTGGTGCACGACAACCTGACCGATCGGCTCGACAATGTGGCTGGCGTTGCCGCTATGGGCGATCAACGGATAGGAGACCGTGGCGCCACCATCGACGACGCCGCGCGTAAGAGTATCACTGCCGACGAGGCGGGCAGTCGCCGGATTCACGGAGCCGTCCGGGTTCAGCGTTATCGACGTCGGGTCGTTATAGTCGTCGAACTGGTAGACATCGCCGCGAACGTTGGCGAACGGCGTGTAGCTGATGCCGATGGCGTCGGTCAGGCGGCGACGCCATTTCAGCTCAGTGACGATACGGTTGATGTTCTGGTTCCGCGTCGTGTCCGGGCTTGAGAATACCGTCGTGCCGTCTTCGCGCGTGAAGCTCAGCGCGTTCGTGTTCCAGCGCAATTCGCCGCCGAGCACGGGATCGGCGAAGACGTAGTTATAGTCAATGAGCGGATGGGCATAGCTTTCCGTTCGTGGCGTGTCTTCGGTCAACAAGCCGCCGAACTGGTAGAGCTTGGCGCTGAAGTAGTTCCGGTCCGATTGGCCCGTCAGGTAGATCTGGTTGACGCGGTCGGTGACCAGAAGGCTGTCGAGCTTATAGAAGCGACGGAACTGGTCGTCGCTTTCGACGATCGCGTCCCAGCCGAACTTCCACCAGCTCGATAGCCGGAACGCGCCATGCGTTTCGACGCTGCCGCGCAAGCCGTCGTATTTTGCATTCGTCGAAGGCGTTCCATCAAGATCGGCTGCATCCTGATCGATGCCCGCGAGCTTGACGTTGTAATATCCGTTGGCAAGGCGATGACGCCATTCGGCCTGCATGAAGAGGCCTTGATTGCTCATGTAGGTCGGCGTGATCGTCGCGTCGTAGTTCGGCGCGATCGCCCAATAATAGGGGATGCCGGTGATGTAACCGAGCGACGTGGAGTGTCCGTAGTCAGGCGTCAGGAAGCCAGACTTGCGCTTGACCGAGGGGTCAGGCGTCTGGAACCACGGCATATAAAACACGGGCTGGCCGTAGATCTCGAAATACGCGTCCTGGTAGGTGATCGTCGCCGCGTCTGCGTCATGCACGATCCGGGCGGCGCTGATGCACCAGAGCGGCGGCGTGTTCCCGTCGCTTTTGCACGGCGTGAAGCGGCCGTTTTCGAATTCGTTGACGTTGCCGCCGCGGCGCGTCGCGCGGTCTGCCGTGATGCGCGATTCATCCTTCGAGACGACTGAGAGCGACTGCACGAAGCCGTCCCGGAAATCGTCCGTCAGTGTGTAGCGGTCGGCGTGGACGATGTTGCCTTGCGGCTCCTTGAGCGTGACGTTGCCGATTGCCGTCAGCGTGCCGGCGCTCTGGTCATAGATGACCTCGTTCGCCGTCAACATGTTGTCGTTGTAGTAGATTTCGACGTTTCCGCGCGCGATCACGCGGTTTCCGGACTTGTCGTAGATCAGTTGATCGCCCTGCAAACGCATGGGCTGCGTGTGATCTATCTTGGTGTCGACCTTGCCGAAAATGCTCTGATTGCTGCCGAAGGACGACGGCTGTTTTTTCTGGCTGAGGGCTTCCGTGGGATGGAGGGCCGTTGTTGCCAGAAGAGCCGTAAACAGGACGCACGAAAGCGCACGACCGGTTACCAGTGCCTTGAAGCTACTGGGACCGTCGCGTGACGTTCCGCAACCCTGCGGTGTCCGCGCCATACGCCTCACTCAGCCGTCCTCCTGATGCAGGAGCACCGTGGTTGAAATGGCCAGGGCCAAGATAACAGGCACCCACGCAGAGACCCACGCAGGCGTGAGTCCGGCGATACCAATTTGTCTTGCAATTTCCGAAAGCAAGAAGAACCCAACCCCACCTACCATCCCGGTCGTAACCATAGTCTGGATGCCGCCTGACCGGAATGACCGCAATGACACAGTTGCCGCCAAAAGGACCATCGCCAGGCACAGGAGCGGACGAACCAGGAGGGACTGAAACTGAACGCGCAGCCTTTCGGTGGAAAGTTTAGCTTTTTCAGAGTCTTCGATTAGGCTCGGCAAGTCCCAAAAAGAAATAGAAAAAACGGTGCCCAAGGCCTCCTGAACGCGATCTGGCGTAAGGTAGGTCGAGACGTAGTAGGATGAGTATTTTTCGGGCTGCTGACCGAGGCGCGCGACCCACGCATCTTCCATGTCCCAGTAGCCGTCTTTCAGCTCGGCGCGGCCTGCATCGACGCGTTCGGTGAAATGCCCCTCGCGATCATAAGCGAAAAGCAGCACGCCCGTGAGGGTCAGGCCCCGATTAGACGCGGCTGCGGCTCCCAGAATCGATTCTCCATCGGCGCCGTTCTGGCGAATCCATGAGCCACCGCCCTGTGCGCGCAGGAGATTGGTTTCGTTGCCGAACGCTTTGGCGAAGATTTTCTCCGAGGTGGCGCGGCCGCGCGAGGCGAGCGGGTTGAAGACCGCCATGGAGAAAATCCCGACACAGAGCCCCACGAAGAGGCCGGGCTTCAGGAATTGCCACACGGACATGCCGCCGGCGCGCATGACGGCCAGCTCGCTTTTGCGATTGAGGTAGATCAACGTGCTGATGCTGCCGACGAGGACCGCGAAGCCGATCAGGAATTCGATGTATGCGGGCAGGCGGAGGAGGGCGATGCGCAGCAGCGTCAGCCCCGGAACATTCCCGAATTTTCCTGACATTCTAAGGAGTTCGACAAAGTCGATCATGAAGATCAGAAGGGCGCAAACGGCGAGCGTCGAGGTGATCGAAACCAGGAACAGCTTGGCGATATAGCGGGAGAGGGTGCTGACGCCGATCATGACGGCGTTCCTTGTGCTCTGCGACGGCGAAAGAGCGAGCGAAGCCCCGCGCCTATGAAGTCGGTTGCGTCGCTAATGTAATCGCGCAGGCCGGGGCCGGATCGCTGGACCTCCTGCCTTCTGAGAATGATCATCGATAGAACGATGGCGCCGATCGGCAGCGCATAGGCGACGATGACCATGCTCGGGTTGCGCGCCATTGCGTTGTTCACCGCGAGACCGATGAGACGACAGGCTGCGGCCACGACGAATGTGATCACAAGGCTTTCCATGCGGCTCGATCGCGTCGATTGCGCCTGGCCGACGAACGCTATGATCAGAAACGCGAAGGCGATCGGATAAAACGGATTGCTCAGGCGCTCATGCAACTCGGCTCGGAATTGGCCGGGCGACTGGGCGTAGATTTTGCTGTCGGGTGCAGGATTGACGAGTTCATCGTAGTACCGCTCACGCGGCTTCAATTCACCCGCGCCGCCGTCCTGCGGTTCGAACCGGTCGAGGTCGACGACATATTTGTCAAACGCGACGATCTGGGGCGGCTCGTTGGCGTCCGTGCGGCGGATGATGTGGCCTTCCGTCATGACGAGGTAGGCCGTGCCGTCCTGCTTCACGATCGTCCCGTGCTCGGCGAGGTAGCTTTGCGTCTGCGCCTTGTCGCGCGTGTCGTGCATCACGAGGCCGAGAAGGCGGCCTTCGACGTCACGGTCGCGGATGTGGAACATCAGGTTTTGTTCGGGGCTCGAAAACCGGCCGGGCTGGATGACTTGCGTGAGCAAATCACTGCGCACCTGCACCATGTAGTCACGCAGCGTGCGCATGCTCCACGGCTGCGCAAAATGTCCGACAAGCGCGAGGAAGACGCTGACGATGACCGCCAACAACAGCAGCGGACGCGCGGCCGTCCAGACTTTCGAGCCCGCGGCCGAGAGCACGATGAGCTCGCTGTCGGTATTGAGGCGGTTGAGCGTATGGATGGCGGCGATGAGGAACGAGAAGGGGGCGATGATCGCCATCAGATTGGGAACGGCGAGGGACGTCATCTTGATCAGAGTCCAGGTGTCCTGACCCTGGCTCGTCACGACGTTGAACTGGCGCAGTGCCAGCGCAATCCAGACAATGCCGGTCAGCGACACAAGGATCAGCAAAAACGATCCCGTGACCTGTCGAAACACATAGCGCGAAAAAATTCGCATGCGTCCGCCGTATCCCCCCAGCCGGCCATGCCGGCGCTGGCGCTTCCGCCGGCCGCTCGCCTAACCCCTCTACCTCGGAGGTCCCATACCACAGTGGCGGAATTTCGGCTCCAGGCTATGTGGCCGATGGTGTCGTGGAGCAGAATCGGCATTTGAACACAGAGAGTTGACCCTCTTTCGTGTTCTGGCGCTCGTAGACTGGAATGCCCGTCTTGCCAGACCCGCGCGAACGACTAATCTAACGTGTCTCAACCTTCCTGACGTGTCCTCACCGCGGCCTCTTTCCGAGGCAGGCGCCGGACCGAACCGCGGATCGGCGTTCGCGACTTCTCGAAAAACCATCCTGGTTCGAACCGTCCTCAATGGAGCTTATCTGAAATGGCCGATCGTCTTGACGTTAGCTTTGCGCCTCTCAACGCAGACCCGGAGGCAGTAACCGTCATTCTGGCGGCCGATGGGCCAGCGTTCGGACCACAGGCGAAGGATCTCGATTCCAAATCCGGCGGCGCGATCACCAAGGCGGCGGACGCGGCGGACTACAAGGGCAAGTTGAAGGCGACGATCGAAATTCTGGCGCCAGCGAAACTCTCCGTGAAGCGCCTGATCGTGGCAGGGCTTGGCAAGGACAACAGCGAGGCTGGGGCACAGCCCTATGTCGAACTTGGTGGTGCAATCCTAGCCGCGATCGAAGGGCGCAAGACATCGAGCGCGAGCATCGTTGTCGATGCGGATGCTGGTGAAGACTTCCCGGCTGAGCGCATCGCCGCGCTGATCGGACAGGGCGCCCTGCTGCGTCACTACACGTTCAAAAAGTATCACACAAAGAAGACGAGCGAGAGCGGCGGATCGGGCAAGGACGGCTTGAAGAAGCTGATCATCCATGTGGCGCATCCCGACAAGGCGAAGACCGCATTCCATCCGCTGAAAGCCGTCGCGAACGGAGTCAACTTCGCGCGCGATCTCGTCAATGAGCCGGCCAATATTCTCGGTCCCGTCGAACTCGCAGAGAAGACCACGGCGCTCGAAAAGCTCGGCGTAGACGTCAAAATTCTCGACGTGAAGGATATGGAAAAGCTGGGCATGGGCTCGCTTTTGTGCGTCGGCCAAGGCAGTGCGCGGCCGTCGCGTCTCGCAGTTATGGTGTGGAACGGCGCGAAGGGCGCGAAGAAACAAAAGCCCATCTGCTTCGTCGGCAAGGGTGTCGTATTCGACACCGGCGGTATTTCGATCAAGCCAGCGGCCGGCATGGAAGACATGAAGGGCGACATGGGTGGCGCGGCAGCCGTCATCGGCACGATGTATGCCCTCGCTGAGCGCAAGGCGAACGTCAACGCCGTCGGGCTCGTCGGCTGCGTCGAGAACATGCCGTCGGGCAATGCGGTGCGTCCGGGCGACATCGTCACGTCAATGTCGGGCCAGACGATCGAAGTCATCAACACGGACGCGGAAGGCCGCCTCGTGCTTGCGGACGTGCTCTGGTACGCGCAGGAGCAGTTCAAGCCGAAACTCGTCATCGATCTTGCGACGCTGACCGGCGCCATCATGATCGCGCTCGGCAAGGAGTATGCGGGGCTGTTCGCGAGCGACGACAAACTTGCGGACGATCTACTGGCGTCGGCACGCAGCACAGGCGAGAAGCTCTGGCGCATGCCGCTCGACAAGGCATTCGACAAGGCGATGGATTCCAAGAACGCCGACATGAAGAACACCGGCGGGCGCTGGGGCGGCTCGGCGACGGCGGCAGCGTTCCTGCAGCGCTTCGTGCAGAAGGACGTTCCGTGGAGCCACATCGATCTCGCTGGCACGGCGATGGACGGCGCGCGCAACGACATCAATCAAAGCTGGGGCGCTGGCTGGGGTGTCCGGCTGCTGAACGATTTCGTGGCGCAGCATCACGAGAAGTAAGGATCGCATAACGGCCAGACAGCTCGCGCTGTCTGACCGTTAATATCCTGTTATATAATTAACTCCATCGTTTTGTTTCCATAATATATATTATGCGAATTTGATATTCGCGCTCGGATGGCCTTAATAAGCGTTCGGCAGATCGAGTTGCTGATGAGAAATTTTGGACGCTCGGCAGCGATGCGCGCCGTCATTCTCCGGAGCCCAACCCTCGCAGTCCTTCGTTGCGATACCAGAACGGAAACGGCGCACCGATCAGCAGCATCGCGAACGTGAGCAGCGCGTTGCGGATGGGCCGCCGTCTGAAAGCGCGGCTCTCCAGCGTCTCGTAGCCTGGCACCTCCTCCACCACGTCGGCAATCAGAGCACGTGCGGCGGCGAGATCGGATTCCGCGACGCGGATCTCTATGCCGCCGAACAATGTTGTGAGTTGCGGGCACTGGAAGACGATGTCTTTGCTGGCTGTCGCGACGGCAATGCCATGGGCTTCGAGCAAGCTCTCGATAACGAGCGCTTCCGGCAGCATCAGCGTTCTATGGGCGGTGACGAGCGCCATGTGCGCAGTCCCTTGTTGGTTACGCTCTCGTTTCGAGCCGCCGTATCCCTTCAGCGATCAGAACCGCATAGAGCGCCAGCACGAACCCGGTCAGCATGTTGACGGAGACGACCGCGCCGATCGCCTGGGCGAGTGACGGATCGAATATCCACGACAGCATGCGTACCACGATTTCATCAAAGCTCTGTTTCAGGAGGAACAGGAACTCGCTGCCCTGCTCCATTGTCGGGCGCGCTGGGAGATCGAACGTGGCGCGCTTGGCAAGCTCCGTGATGCCGGGCGCTGGCAGGAACGTCAGCCCGGCGGAGAACAGGAGCCCGAGCGGCGCTGCGAGGCGGAAGTATCCCCAGCGCAGCGGCTTGGCTTTCAAACGCTCGATCAGGAAGCGCACAGCCTGGACGCCGAGGAAAAGCGTGACGGCGAAGATCACCGCGACCCACATAAGGCGATCCTGATCGGTGCCGAGGAATGTCAGCAGGCCGACCACACCGGCGAGCACCGCCTTCGTGATCGCTTCCAGAGCGCCGACGGCGATGATGAGATAACGGGAGCGGCCCGGCAGGCGGTCGAAGTAGAACGGAAATTCGTAGTTGAGGCGCGCGACCTCCAGCGAAGCGCCGACGGCGAGTGCGATGAGCGCGGTTCCACCTGCGAACAGCAGCGGTTCGGTGAAGCCGATCCAGGCGATGCCAGCGATCGCCGCCAGCTCCAGAACCATCATCAGGCCGTTGAAAAGGATGTGCACCCGCCCGCGCCCCGTTCGTGCGTTTCCGCTCCCTCGCACGCGATCGTAACATCAATTCGTTGACGGCGCCTCAAGGCTTCTCCGGTAGCGTCATTCTCTATGCGTTTGGGTCTATGCGTTTGGATCTGGCAGCCCGAACGCCGGATGGTAGATGAGCACCGCATCTGGTTCCGGCCCAGCGAACGCCCGCGCGAGAATGTATTCCGGCGGAATGCCGTTGACCCGCAAATGCGCGACGGGCGCGAAGCCAAAGCGGCGGTAGAAATTCGGCTCACCGACGACAACGCAACCCGCAGCATCCGCCGCGATGAGTTGTAGGAGGTCGTCTTCGATCAGCCTTGTGCCGATCCCTTGCCGCTGAGCGTCTGGCGCAACTGCTACCGGCCCCAATCCGAACCAGCCGCTCTCTCCCGTGCTCAAACGGACAGGCGAGAACGTGGAATATCCAACGATTTCGCCGTCCCTGAGCGCCACGAGCGGCAACACCAGGGCTCCAGCACTGCGCAACGCGTCTACGATTGCTGCCTCGGTGCCCTCGCTATGGGGATTACCTAAAAATGCTTGGGTTATGAGCCTGCTTATTTCCGGCGCGTCGGCCGGGATTTCGCTGCGGATAACGATGCTCATGCCTCTAGCTGGTCGCCTTCTCGAGGGTGCAGATCGCATCTCCGGCGCGAACGAAATTGGCATGGAACGGATAGGAGCGCCGGAACAGACGAAGCTCGGGCCCAGTGTCGCCGACGAAATCGAGCCGCTGTGCGGGATCGTCTGCGCTGTGCGTGGACGCTTCGACAGTATAGGCCTGAGAGCCTTTCGCCACTTCGAATTTGCCTCGGAAGACGTTAGCGGGCCTGTTGTCGGCGGCCGCCAAGCGGAACCCCACCGCGCCGCACGTCTTCTCGTTCGTTACCGCGATACCGCACCAACCATCCTTGCAGGCGACGATATCATACGTCAGCGCGCAGCCTTTTTCATCGCATGCCGGATCGCCGCGATGATCGTAGCTGTAGTAGTGTCCCGTCCAGCGGCCCGCGAGCGAAGGGACCACCGCAGCCGTCGTCACCTTTTCTTTCACATCGTCCTGCGCTGCCGCAGAGCCGACAAAACTAGCCGCGATCATCACCCCTGCCATGAGTGACAGCGCCGCGACGATCCCTGCCGACCGATACCGGAGCTTTGCCGCCGCCAGAACGCGCGCTCGCCCGGCCGTCTCTCTCGTTCGGTTCGCAAGCCTTGTTATCATCGCTGTCCTCGTTGTTCCGGTTGGGGTCGTCGCGATCGGGTCAGGCACCGGGTTGATCCCGCTGCCCTATGAGATGTTCGAACTGGCGCGCCGCACGCCGATCCTGTTTCCGCTGCATATGCTCTCGTCGGCTCTGGCTCTGCTGCTGGCGCCGGCCGTCATCCTGCTCCGCCGCCGCCCGGAGATTCACAGACCGCTTGGCCGGGCGTTGGGCATATTTGTGTTGATTGGTGGGCTGACAGCTTTGCCCGTAGCGGTGCTGAGCCATTCGACACCGTTGGCGCGGGCCGGTTTTTTTGTCCAGGGGCTCGTCTGGCTTTACCTGATGATCGCCGCCGTCGTCGCGATCCGGGCTGGTGACGTTCCCCGCCATGCGCGCCTGATGATCGCAATGGTTGCAGTAACGACCGGCGCGGTCTGGTTTCGCCTGATGACGGGCACGGCCATCGCCTTCCAGTGGCCCTTCGAACCGGTCTACGCGCTTGCCGCGTGGCTCGGCTGGCTGCTGCCTCTTGCCATCGTTACGGCAAAGCCGCGGCTCTTCGCACGCGCGTTTGCCTCCTAGCCTGGCGCTGCGACGGCCCTCCCCTCGCCGTGCCGCTTCCCTTCCTCTAGTCTCCCGCCCGATTGAAGGATTGGACATGGCAGGCGGAATGAAACCTTCCCGGGATATTGGTCGTCTCATCGAGATCATGGCGGCGCTGAGAACGCCCGGCACAGGTTGCCCATGGGATCTCGATCAGACGTTCGCGACCATCGCGCCTTACACCATCGAGGAAGCCTACGAGGTTGCCGACGCCATCGAACGCGACGACCGCGATGACCTCAAAGACGAGCTGGGCGATCTCCTGCTGCAGGTCGTCTATCACGCGCGGCTCGCGGAAGAAGAAGGCGCGTTTCAATTCGGGGACGTGGTCGAAGCGATCACCCGGAAGATGATCCGTCGGCATCCGCACGTCTTCGAGAATGCGGCGCGCGATCAAGCGTCCATCAAACGGACCTGGAGCGCAATCAAGGCCGAGGAGCGCGCCGAGCGGGCCGCTGCGCGCGGACACGATCCGGCAAAGGAGCGGGCGACCGGTCTCTTGGGCGACATTCCCGTGACGCTTCCAGCGTTCGCACGCGCGATCAAGTTGCAGGACAAAGCCGCAAAGACCGGGTTCGATTGGCCCAGCATCGGGCCGGTGTTCGACAAGCTGAAAGAAGAGATCGCAGAGCTTGAAGAAGAGATGGTTTTGTCTGCGCCTTCCGGCCGGCACCCCGTAGGGGAGTCGGTAGGCGCTGCGTCAGGCGGCCGGCTCGCGGAACGCGAGTCGCCTGACGCAATCAAAGAAGAGTTCGGAGATATGCTGTTCGTGATGGCGAACATCGCGCGGCATCTTGAAATTGATCCCGAGGCGGCTCTTCGGTCCGCCAACCAGAAATTCGTGCGCCGCTTCGCACATATCGAGGCGCGGCTGGCGGAAAGCGGCCGGACGCCGGAGCAATCGACGCTCGCGGAAATGGATGCGTTCTGGGACGAAGCAAAAGCGATCGACAAGCTGGCGAAGTCGCGCTGAACGACCGCTTTAAGTGACCGTCCGCCCGCCGTCGCGAATGGCTTGCGATATGTGCTCTGGACGGAACCCCAAAGCGAGCAATCGCGCTGGAATGCGTGATATCAGCGGCAAGCTGGTGAGAAGTCTCAGCAGCAGTGGCGGCTTGATTTTTCCTGTCGCGGCGAGCGTCGGGGCGATGATTGAATTCTGCATCGTTAGTTGCAGGCGCTGGGTGGCGCGCGTTGGAAAATCGCGTCGCGCTTGAACTTTTTTCAGATCGTCGAAGCTCAACCGCTTCTCCTTCAGCGGTTGCCAGAGGACATTGGCAGCCGCGACGGCGTCCTGCACGGCGAGATTGATGCCGACTCCACCAACCGGGCTCATGGCGTGCGCCGCATCGCCGATACAGAGAAACCCTGGCCGTGCCCACTCTTTCAGCCGATCGACCGTAACGGTGAGCAGCTTGACGTGATCCCAATCGGGAATGTCGTTTGCGCGCGCGGCGTCGAACGGCAGCAGCGCACCGACTGATCGCCTGAAGGCGTCGAGCCCCTTTTTGCGCACCTCGGCATCGCCACCTTTCGGAATGACATACGCGCACTGCCAATAGTCGCCACGCTGGAGCATGATGAACAGGTGCCCTGCTTCGAAGCGCGCTTGCGTGTCTTCCGTATCGGTCTCACGGCGCGGCAGGCGAAACCACATGACATCCATTGGCGCGCCATAGTCTTCACTAATAAAACCCGCCGCTTTGCGCAGCACTGACGAGCGTCCATCCGCGGCGACGACGAGATCCGCTCGCACCGTCAACGGCCCTTCGGGCGTTCGCGCTTCGACGCCGGTTACGTGTCCATCTTCCGAGATGAGCCCCAACGCTTCGGCATTCATCATCAGATGGAAGCTCGGATACGCGCGGCCCTTGCGCGCGAGAAAATCGAGAAAATCCCATTGCGGCATCAGCGCGATGTATTTCGCTTTCACCGGAAGATGCGAGAGGTCTGCGATCGTCAGCGGCGTGTCGCCAAACTGGCCGGTTAGCTTCGTCACCTTCTGATGCGGGAGACGGAGAAACTCGTCGAGCCAGCCAAGCTCATCCATCATCTGAAGCGTTGATGGGTGGATTGTATCGCCACGGAAGTCGCGCAAAAAATCCTTGTGCTTCTCGAGAACAAGCACATCGACGCCCGCGCGTGCCAACAGCACGCCGAGCATCATTCCGGCCGGACCGCCTCCGGCTATGCAGCACGTCTGGCGTTGTTCCATGCTTACTGTTGTAGCGGCGCTGCTCAGACTTTCAAACCGGCTTTTCGCAATCGGCCGATCACGCGGTCTTTCTTTTCGCTCGGAATGCGTAACCGCAGTTCAATCGCGCCGTCCTTGCGGCCTTCGCGCGCGATGACTTCGCTGGTCTCGTGCAGCCAGTTGAGAAGTTGGCCTTCGCTGCCCGGCACCACGACGTCTAACATCACGTCGGACGTGCTGAGCGCGGCGTCGATCGTATCGAGCAGCGGCGCGATCCCCTCGCCGGTTGCCGCCGAAACGAGAACCGGCGGTCGCGCGTCGCGGCGACTTTCGTGTTGCAGCTCCTCGCGGCGATCGTGCGTCAGTAGATCGATCTTGTTCCAGACTTCGAGGATGTGGCCATCGACCGGCAGCGTATCGATGCCGAGTTCGGTCAGGACCTTCTCAACGTCACGCGCCTGCGCTTCGGACTCGGCGTGCGAGATGTCACGGACATGCAAAATGAGATCGGCTTCGATCACCTCTTCGAGCGTGGCGCGGAAAGCCGCGACGAGCATCGTCGGCAGATCGGAAATGAAGCCGACCGTATCCGACAGGATGATGCGTCGCCCGCTCGGCAACTTCACTTCACGCATCGTTGGATCGAGCGTCGCGAAGACCTGGTCGAGCGCGACGACACCGGCGCCCGTGATCTTGTTGAAGAGCGTCGACTTGCCAGCGTTCGTGTAACCGACGACGGCCACGATCGGGTACGGCACTTTGCGCCGTCCCTTGCGATGCAGATCGCGCGTTTTGATAACGTCGGCGAGATCGCTTTTGATCGAGTCGATGCGGTCTTGCAGCATGCGGCGGTCAAGTTCGATCTGTGCTTCGCCAGGGCCGCCGAGGAAGCCGCCGCCGCCGCGCTGACGTTCCAAGTGTGTCCAGGCGCGAACGAGACGCCCCTTCTGATATGAGAGATGCGCAAGCTCGACCTGCAGCACGCCTTCGCGCGTTCGCGCGCGTGAACCGAAGATTTCGAGGATGAGCCCTGTCCGGTCGAGAACTTTGGCGTTCCACGCCTTCTCGAGATTGCGCTGCTGGACCGGCGTCACAGTGTGATCGATGATGATGAGCCCGATCTCGAGTTCAACAACGCGTTGCGCAATCTCTTCGACCTTGCCCGATCCGAGCAACGTCGACGGGCGCGGCTCGTTCATCGGAACGGTCGACGCATCGATGACGTCGAGATCGATCGCGTTCGCGAGGCCTACAGCCTCGGCAAGCTTATTTTCCGGGGTGTGCGTTTCCGCGCCCGCGATCTTGCTGCCGCGCGCGGCGCGCTTCAAAATCGGCACCAGGACAAGAGCGCGTGTTCGCGGCCGCCGCGTCTCTTCGCTGACGCGACCGCGACGGCGCTTATCCGGAAATCCCTTGTCGTCCCCCTCTTCGGAGCGCGACGTCAACCGGGACCGCTTTCATTGTCCTGATCGTTGAGGTTCACAGGACCACCCGGCATGATGGTCGAGATCGCATGCTTGTAGACAAGCTGCGAATGCCCGTCGCGCCGGAGCAGCACGCAGAAATTATCGAACCAGCTAACGATGCCTTGGAGCTTCACGCCATTGATGAGGAATATTGTCAGGGGCGTTTTGTTTTTGCGGACGTAGTTGAGAAACGTGTCTTGAAGATTTTGGGTTTTTTCGGCGGCCATTGTTTTTGTCCGTTCTTCTTAGTCCGTCGTCTCTAAACACCGGCGTCGTCAAATGTATCCGGCCAGTGTGTTCGAGCCCGGGGGAGGCTGTGAAGTCATTGTACATTATAGACGTTATTGCTCCGCACAATGCGGCATAGGTATATGCTCAAACGCCTGAAAATGCGGCAAATCGGTAGAACTCTCTTCGTAGCCGCTTGGCTATAGCGCCCGGTCGGCCGTCTGCCACTAATTTTTCATCAATCTTGACGATCGGCATCACAGTTTGGGTCGCCGATGTTAAAAAAGCTTCCTGGGCAGCAAGCGCTTCGCTGCGATTGAACGGGCGTTCTTCCACGTTCAGCCCCAGCGCTTTTGCCACATCAAGAACAGTCAAACGCGTGACTCCCGGCAAGATACTCGGGTCGAGCTGACGCGTCACCAGCACACCCTTGTCCGTCACGATCCACGCGTTGCTCGAACCGCCTTCGGTGATTGCGCCTTTGGGGTCGAGGAACCAGACTTCGCGCGCGCCCTCCTTGCGAGCCTCCTCCTTGGCCAGCACCGCGGGCAGCAACATGACAGTTTTAATATCGCACCGAGCCCAGCGCGGGTCCGGCATCGTCTTGACCGCGATGCCTTCGAGCGCGCGTTCGTCTGCCATGCCCGCGCGGAGCTGGCGGGCCAGAACGACAAGGGTCGGCGGGGTATCAGCGGGCGGAAGCGCAAAATCGCGCGGTCCGGCACCGCGCGTTACCTGCATATAGACGACACCGTTGCGGACGGCGTTCAACCGGATCACCCGCGCGATGATGATCCGCAGAGCTGCGTCCGACATCGGGCGCGGAATTGCGAGTTCGGCCAGTGAGTTGTTGAGCCGCGACAGGTGTTGAGTTGCATCAACCAATTTGCCGTCACGGACCTCGATCACCTCATAGATGGCGTCGGCAAACTGGAAGCCGCGATCCTCGGCATGAATAGCCGCTTCGGCGTAACGTTTGTATGCGCCGTTGACATAGACGATGCGGGTCACGCTGCTGCCCTATGATGCGGAACGCAAATCGCCGGAGCGCTGCTCGGACGAAACGCCGAGCGCCCGCAGCTTTCTATGCAAAGCAGACCGCTCCATGCCGACGAACTCCGCCGTCCGCGAAATATTTCCGCCGAACCGATTGATCTGCGCCAGCAAATACTCGCGTTCGAAAATTTCGCGCGCTTCACGCAACGGCAGCGACATCAGATGTTCCGCCCCACCGTTGACGGGCAGCGGCACATTGGAGCCGATCTCATCGGGAAGCATATCGGCTGTGATCGCCGCGCCGGCGTCACCACCCGCCAGGATCAACAGACGCTCGACGTTGTTTCGAAGCTCGCGCACGTTGCCCGGCCAGTCATGCGCCTGCAGCACGGCGATTGCATCTTCGCCGATACGGCGCGGTGCAAGGCCTGACGTCTGCGCCACCTGCCCGATGAAATACTGAATAAGGTCGGGAATGTCTTCGCGCCGTTCCGCAAGGCTCGGCACGCGCAACGTCACGACGTTCAGGCGGTGATAAAGATCTTCGCGGAAACGCCCTTCGCGAATGTCCTGTTCGAGATCGCGCGACGTTGACGAGATGATGCGGACGTCGACCGACACCTTCTGCGCTCCACCGAGGCGAAGGAACTTCTGCTCGACCAGAACGCGCAGGATCTTGCCTTGCGTTTCCATCGGCATGTCAGCGACTTCGTCGATGTACAGCGTTCCGGTGTGAGCTTCTTCGAGCGCACCGACCTTACGCGGCCCGCCGGTGCGATCTTCAGTGCCGAAGAGTTCGTCCTCGACACGTTCAGGCACCATTGCGGCAGCGTTCAGCACGACGAACGGACCGTCGCTGCGCAGCGACTTCTGATGCAGCACGCGGGCGGCCAGTTCTTTGCCCGTGCCGGATGAGCCACGCAGCATGATGCGGCTGTTGGTCGGCCCTGCCTTGTCGATGTTGTTCTTCAGTTGATTGATCGCAGGCGATTTGCCGATCATCTCGGCGGAGACGACCGAGCGCTCCTTCAGCTCCTTCACCTCGCGCTTCAATTGCGAGGCTTCTAGCGCACGTAGCGCGACGAGCACGAGGCGATCAGCCTTGAACGGCTTTTCGATGTAATCGTAGGCGCCGCGTTTAATCGCCGTTACCGCGGTTTCGATGTTGCCGTGTCCGGAAATGATGACGACGGGCAGATCGGGATACGTGCGCTTCATGATCGTAAGCACTTCCAGCCCGTCAAGGCGACTGCCCTGAAGCCAGATGTCGAGCACGACAAGATGCGGCTTGCGATCTTCGATCGCGCGCAGCGCTTCATCGCTGTCGCGCGCAAGGCGCGTGCGGTGGCCTTCATCTTGCAGAATACCCGAGACCAGATCTCGGATATCGGCTTCGTCATCTACGATCAAAATATCAGCGGACATCACGGCGCTCCTGGGGGATTAAGCGGTTGTATCATGCTCCACTCGCGACATGGGAGGGGGCGCGAGCGTCTTCGTTGGAAACAGTCTGATGATTTTTAGTACCGATCGGCAATGTGAGGCGGACAAGCGCGCCTCGCGTTCGCGTTTCGGTCAGCGGCGCATCTTCAAGTGACAGCGCGCCATTGTGCTGCTCAACGACCTTCTGCACGATGGCAAGGCCGAGGCCGGTGCCTTTCGCGCGCGTCGTGACATACGGTTCGAGCAACTTGGCGCGGTTCTGTTTCGGCAGGCCGATGCCGTTGTCGATCACTTCGATCGCAACGCGATCGGTTCCCGGAACGACGCGGACTTCTATCGCTGGCTTGTAATCGGGCGGACGGCCCTGTGCCTCGCCATACGATTCAATTGCTTCGGCGGCGTTTTTGATCAGGTTGGTGACTGCTTGGGATACGAGGCGCAGATCGAAGCGCGCACGAACCGGCGTATCGGGAATCGTGATTTTGAAGTCCACGTCTTTGTGGCCTTCGCGGAAAAGGATCGCCGGTTCCTGAACGGCGAGACGCAAATCCTGATCGGTGATGACGGGCTGCGGCATGCGCGCGAACGAGGCGAACTCATCGACCATGCTCTTGATCTGACCTGTCTGGCGCTCGATCGTCTGGGTCAGCGTCTCGAATAGATCGTGATCTTCGACGACCTGCTTGCCGAATTTGCGGCGCAGGCGTTCGGCCGAAAGTTGTATCGGCGTCAGTGGGTTTTTGATCTCGTGTGCAATCCGGCGCGCGATGTCAGCCCAGGCGCTCGTCCGCTGCGCCAACACGAGTTCCGAGACGTCGTCGAACGTCAACACCGAGCCGACGTCACCCTCGTCTGCCTTTTCGTGCGTGATCTTGACGGCGAACGTGCGTTCCTCGTCGCCGATCTGCTTCTGGATTTCGCTTTGACCTTTGCTCTTGAAACCGGACTCTTCATTCGCCGCGAGGATCTCAGCAAATTCAGGCACGACTTCCGCGAGCGTTTTGCCGACGACGCTCTCCCCTTCGAGCCCAAGCAGGCGTTCCGCTGAGCGGCTGAGCAACGTGATGCGATCGGAGCTATCCATGCCGATAACGCCAGCGGAGACGCCGGAAAGCACCGCCTCGATGAAGTTGTGCCGCTCGGTCAACTGCGTGTTGGTTTGATGCAGCGCGTCCTGCTGGCTCTTCAGCTCGCGCGTCATCAGGTTGAACGTTTCGGAGAGCCGTCGCAAATCGCCCTCCCCTCGCCGTTCGGGTAGCGCAACTTCGAGGTTGCCCTTCGATACCTCCTGCGCGCCCGCGATCAGACGGCGGATCGGGGCAACGAAACGGCCTGCGAACCACATGCCGACCCAGATCGCCGCGAGCAGCGACGTCATCGAAATCATAAAGTAGATCAGGCCGTGCGCGACCTTGAGCCCGCCCTTCGCCTGCCGCAGCCGCGAATACTCGTAGACGTTCTGCTCGGTGCTCAGGAGGTGGCTGATCACCTTCGGACTGACGCCGCGCGCGACATAGAGATAACGGCCCGGCATCGTGTCGATTTTGGCAATGGCCGACATGCGGTAATCGCTCGACGGCAACGACAGTGCCACCTGCCCCGACTCCGCTTGTTGGATCGCTGCTTGTGGCGGCACGACATAGGGCAACTTCGGATCGTCCAGGGCGAGGACGGTCGGAACACCTTCGGCGTCGATGATGTAAGCGGACGTCAGATCGCGCAGCCCGGCCTGGCCGATGAGGAATTTCTGAAAGGCATCTGCGTCGGTGTTCAGAGTCGCGGACTCGCCGTTGATGTCTCGCACCATGTTGACGATGTCGGTGCGGATGATCTGATTGTGCTCATCGACGTAGGCTTTGGCGACGTCGTAGGAATTCTCGACGATTGCGCGCGTGCGGCCCGAGAACCATCCGTCGAGCGAACGCGAAAACGTCGTCGTTGCGGCGACGGCGAGAAGCACAGCCGGCAGCGCGGCGATCAAACTGAAAAGCGCGACGATGCGAATATGAAGGCGAGCACCGGGAACGCGTTTCTTCCACGCGCGGCTCAAACCAACCGCCTGCCAGACGATGATGCCGAGCATCGTCAGGATCAGCAGGACATTCACGGCGAGCGCGGTCCAGACGTATTCGTTGCGCGGCGCGATGGCCGTCAGCCCGGTCAGGATCAGGTAGCTGACGAGCGCCGACAGCATCGACAGCAATACGACGCCAAGGCCAAACCAGAATGCTGGGCCCGACGGATTGAGGTGGGCAGCCGCTTCCTCACGCGCCGCCGCAGCGACCGCGGGAGCACGTTCGGGTGCCGGTCCGGGCACGGCTGCATCGCTGTGGCGCGCTTCCATCAATACTCGTCCCGGCAATTCAACGTATTAAATTCGCTTGTTGATTCAGAATTTTGCGGGAGGATTTCCAGTCGCCGCAGGCAAGTTGCATAACGCACTGTGGCTCTCCCCCGTTTGCTCAGAGAGACCCAATATCCTAACTGTGACATTTTCGCGACTACTGTGGCCTGCTCCATGAGCTTTTTCAATGCTCTGGGCAAAGTGCCGACAGATTTTTCGTCGCTGCTATCGGTCCGGGTCTAGACGTCCGCGGAGCGGAAGACACGGATATTAAGGTCGCGGATGCGCGTGCGCAGGGTGTTCCGATTTAAGCCGAGCAACTCCGCGGCACGGATCTGATTGCCGCGCGTTGCGGCGAGCGCGGCGCTCATCAGCGGCTTTTCGACTTCGCGCATGATGCGCTCATATAGGCCCGGCGGCGGAAGACTATCTCCGAACGAAGAGAAGTAGCGCGCGAGATAGCGCTCAACCGCTTCGCCGAGGTCTCCGCCGTCCGAACCGCTCCCTGCTGGCGCGCCGGACTGGCTTTCGGTCAACTCATGATCGACGATCGCTGTCGTCAGCGTGTCTTGCGGATGCAGCGCCACGAGACGGCGCACGACGTTTTCGAGCTCGCGGATATTGCCGGGCCAGGGATGCGCCTTCAGTCGCTCGATGGCGGAGCTTTCGATGGATTTCTGACCGAGCCCGTCGCGTCCGGCCTGGCGAAGGAAATGGCGCACGAGATCGCCGATATCTTCCAAGCGCTCGCGCAGGGGCGGCAGGCGGATCGGCACGACGTTGAGGCGGTAGTAGAGGTCTTCGCGAAATATGCCCTGCTGGATGAGCGCCTTGAGATCGCGGTGCGTCGCGGCGACGATGCGAACGTTCGTCTTGAGCGGCGTGCGTCCGCCGACGGACGTGTATTCGCCCTGCTGCAAAACGCGGAGCAAACGCGTCTGCGCCTCAAGCGGCATGTCGCCGATTTCGTCGAGAAAGAGCGTACCGCCCTCGGCTTGCTCAAAGCGGCCCGCGGTACGTGTCTGCGCGCCGGTGAAGGCGCCCTTCTCGTGGCCGAAGAGCTCGCTTTCGATCAATTCGCGCGGGATCGCTGCCATGTTGATCGCAACGAACGGTCCATGACGGCGCTTGCCGTAATCGTGCAGCACGCGGGCGACGAGTTCTTTGCCGGTTCCCGACTCGCCATTGATCATCACCGTCAGATCGCTCTGCGTCAGGCGCGCCAGGACGCGGTAGATATCCTGCATCGGCGCCGAACGGCCGATCAGCGGAAGCTCGTCCGTCTCGCGTTCGGCTGCAGCGGACGTTCGCGGCCGTCCGGGGTCCGACAATGCTCGCGTGACGACGGCCACGACTTCATTCAGGTCGAACGGTTTGGGAAGATATTCGAACGCGCCCTTCTCGGTCGCTGTTAATGCCGTCATCAAGGTGTTCTGCGCGCTCATGACGATGATCGGCAGATCGGGACGCATCTTCTTCATGCGCGGGATGAGATCGAAAGCGTTCTCATCAGGCATGACAACGTCCGTGATGACGACATCGCCCTCGCCTTGACTGACCCAGCGCCAGAGCGTTGCCGCGTTGCCCGTGGCACGCGGCGAAAATCCTGCGCGGGCTAACGCTTGATTGAGCACCGTTCGGATCGCTGTGTCGTCGTCGGCGATGAGGACGGTTCCTTTGACCATGATTGACTACTCGCTGGTTGAAGGTTCGCCGCGTGTCTGCTGCATCGGCAGCAAAACGCGGAAGGCGGTGCGCTTATCTTCGCTTTCGCATTCGATGATGCCGCCATGATCGGCGACGATCTTCGCCACAAGGGCGAGGCCCAATCCGTTGCCTGACGGTTTCGTCGTCACGAACGGATCGAACAGGTGTTGCTTCAGGTGATCTGGAATTCCGGCGCCGTTGTCTTCGATCTGGATCATCAACGGCAGGCTGACGCGCGTGCCGGTGCCCGGAAGCGAGAGGCGGACGCCCGGACGGAAAGCCGTTTGCAAAACGATGCGGCCATTGCCCGAGCGCGCACCGATGGACTCCGCGGCGTTCTTCAGAAGATTGAGGAACAACTGCACGAGCTTATCGCGATTGCCGAGCACGTGCGGCAGCGAAGGGTCGTAGTTCTCGATGAATTCGATGCGGCTGCCGAAACCGTGTTGGGCAATCTTGCGCACGTGGCTCAGCACGTCATGAATGTTGACGGCGTCCTTCGTCAGTGGCCGCTCATCGCCGAACACTTCCATCCGATCGACGAGGTCGCGAATGCGATCCGTCTCAGCGCAGATGAGTTGTGTCAGCGACCGGTCTTCGTCGGATAGGCCGGGCTCAAGAAGCTGCGCGGCGCCACGGATTCCGGACAACGGATTTTTGATTTCGTGCGCCAGCATGTCGGCCATGCCCGAGACGGAGCGGGCGGCGGCGCGATGCGTCAACTGCCGTTCGATCATCTGCGCGACCGATCGATGCTGCAGCATCAGGAAAACAAAGCTCGGGTCCTCGGGTAGCGGACCAGCGAAGATGTCGACGAGTTTCGGCGTACCGATACGCGGAGATGCGACCTCGATGGCGTACTCGCTGACTGTCGCGCCCGTTGTTTCAACCTGTTCGATCAGCGGCAATAGCGGCGAACCGAATGCAACGATATCCGCGATCCGGCTGCGGCCAAGCGTCGGCGCGCTCATCGAGAAAAACTGTTCCGCCGCCTGATTGGCGAATACGATTCCGCGATCGCTGCCTATGACAAGGATCGCGTGCGGCAGGGCGTTGAGCAGGCTCTCGCCATCGATGAAGCCTGGCACCAGGTTGGCGGCGAACGACGGCATACGCACTGACGACACTTTGTTACTCATGCGGCTAACGGCTCCCGCTCCGCGTAAAACTGTTTCAACCCGGCAAAGACGCGCTCGGGATCGGTTTCGGTGCAGAGTTTCGCGCGCCACGGCTTGGCCTCGACAACGGATGCACCACTCGACAGCAGATACCAGCCGATGTGCTTGCGCGCGTTTTTGAGGCCGAGATCGCGACCGTAGTGCGCGAGCATGGCGTCCACATGCGAAAGCGCGATATCGCGCTGCTGAGAGAGGATCGGCGCACCGGGATCGCGGCCAGACGCCAAGTACGATGCGATGCGTCCCGGTAGCCACGGCGCACCATATGCGCCGCGTCCGATCATGACGCCGTGCGCGCCTGAGGCTTCGAGCGCGGCCTTCGCGTCTTCCGGCGTGAGGATGTCGCCGTTGACGAGCACGGGCAGACTCGTTGCCTCGACGACGGAGCGCACCGCCTTCCAGTCGGCCGTGCCCGTGAAGAACTGACAGCGCGTGCGCCCATGCACGGCGATGAGACGAACGCCTTCGGCTTCAGCCCGGCGCGCGAGTTCGGCTGCGTTTGCTGTGGCGTGATCCCAACCGAGGCGCATCTTCAGGGTCACCGATACGCGAACGGCGCCGACGACCGCTCGGATCAATTCCTGCGCGTGATCGAGATTGCGCATCAGCGCCGAGCCCGAAAGCTTGCCCGTTACCTCCTTGGCCGGGCAGCCCATGTTGATGTCGATTGTCTGCGCGCCTTTATCTTCGGCGATGCGCGCGCCTTCTGCCATCCAGTGTGGTTCGCGGCCGGCGATCTGGATGACGAACGGGGTGAGGTCGCGCCCCTCCGCGCGGCGGACGACGTCCGCACGCGCGCGCACGAGTTCCTCGCTGGCGATCATCTCCGAGACGACGTATGTCGCGCCGAGGCTGTGGGCGAGGCGACGGAACGGCAGGTCACTCACGCCGGACATCGGGGCGAGCGCCACCGTCGGTCCGGCTGTCGCGTCGGATTTCATTTCGAACGGGGGCAAGGGTATTCCTTGTTTGCCTAATAATTAGACACGAGTAACAACTGCCGCGAGATTGGGCAAGCTATTCTGAGATGGGCAAATTGCGCAAGGGCTCTTTCCGCGCGGAATTGCCCCGCCGCGCCCATCCGGGCTATCGCTCGGCTGGATTTAATTCAGGATATGGAGTTCGCCTTGCGCATCGCCGCTTTGATCGTCGCCGCCGGACGGGGCACGCGTGCCGTTTCGGCCGCGTCCGCCCCCAAGCAATATGCCGTGATCGGAGGTGCGCCGGTCCTTTGGCATACGCTTGGCGCCTTCGCGGCGGCGCCGGGTATTAGCGATGTTCAGGTCGTCATTCATGCCGATGACATGGAATTCTATCGCGAAAGCGTTCCGCCCTCGGCCGCAACCGTCTGGCCGCCCGTCACGGGGGGCGCGACGCGGCAAGTCTCCGTCAGGCTCGGGCTCGAAGCGCTGAGCGCGCTAAAGCCTGACGCCGTGCTCATTCACGACGCTGCGCGTCCGTTCGTTTCGCAGGAGACGATCGCACGCGTTATCGCGGTTCTTCAATCGGAACCGGCAGCGATTGCGGCCCTCCCCTTGGCCGATACGCTCAAGCGCGCGGGCGGTAACGGTACGATCGCAGAGACGATCGACCGGCGCGGACTTTGGTGTGCGCAAACTCCGCAAGCCTTCCGCTTCGACGCGATTTTGGAAGCGCATCGTCGTGCCGCTAATGCAGATCGCGATGACTTCACCGATGACGCGGCTCTTGCAGAATGGGCCGGAATTCCAGTGACGCTGGTTGATGGCAACGTCGAGAACATCAAGCTGACGACGGCGGCCGACATCATCGCCGCAGATCAGAAACTGACGAGCGCGGCAACCGTCATGTTCGAAACACGGACCGGCTCCGGCTTCGACGTGCATTGCTTTACCGACGGCGACCATGTCTGGCTTGGCGGCATCAAAATCCCCCATACGCATAAGCTGGAAGGCCATTCCGATGCCGACGTCGTGCTGCACGCGCTGACGGATGCGCTCCTCGGCGCAATCGGCGACGGCGATATCGGCCAGCATTTCCCGCCTTCCGATCCCAAATGGAAAGGCGCTGCGTCACGGCTTTTTCTCAAAGATGCGGCCCGGCGCGTTCGTGCCCTTGGCGGGCGCATCGGCAATGTCGACATAACAGTTCTGGCGGAAGCACCACGCATCGGCCCACATCGGCCGCAAATACAGGCGTTAATTGGAGAGGTGCTCGGCCTTTCCTCTGACCGGATCGGTATCAAGGCGACGACGATGGAAGGCATGGGCTTCGTTGGGCGACGCGAAGGTATTGCGGCAATGGCGAGCGCAACCCTGCATCTGCCGGTTCAACGCCGATGAGCGACGATGACGACATCGAAATCGATGACGTCAAAGGCAACCGCGCGCTGCGCTACACTGTGCGCAACGTCGCGGTGCTCAACCTTAGCTACTTCGGTATCGAGTTCGCGGTTGCGCTGGCGATCGGCTCGGTTGCGCTCTTTGCCGACAGCGTGGATTTCCTCGAGGACGGCGCGGTCAATCTGCTGATCCTTGCGGGGCTCGGCTTCACGGCGGCGCGGCGGGCGAAACTCGGCATGCTGCTCGCCGCCATCATTCTGCTTCCGGCGCTGGCAACGCTCTGGACGGCTTGGCAGAACTTTACGACCGGCGCCGTACCCGATCCCGTACCGCTGACATTGACGGGCATGGGCGCCATGGCCGTAAACTTCATCTGCGCGCGCATGCTGGCTCCTTTCCGGACCGTGGGCGGCAGCTTGACGCGGGCGGCTTTCCTCTCGGCACGCAATGACGTGATTGCCAACATCGCGATTGTTATTGCCGGGCTTTTGACCGCCCTCCTCGCTTCGCGCTGGCCCGACATTATCGCGGGCCTGGGTATCGCCGCGCT
This sequence comes from Hyphomicrobium methylovorum, assembly GCF_013626205.1. NCBI lineage: Bacteria > Pseudomonadati > Pseudomonadota > Alphaproteobacteria > Hyphomicrobiales > Hyphomicrobiaceae > Hyphomicrobium > Hyphomicrobium methylovorum. The sequence goes on from NZ_QHJE01000001.1 coordinate 3,391,258, forward strand.
CAACGCCGGAGCGGCCCACGAGGTCTACGAGGCGGCCCGCGAAGAGCACAGGGCGGCGCGGGACTGAGTTGCATCCGCGCATCGTTTTTCGACGCGCCGGAAGGCATGTTTGTCACGCACGGTCGTTGACCGGCTTGAGAGAATCGCGGCATCAATGGGTAAGTGGTTGTATTGCCACGACCCGGAAGATAGCGCTCACGGGAGCCGATATGAACATCATGCCCCACACTCTCGACCGCCAACCCGCCGATGCAGCGATTAGTACGATCGCCGAGATGACGTCTGAGATGTGTTTAGCCACCCGTGTGCGTCAACTTTCACGTATCGTCACGCGCGTATACGACGATGCCTTGCGCCCACTCGGCATCACCGCGAGCCAGTACACCTTGCTCGCGCAGCTTGCCTCGCGTGACGGAATTACTGCAGTCGAGATCGGTCACGAACTCGATATCGAGAAGTCTACACTCTCTCGCAACCTGAAGCGCCTCTTGGCACTCGGCCATATCATTATGGATCCTCCCGCGGGACGTCGCGGTCGCGGTCTTCACCTTACGCCCAAAGGTCAGGTCGTTCTGAAGGATGCCTATCCGATCTGGCAAGGTGCCCAGAAGCGGGCTGTCGGAGCCATGGGTTCCGATAGCCGCTCCGTCCTCGATGGACTGCTGTCGCACGCCGAAGTTCTGGCAGCGGCCTGATCAGCAAGGCCGTTTGCACATTCGCCTCTCTCTAGCTAGTTTTCGGAGAGTGCTTCAATCGAAGCACTCTCCGAAATCGTTTTGGACCTAGCCAGAGGCGCGCGGCGTGTTTCCCCCACAGATCCAGGATCGCGCGGAACGCCTCATCGCCCACCTCCGCGCACGTCGGCTGACTGTATCGACAGCCGAAAGCTGCACTGGAGGACTCGTCGCCGGGGCACTCACCGCTGTGGCCGGTTCGTCAGAGGTGTTCGAGCGCGGCTTCGTTACGTATTCCAACGACGCGAAGACGGGGATGATCGGTGTCGACGCGGCGTTGATTGAGCGCCAAGGCGCGGTCAGCGCCGAAGTTGCGGAAGCGATGACAACCGGGGCGCTTCGCACGGGGATGAGCGATCTCTCGGTCGCAATTACCGGCATTGCGGGGCCCGGCGGCGGATCGGCGGACAAGCCCGTCGGCCTCGTCTACATCGCCACAGCCACAAAGGGCGGCGCTGTGCGCGTTGAACGATTCACCTTCGGCGAAGTCGGGCGTGACCAAATTCGCCTCTCCAGCGTTCTAGAGGCGTTGCGTATGCTCGAGGAGGCGGTATGACGTTTGGCGTTTCGAAATGCCTATTCGGTCTGGCCATTGCGGCATTCTTATTTGCGCCGACGCCTGGCTCCCGCGCGATCGCGGCGGATGCAACGGCGCGCGACATTGCCAAGCTGTTGTTCAACGCGGCGCCCGGAACCCATCCCACATTGCGCGGACAGAACCTTTCGCGTCTCGATCTCGCCAATCTGGATTTCAAAGGCGCCGATCTCCGGTCAGCGAATTTTTTCGGCGCGGATCTTTCGGGTGCCAACCTTTCTGGAACCAATCTCGAGGGGACGAACCTCGATCGCGTAACGCTTATCGGCACTCGGCTTGATGGCGCGCGGCTCGACAATGCTTCGCTCATGCGGCCTTCGACCTCGCAGGGGCTGGTTATGCTCGCCAGCGAAGCTCCAAGCCTCAAAGGATCGTCACTGCGCAGCGTTAAATTTTTTGGGACCTTCACCGGCGCTGATTTCACGGGCGCCGACCTTACGGATTCCGTCTGTGCGCCGACGAGCAAAACGGGTTTCATCGAGCACATCTGGCGGACGGATTTCACCAGCGCGAATCTTGCCGGGGCGACCCTCACTCGGGCCGACATGACGCGTGCGAACCTGAGCTTTACAAACCTCAAGGGCGCGGTTCTGCGCGACGTCATTTTGGTCGACGCCGATCTCTCGGGAGCTGATCTGACTGGTGCGGATCTCTCGGGCGCGAATTTAAGCGGCGCTGACCTGACGAACGCCAACGTGACCGATGCCAATCTCGAGGGCGCGAAGCTGCACAATGTAACGGGCTTCGATAGCCTGAAAGGCGCGGCCTTCGCACGCAACGCTACGAAGGCTGTGAGATAGTTTTTGGCGCTGGGCGCGTCAGGTTTCGGCGTGCTTGATTTCCGGCTGACCCGGGTGGCCGTAGACCGCGCCTGCGCGTTCTTCGAAGGCCACTACGAAACGTCGGAACGCCTGGTCGAACATCTGGCCGACGAGTACGCCGAGAAGACGGGAACGGAATTCGTAATCGATGAAGAAATCGATCGTCGAGCCGGTTGCGTCATCGATGAAGGACCAGCGATTTTCAAGGTGCTTGAAGGGCCCGTCGAGGTACGCAACCTCGATCCGCTTCTCAGCCGGGAACGTCACGACGCGCGTCGTGAAGCTTTCCTTGATCGCCTTGTAACCGGCCTCCATACGCGCGGTCATCTCTTCGCCCTCGCCTGCCGGAAGGCGCGTGAGAACGGTCAATCCCGTACATAGCGGAAGGAATTCCGGATAGCGCTCGATGTCTGCGACGAGCGCGAACATCTGTGCGGCCGAGAACGGTACGTGGTGCTTGGTTGCGAAGGATGGCATGGCTTCAGAGTACTAGCTGCGCGTGCCTTTTTGCCAAGTCATCCTGCGCGCCTTGAGATGTTGCGTCACGCGATGAGACGCGCGAGCAGCACGACGATGATCGCGCCGATGGCGGCAGTGACGATCTGCGAGAGAAGTTCGTTACCGATGCCGAGATTGATGCCCATCGCCTTGAACAGGTAGCCGCCGACAAACGCGCCGATGATTCCCGTAATCAGATAGCGGACGATCCCGCTGCCTCCGACGACGAAAGACGCAAGAAATCCGGCGACGATGCCGATGATTGCGAAAATGAGGAGATCGCGGGCTTGGTCGTCCATGTGGGGTCTCCGAAGAAGTCCAGCGTATGCTCAGCACACGCAGAAACGATCCGGCAGTCAAGTGCCAGCGCCATCAGACGTGGCAGCGGGCACCGAGATACTGATTGAGAAGTTCGTTATACCGGTCGACATCCGAACGCTGCGACGCATTCAGCGATCCACCCGAACTCGCACGTTCGACTTGTGCGGGCACGCCGCGCGAATCGAGTCGATTGAGTTCGCCACGAATGGATTGGCACGATTGACCGCTCGGAAGCGAACGCGGTCCCGGATCCGAATAGCCGCCACCAGACGCGCCACCGCAACCCTGCAAAATCACAGACGTGACGGTCACAAATACGACCGTGAGAAAACCCCGCATTCCTCGATCCTACTGGCTTAGAGACGACAGCGAACGACGAATAAAACTCGCTGCACTGCAAAGACCATAGCCCTAGTGGCTTCGCAAGCCTCAATGGCGCTCATGTGGCGATCCTACGCCAATCGGCTGCTGGATGTTGTCGAAGGCGCACACGGCTTGCGGATTTCGCATAGATGACCGCCGCTTGCCGCGCGCCAGCTGCCTTAATCCTGAGCCTGTCCCGGTACTGCTGCAACCGGCGTCGACGACGGCGTCGCGGCGGGTGTTGCGGACGCGGTTTTCGCCGGAGCTACCGCAGTCGTTGCAGACGGTGCAGCCGATGCGGACTGCTGGGCCGCCGGAACCGCCTTGCCGCAACGCGCCTGATAATCGGCGTTGGCCTTGTTCAGATCAGCCTGCCTCTGAAGCGATGCGCGCTTGACCTGGACGTTGCTCGACTTGCCGTCGGCAGCCTTTTCCAGGCGCTCGATCGTTCCGTCGTCCCGCAGCGACGCGATCTGGCTCGCCAGCGAAACACAGACTGGATCAACCGTCTTGTCTGGGGCAAGCGCTTGCGTCGAAAGCCCGCCGTTTCCGTCCGCGCATCCCGTAGCGAGCCCCGCTGCCACGACGACGAATGCTAATTTCCTAGCCGCGCCTTGTTTCATCCCAACCCCCGGAACGTTGCCATCCGCAACAAATACGCGCACTTCAACCGTCCTTAGCGGGCGGAGAGCAGCGCCTACAAGTGAGCGGCCGCGATCATCCCCGATGATCGGCGGCAAACTTCCCGGAAATAGTGGACAGGGGCCAATTGATGCGAATCGGCCACAGGAAAGCGTCGCGAAACATCCGCGACGCGAGGAGATCGCTTTAGCTGAAAGAGGTGACGCGTCAGTGCATCACGCGTCGGCGCGTTTTTCCGGTGAGCGTCGGCTCGTTTACCGGCACGAGAGCATCAAAGCCTTTGCGGAGTTCGGTCAGCGCTTGGAACTCGTTCGCATTACCGTTCAACGCCGAAGAACGCGCGACGTGATGGGCAATCTGCGCGAGGAGCCTGCCCCAGTCCTGCATCCGATCGCCCAAAGCTTCGCCGTTGAGCGTTACCATCAACGTGCCGTCAGCAATCCAGGCGCGAATGAGTTCCACGGCCTGATCCGCTTCGGGAACACCGTCCGGGATCTCGAGCTCCAACAGCTCTTCTGATTCCGGTGCATCGCTCATTGCCGTCTCCGTACGCAAACGTAAGTTTTTAAGACAGCCTTTAGCCGCTCGATCCGGACGGGACAAGTGAATTGCCCTTAGGCTTGCTCATACCATTAAGAAGCGCTCAACTTGCCAAACGCAAAGAGCCCGCCGCACATCCGCAGAAATACGCTCGAATGTTCGAGAATTAGCGTGATGTCAGGATTTTTTCGTTGGGCCGAACGTAGCCGAGAACATCGCGTGCGATCTCCTCGACGAGGTCGGCATTCGGGATTTCGGGCGACAGCAATGCCACGTCGCGGCGAAGCTTGGAGCGCACCGTCTCCAGTCCCTTGATCTCGAAATCCAGGAGAGCCATCCGCTCGATGAGCTGGGCGCGGACATCAAGCCCGTGGCGCCCATGGCGAGCGTGATAGACGAAATAGGCCGTTGCCGTAAGGCAGGCAAGCAACACAAGCGCCTGTCCCATAAAGGATCTCGGCCTATTTCGCCCCTCAAACGTATTGAAACGCAGCACGCGCATCGGTCTCCACTTGGAGAATTCCGTAACGCGCTCGACTATGCTGGGGACCGTTTAAGAGCGAGTAAACCGGCGAATGTTTTTGGCGCGCACCGAAGCGGGAAAAGACTTCCGGATCAAAGGCGAGCTGACGCATCGCCTGCAAGCGCAGCGAGATTTCCGAAAGCCGAGACTACGTTCAGAAGCGGTGCTTCACCGTGCCATGGATCATCAGATCGCGCTGATCGTCCGTTGCGGGGGATTCGTTCTCGTTCGCGGGACGGCCGCCGTCAGCCGCGCCGTAGAGAAGCTCCAAGCCGAAATCCATCTTCGGGAGCGTGCCGAGCTTGCCTAAGCCCGGGATGCGGATTTCCGTACCTTCGCTCTTTGCCGGGGCCGACTGATCCTGGACCTGCGCTTTCGTGCCGTCCGGCCCGATAACCGGCGCGGGGCCGCGCTGTTCCTCAAGCGCCGTGGCTGCGGTGGCCGCGGCTGCAGCGAGTAACGCCAGCGCACCCATCACCAAACAAAACCGTTTCACATAAACCCCGCAGCGCCTTGAAAGCACGCACATGGGCTAGTGATGCGCGGGAGAGTGTGGAAGTTCAATGTCCTTTTCCTAGGCGTATGGCCATAAACCCCGTTTCTGGCCGTGGCTGTTGCAACCCCGCCATGTTGCCATAATAACACAAAAAGAGAGATAGGTCGCGCACCCCGAATTTTAAGCCCTTCGACACAAAAAAGGGACCACCCGAAGGTGGCCCCTAAGACTGATGCAGACGGGAGGGTTTGCAATCAGAATTGGATGCGGGCACCCGTCATGACCATATCGAAATCGTCGAGCTCGACGGTCGCGTTGGCCGAGTTGGTGACATCGCCTTCAGCGTGCCGATAGATCACATAAAGATCCATCGCAGCGGCATCGATCGTCTGGATGACGCCGGCGCCGATGAACTTCAGGTCGCTGTTGTGGACGTAACCAGAGGCGCCATCGACAGTGAACGACTTGTCGAGGTTCGAACCTGCATTGTCGTTACGATAGTCGCCGAACACTGTGGTCTTGCCGAGCGGGGTCCACTTCTGCTGGATACCGGCCTGGATGAACCACATTTTGTCCTTGGACTGGGCGGTCGGATTGAATGCGGCTTCAGCATCGTCGCTGTTCTCGCCGTAGCCACCGTAAACGAAGAGGCCCGTCGGAACGTGCATGACCGAACCGGCTGCACCCCACCATTCGCAATCCTGGCCGCTGATCTTCGAGCAGCTTGAGGAATTTTCGTCTGAGTTGTGCTCGTAGCCGACCTTACCGATGACGTCGAAATCGCCCCAGCTCTTTTTGTAGGTCAGTGCGAGGCCCCACATGTCGTCTTCGCCCCACGAGGCCGTACCGGTGAAGCCGGCGATCTCAGGCGAGTCGTAACGAACGATGTTGCGGCGGCCGTTCTGGCCGGGCGTGCCGTTGTTGACGCCGCGCAGAACGTCGCTCCAGCGAAGGTTCGAGCCGTTGCCGAAGAACGCGCCGTTGCTCCGCAGGAAGAATGCACCCTGCGCCACAGCGGCTGCTTCAGCGTCAGAGTAGTTACGGGTGTTGCCCGTGGCTGCGTCGTCCAGCAGATGGTAGGTGGCGGTGCCTTCGAGGCCGACCGTTACCTTACCGAAGGACTTGCTCTTCAGCCACCAGTTGCTCTTACGAACGCTCAGCGTGTTGCTGGACGAAGAGCTGGCGGAATTCTGATCCCACTTGTTGGATGCGTTGCCCTGAAGGCCGATTTCCAACGTGTAACCGGCGGAGAGATCGCCGTTGATCTTTGCATCGCCGGCAAACTTGAAGCGCGTCTGCTCAAGCGAGTTCGTGCCGATGTAAGCGTTGCGCTCCGTGCCGTCGTCCCACAGGAACACAGCTTCGTTGACCCAGCCCGATACGGTCAGCGACACCTTGCGATTGCCTTTGCGCGCTGTCGTCGCTTCGAGTTCCGCGATGCGTTCCTCGAGATCTGCGCAGCAGTTGCCCCCGAGATCAGCTGCGCTTGCCGGGGAAACCCCTGCGGCAAGACCGAACGCTGCAAGACACGCCCATTGGACGCGCGCCACTTTGAATACCGATGTCATCGGTGCCCCTTTAATTTGACTAGCCACCCCAACCCCTGAAGCGCTCGTTGTCGGGCGTCCCAGGTCCACCGCTCCGAAAGGTTTACTTTCCCCCAGCGGCTCCACGGACTGCTAACCACGCGTGTTTTACAGGTTCGTGACAGTGTGACAGCGTTTGCCTTGCTTCGCTGCAGCACTGGCTTTTCCCAATGATTATGTGCTTCTACAGCCACAGAGGATTTCAGTAGGCCGACCGTGAAAGACGCACATCAATTCGACATCGCCGTTGTTGGAGCAGGGCCTGCGGGGCTGGTGGCGGGGCTCGCTTGCGCGGCGTCCGGATTGAAGACTGCTGTCATCGGTCCGCGGGCGGACGCGGCCGACGGACGCGTCGCGGCGCTCCTCAACGGCTCGATCAACGTCATCAAGCGTCTCGGCCTCTGGGAGACGATCGAACCTGTCGCGGCACCTCTGACGGGCATTCGGCTCGTTGACGCGACGGACCACATTTTTCGCGCACCGGAGGTTCTTTTCGACGCGAGCGAGATCGACCTTCCCGCGTTCGGCTACAACGTCGCCAACTCGGATCTTACGCGCGCGCTCGAAGCCGCGGCCGAAACACGCCTCGCCCGCATCACGACCCGCGCGGTTACATCATTCGAGTCGACCGACAGCGGCGCCTTCCTGACGACGGCCGATGGCGAGACGGTCACGGCTTCACTCGTCGCGGCGGCGGACGGACGCAACTCGTTCATCCGTCGCTATGCCGGAATTCCTGTCACGGACTGGTCATATCCGCAGATCGCAGTCGTCACGTCGTTCGCGCATCCGCGTCCACATAACGGCGTCTCGACTGAGTTGCATCGACCTTCTGGTCCGCTCACCGTCGTTCCCGGCCCTGGCAATACGTCGAGCCTCGTTTGGGTTGAGACGCCACGGGAAGCCGAACGACTGCTGAGGCTCGACGACGATGGATTCATACGTGCTCTCAATACGCATATCGCGCCGCTGCTTGGCCCTATAAGCGCGCTTGCTCCGCGCCGCTCCTATCCGCTATCCGGCCAAACGGCGATGCGTTTCGGCAAGGGGTGCGTCGTGCTCATCGGTGAAGCCGGGCACGTCGTGCCACCCATCGGGGCGCAGGGCCTCAATCTTGGGTTTCGTGACGCAGCGGCCCTTGCGGAGATCGCGGCGGCGGCACGGAGCGGCGGATCGGCCATCGGCGCCCCAGAGACGGTCGATCGCTACGATCGCTCGCGGCGGGCGGACGTCGCGTCGCGTGTGTTCGCGGTCAATCTCCTGAATCGCTCGCTGCTGACGTCATTTCCCGGCGTCAATCTTGCGCGCGGCGCCGGATTGGCCGCGCTCGCCGCCAGCCGCACCCTTCGCCAGCAGGCGATGCGTGAAGGCGTTTCGCCCTCTCTCGCGCCCCTTATGCTCACGGCGCCAATTGCCGCCGGAGTGGGAAAAGCCGCGCCCGGCCTTGACGCGCCCTCTCCGTCACGGGCATGACCCTCGCAACGATTGAACGCTAGCTTTTCGGGTGCGCTGGGGATGCGTATCGGGCGGGATTTGATCCTCCCCGCGGTTGCCCGTGCCAATGCTCGCTGGGAGACTTCGACTGAGCACTGCCGTCGTATCGCCGCTGCGCGATCTGCAGTTCCGACTGGAATACGCGCTGCTTCGCGTCATCGCGGGCGGGATCCGCGCCGTGCCCCTCGATTGGGCGACGCGGTTCTCGGCCTGGTCGTGGCGACGTCTTGCGCCGATCATCAATCCGAAGCGGCACAACCGGGCACTCGATAATCTCCGCATCGCCTTTCCGGAAAAAACCGAGGAAGAGCGTCTCGCGATTGCGCTCGCTCACTGGGAGAACCTTGGCCGGGTGATGGCCGAGACGATGCGCATCGATCAGATCATCGCCGATCCCTCGCGCATGACGATCCGCGATCCACATGTGTTCAGCCGTTATTCGAGCAAGCTTGGGCCGATCGTTGGCGCGTCGCTCCATGTCGGCAATTGGGAGCTGGCAATCTGGCCGCTGACGATTGCTGGCGCCGATCCGGCATGTGTCTATCGCAGCGTGAACAACCCGTACGTCGACCGCTACATCCGCTACCAGCGCCGGGACCTTTATCCTGGCGGGCTCTTTGGGCGTGGCAAGGTCGAAGGCGAACACGACGAAAGCCAGAAGACGGCGCGCCTCATCATGGATTTCGTGCGTCGCGGCGGCCGCCTCGGGCTCGTTTGCGATCTCTATGACCGGACAGGATTGCCGGTTCCCTTTTTCGGCAAGCCTGCGCGCACCGTCGCGATACCGGCGATGATTGCGCGCAGAACGGGCGCACGGATCTGGATGTCACGCTGCCTGCGCGTCGGGAAGGACAGCCGTTTCGAAATCGAGCTCAAGGAGCTTCGCATTCCGCGCACGGCCAATCACGGTGAAGACGTGAAATGGGCCACCGCCGAAATGACGCGGCAGTTCGAAGCCTGGGTGCGGGAAACGCCGGAACAGTGGATGTGGTCGAACCGGCGCTGGAGCTGATCGGCGGGCGGTTTCTGTGGCCATCCGGCGTGCGTTAGCGCGGGGGAACAGTTCTCGACCGAGGAGCGTTTTATAGGTCTCATCAACGAGGGCCCTCGATGCGCGACACCCTCACCCCCTTGCGCTCTTTCATCATCTTTCTCGGGTTGCTGTTCCCGACGCTGGCGCTCATCCCGCTGGGCAGTCTGTGGCTATGGCAGAACGGCTATCTCATCTACTGGGCTGGCGCGACGCTCGCGTGCACGCTGATCGCGTACATCTTCGAGCGCACGACGCTCAGCGGCGTCCCGGAACGACCGACCGTCGGTGAAACGCTCAGCGGCCCTGCGGGCGACCTCAAAATGAGTGACGGCGTGGACCCTCTACGGGCGCGAGCGGAAGCTGCCGTCGAGCAACTCGCGAACAAAGCCGCGACCGAAACGATCGACTCGTGGGACGGACTTCTGCAAACCGGTCTGAACACGGTCGAAACAGTCGCGAAGGTCTATCATCCAGACCGCGATGATCCGATGCTGCGCTTTACGGTGCCGGAAGCGTTGACACTGGTGGAACAAGTAAGCGGGCGGCTTCGCCCTGTCTTCGAAGGCATTATTCCGTTTGGAGGCCGTCTGACGGTTGCGCAATTCGCGCAGATTTATCGTTGGCGCGGGATTTACGACTTCGCGGGGCGTGCCTGGTCGATCTGGCGTGTTCTGCGCGTCGTCAATCCCGCAACGGCCCTTACGTACGAAATGCGCGAGCGGCTTTCAGGCTCGCTGCTGCAGTGGTTGAAGGGATCGATCACCGGACGGCTCTCACGCGCTTTCGTCAACGAAGTCGGTGCGGCGTCTGTCGATCTGTACAGCGGCGAACTCAGGAGAGCCGCCGCTGCCGGTCGTGCGCAGTCAAAATCGAAAGTGCCGCCGCCTGCTTCAGACGCCGAACCTCAAGCGTGAGGCGTGCGATCCGGTTGCGGCCGGGGCGTTGGATCGGCGTTGCCGGTGTTTTGTTCAGGAGACTTTGCATTTGCGAAAGCGTGACCACCGACGGCCGTGGCAATCGCAATCAGCGAAGCAGCACCTTTCGACGAGCGTAGAAGCGGCATCACGATAGGCAATGCGCTCATCACTTGTGACATGTCGAATGGTAGACCGCTCTGCGATGCCTTTTCCTTCTCGGCGGCTTCGATACGTGCACGTGCCGCGGCCTCTTCCTTCGCCGCCTTCTCATTCGAGATAACGATGGAGCGGACGACAAGCCCGACGAGCGCCAGCACGATTGCGACGGCGAAGCAGGCTCCAAGCGTTCCATAGTGATCTAATGCGAGCAGCCACACGCCGCGCATGGCAAGTACAATTGCGCCAATGAGGCACGCTGCGAAAGCAGCGCGCCCCAAATAGGCGTTAAAGGTATTGTCGACGGATCGTTTCGCTCTGCCTAAAACAGACTTCACAGATCATTCCTCTTTGCGGGGGCGCGAGACCGAATGAGATCTTGAACGCGAGCGAACTCGCGAGGCGAACCGAGTTACGACTTCCAGATTGCTCCGACGACGAAACCGATTGCAGCGGCCGTCAGAAGCGTTGTGAGAGGCTGATCTCTGACCGAGCGATCAATCTGGCCTTTGATGTTACCGGCGAAATCTTCGACCTGATCGCGCGCTTCGCTTGCAGCTTCCTGCACGCGGTCGGCGGCCGCATCGAACGACTGTTTCGCTTTGCCTTTGATGTCTTCAATCGAGCCAGAACCGTAGCTTGAAGACGATGATTGGGCTGTCATGTCATTTGACTCCATGGTTGCAATTGCCCTTGTGCAACGCCGTGCCCAGACGTTGGTTGCACCATGGTCGGATTATCCGTCGCCGCGCCGAAAACACGGGAACAGCAGCCGCGCAAATGCTAGCCGCCGGGCACCGCGCCGATGTTCGGATAAGCCTGTAAACACGCGGGTTACCGGGCTGCCGTCTTCGCGACGCCGCGGCGGTGCGCAACTTCTGCGGCGGAAACCTCTCCGGCCGCGACAAGTGCGTTGACGCAGGTTTTTGACAGCCCAGAGCCGACCGCTCTCATGCAAGACCGAACTTGCGGGCTGTCTGGGCTGTGGGCGCTGCAGTGAGCGTAATAGTCGGCGGCGCACGCCACCTGAACGCGCAGATTTACGGCAGAGGCATTTCCGGTCAAAGCCGTGAGGGCGGTTAACGTGACTGCAGCGGCCAAAACGGTGCGAGGCGAAGCTTGCATCGGCGATCTCCATACTATCCAGCGGCCAAGCCATCTTGGCCTTTGCTGAATGAGATGCCGGACTTCAAAGGTTCGCGCTGTTCCCGCCGTTACGCGGGGCGTATTGGAGACGCAAAAAAACCCGAAGCGATGAGCCTCGGGTTTAGTTTGAAGTCTAGGATGGATTCAGCGCGGGACGTAGATAGGTAAAAAAGCGTCAAATTCAGTGAAGGAAGCCGAAGAGGTGCAAGCCGATGATGACGACCAGCGGAACACCGGCAAACCAGAGAATTAAATCGCGTGCCATGTCGTTACTCCTTCATTTGGTTGTTTGAGCTCGCGCCTGACTCGGCGTTTCGAGCGGTAGGGACAGGGGGGACAGACTGTGACGCCGACTCGTCCGGCGACCGTGCCATTCCGAGCAATTCGTCGAGGTGCCGGCGAGCTTCGGACAGATGCTTGCTCGCTTCCTCGCCGCGCATAAACACTCCGTTTTGAGCAGCACCGCGAAGCTCGTTTTCAAGGTCCCAAAGCGTTTTCAGGACTTTCGGAATTGAGTCTTTGATACTTTCGGCCATTGGAACCTCTCGGCGCCTTTCAGGGATATGACTGTTCTATGAACGCCGCGCTCCGCCATCAGTTCCAATTGCGCGTCGTATCTTGATCGTCGATACGTTAACGCCGGGCTGGCCAACGCCGACCCTCTCCACCGTTTCCGCAATAAGCCGAGATCTTCATGCTATCGCAAAACCTTCTTCCGATCGCGCTGCTGGCGATGTCGAACGTATTCATGACGTTCGCGTGGTACGGCCATTTGAAATACACCGACCGTCCGCTGATGCTCGTCATCGTCGTCAGCTGGGGAATCGCGTTTTTTGAGTATTGTTTAGCGGTGCCTGCAAATCGCATCGGACACACCGTTTATTCGGCGGCCGAACTCAAGACGATGCAGGAGGTCATTACGCTGATCGTATTCGCGGTCTTCTCTGTCGCGTATCTCAAAGAGCCGCTGACGATCAATCACGCTATTGGTTTTCTTTTGATCGCGTCAGGCGCGTTCTTCGTGTTCAAGGGGCCGCTCTAAACCGCGGCGCGCTCTCCTCACATCTATGCAGAGCAAGTCAGTTGATCGGTACGCTCAACTGGAATTTGCTGTTGACGCTGCGTTCGGATTCAGACGCGCCGACGCCATTGACGCCGGTCGTCACGCTCAACGTGTATGCGTCGGGACTGACGTATTTGATGCCAGCTTCAGCCGACCGTTCGGCAGCAAGCGCATCGATTGTTTCGCGTCCGCTGGTGCTGACATCGAATTCGCGCTTGTAGCTGACGTATGGCTCGATCGTCTTGCCGTTTTCGAGTGAGAAGGAATGATTGATCTTCGGCGACAGCGTCACCGAGCTTTTCTCCATCACGCCGGATGCCGCGGCGAATTCGGCGTTGCCCGCCTGCCATTGACTGCGCGCATCCAGGCTCAACATCGGTGCGGCCTGAAGCGTGACGTAAGCGGACGCTTTGGAATCGGCCTCCGTCGCCGCACTTGCCGCCGTGCGCGCGTCACCACGTTCGGCAGATACGCCAACGGTCGCGGAGCGTGACAGCTTGTAATCCGCACCGACGCCAGCGCGCGTCGCCTGGTCTGTATTGCCGTTGTATCCGTTGACGTCGACATTGGTCCAAACGTCCAGCGCCGACTTCCGGACCGGGCCTTTCGGCAGCGGAATGGCGCTTGGTGTTGCATCCGGATCTGAGAAGCTGCGCGACGCTTTCTGGGCGTTGAAGCTGCGGACATCGTCGAGGCTGGTGCGTACCGAGACGCCCGTGTCGGATGAATTGACTCTTACCGGCGCGCCCGCAGCGCGTTGCGCGATCCAGGGCGTGCCACCGGCCGTTCCATCCAAATGCGGTGCCGTCTGCGCATTCAGCGCATCCTCGACGTCAACGTCCTGCCATGTGAGATCACAGTTCGAGATTTGAACATCGCTCGTGCTCGCTGCCCCCTCGATGCAGTCTGCGCGAGCCGCAGACGAAAATGGGACCGCCATGGCGAGACTTGCAACAATGGCGCACGGGGCGACGGTGGCACGCAGCGCGCGGGGCATCGTCACCAAAGATTTCACGCAGAACGAGAGCATATGGCCTCCTAACGTCGAACTTTGATTATGATGTGGCACACCACCCCTATGCCCTGAATCTTAGCGACGCGTTATCCTCGAACGTGTGCTTTGGCGTTCAAGCGCGATCGACAGCGCCCAGAACATCAATCCACCTGCGGCCAATCCGACACCGACGAAACCTGACGATGTCCAGCCAAAGCCCGCTGCAATCGCGAGACCTGCGAGCCATGGACCAAGCGCATTGGCCATATTGAACGCGCTGTGATTGAGCGCTGCGGCAAGTGTCTGGGCATCTTCGGCGACGTCCATCAGGCGCGTCTGCAGCGCGGTTCCGAGGCCACCGCCGCAGCCGATCATGAACACGACAAGCGAGAGCGTGTAGACGTTTCCAGCGGCGAACGGGAACAGCGCGAGAGATGCCGCGCTCCAGAGCAGCAACGCGCCGACCGTGGGCATCAACGCGCGATCCGCGGCCCATCCGGTGATGAGGGTGCCCACCGTCATGCCCAAGCCGAAAATCACAAGCACAAGCGGGATGACGGATGGCGAAACATTCGTAACAGCCATCAAGGTCGACGCGAGATAGGCATAGACTGCGAACATGCCGCCGAAGCCGATGGCTCCGATCGCGAGTGTCAGCCACACCTGCGGACGTTTCAGCGCGCCGAGTTCACGCAATGCGCTCGCGCCGGGAACCGGCCGGTCGATGGGTACGAATTTGAGAATGAGTAGCGCGGTTAGCGCCGCTAAAAGCGCAACCACTGCGAAGGCGCTGCGCCATCCGAGTGCCTGCCCCATCCACGTGGCGAGCGGCACGCCGACGACGGTCGAGACTGTCAAGCCTGTCATGATCCAGCCGACAGCCTGAGCGCGCTTATCAGGCCCAGCAACCGAAGCCGCGACGAGCATCGCGACGCCGAAGTAAGCGCCGTGCGGCACGCCACTCAAAAAGCGGAACGTCATCATCGAGCCGTAGCTCTGGGAAAATGCGCTCAGAAGGTTGGCGATCGCGAACATGCTCATCAGCGCGATCAGCAGAGAACGGCGAGACCATTTCGCGCCGAGCAGCGCCAGCGCGGGTGCGCCGACCACGACACCCAACGCATACGCACTGATGACGTGACCCGCCGTCGGCTCGTCGATCCGAAGGTCGGCAGCGAAATACGGCAGCAGGCTCATTGCAGAAAATTCGGTCGTGCCGATCGCGAAGCCGCCCATCGCCAGCGCGAAAAGCACCAACGCGGAATGCACCGGAGCCGTTGCGGGGCTCTCGGGCGTTTCGAACGCGGTGGTGCGGGAGTCCGTCAGGGTCATTCGCGCGCTTTCACGTCTATGCCGTTCGGTAAAAATCGGGGAAAACTAAGCCATGGATATGCTTGCGCATTTCAAGCCTGTCGACCCCGCGGGCGATGCAATTTTGCATTTGCGAAATAACCATGAGGCATGGTTGACGCGCGGATCATAGCGTGTACGGGCTTTGCGCGGACCGGACAAAAAATCATCCGGTCTAACCCGACGCGCGGCATACGCGCTCAGCTCCCTCGCCTCACCGATCGACGGACCTGAAGAAGCAGCGAGTGAGCGTCACGACTACGGGGATAGCAATCCGAGCAATCAACTAAAATCGGGCGCAGCACGCGTAACGATACGGCGTGTATCCACTGCTGGGGGAAGGAAGCCGAAGGCACTCGTATTGCCGCCGAGACGCGACGCACAGAAGCCGTCAGCGACGATCTGGGGTGCATACTGGATGAGAAGCGCAGCCTGGAGCGCAATCACAAGATCGCGGACAAAGGCGCGCGCGTGCGCTTCGTCGTCCGTTGCCGTCTCATGCATCCGCGCAAGGAATTGGCCCAGGCGTCGATCCGCGCTCGCCACGGGGCGTATCTCCTCCGTCAGCACGTCGATGGCCGCCGGCGTCCGCGTCAGGGCACGCAGCACGTCGAGACACATGATGTTGCCCGATCCTTCCCAGATCGAGTTCACCGGCATTTCACGATAGATGCGCGCGACGTGAAAATCTTCGACGTAGCCATTGCCGCCGAGAACTTCCATCGCTTCAGCGGCGAAGGCGGCTCCGCGTTTGCAGATCCAGAATTTCGCGGCGGGCGTGACGAGACGCCGGAAGGTTGCTGAGGCTTCATCCGTTTCGTCGTAGGCGCGCGCCAAACGAAACGTCAGCACGGTTGCGGCTTCGGACTCGATTGCGAGATCAGCCAGTACGTTCGTCATCAGCGGATGATCGGCAAGGCGCTTGCCGAACGTCATGCGGAATTTTGCGTGATGGGTTGCTTCTGCCAGCGCGCGACGCATCAGGCCCGAGGAGCCTATCGCGCAGTCGAGCCGCGTATGATTTCCCATTTCGATGATCGTCGGGATGCCTCTGCCTTCTTCACCCAGAAGCTCGCCGTGCGCGTCCGTGAGTTCGACTTCGCTCGATGCATTCGAGCGATTGCCGAGCTTGTCCTTCAAGCGGCGGATGTGGATGGCGTTGCGGCTTCCGTCGGGTGCGTATCGCGGAACCAGAAAGCACGTCGGTCCGTCCTTGGTCTGCGCGAGAACGAGAAACGCGTCGCACATCGGCGCGGACATGAACCACTTGTGACCTGTCAGGCGATAGTAACGGCGATCGCCCTCGGTGGCATAAGGCTCGGCACGCGTGCCGTTGGCGCGCAAATCCGATCCGCCTTGATTTTCGGTCATCGCCATACCGATGAGCGCAGATGCTTTTTCAGCCGCCGGTCGCGACGCCGGATCATAGGTGCGCGAGAAAATGCGCGGCAGCCATTCCTCGGCGATGCCTGTACTCTGCCCCAGCGCCGGAACCGCTCCGTACGTCATCGAGACGGGGCAATAGACTCCGCTTTCGACGCCCGCGAGCATGTAAGTTCCGGCGGCGCGCGCGACGTGAGCACCGGGGCGTGGATCGGACCACGGGCTGCAATGCAGCCCCGCGCCAACCGCGATCTTGAGAAGAGCGTGCCAGGCCGGATGAAACGAAACGTCGCCTTGCTCACGGCCAACCCTGTCATAGGCAATCAGTTCGGGCGTTATTCGATTGGCGACTGCGCCAAGCGCAATCGTGCCCGCCCGTCCGAATGTTTCGCCGAGTTCGTCGAGCTCAGGCTCGGCCCAACCTGCCCCTTCGCGGGCGACGGCGGTGCGCAGAACGGTATCGCTTGAGTAGACATTGTAATTTTCGAGCGCGGGCGGTTGATTGGAGACTTCGATCATCGGGGTGATCCAGATAGCCTTAATATTATGGCTCAGACGGCGCATCGGCGGCATTCGGCAGCGCAGATCGAGCCGCGAAACCGTGCCCGATTGACAGCGGCGACACCCCGCTTCATTGCTGCCGCCAATCCCAGGCTCTTTGAATAGGATAGCACGATGGCCTCAACGCGCACGCCCGCCAAGTTTTTTTCGCCCCTGGCTATTGGCGCGCCGGAGCCTTATCGGTCGCTTCCGGTCAATCTCGAGCGCATGATCCATTTCGTGCCGCCGCATAACGAGAAAATTCGCTCCAAGGTTAAAGACATCGCGAGCCAAGTTGATGTGGTTCTTGGCAACCTTGAAGATGCAGTTCCGCTCGATCAGAAAGAGAATGCGCGCAAGGGTTTCATCGCCATGCTGCGCGAGAACGATTTCGGATCGACCGGCGTTTGGTCCCGTATCAATTGCCTCAATTCGCCGTGGGTGCTCGACGACGTGACGGAGATCGTCGCGAACGCCGGAAACAAGATCGACGTCATCATGCTGCCGAAGGTCGAAGGGCCTTGGGACATCAATTATCTCGATCAGCTTCTGGCGCAGCTTGAAGCGCGCCACGGCGTGACGAAGCCGATCCTGATCCACGCCATTCTGGAAACCGCTGAAGGCGTCAACAACGTCGAAGCGATCGCTGCCGCCTCCCCCCGCATGCACGGCATGAGCCTCGGTCCGGCCGACCTCGCTGCGTCGCGCGGAATGAAGACGACGCGCGTTGGCGGCGGCCATCCCGATTACGGCGTGCTGGCGGACCCTGGAAAGGACGCAAGCGCGGCGCGGACATTCTATCAGCAGGACCTCTGGCACTATACGATCGGCAAGATGGTGGACGCGTGCCTCGCCTATGGGCTCAAGCCGTTCTACGGGCCATTCGGCGACTTTGCCGATCTCGCGGCATGCGAAGCGCAGTTCCGCAACGCGTTTCTGCAGGGCTGCCTTGGCGCGTGGACGCTGCATCCCTCGCAGATCGATATTGCCAAGCGTGTGTTCTCGCCCGATCCGGCTGAAGTCAAATTCGCCAAGCGCATTCTCGACGCGATGCCGGACGGCACGGGCGCCGTTATGCTCGACGGCAAGATGCAGGACGACGCGACCTGGAAGCAGGCAAAGGTGATCGTCGATCTTGCGCGCATCGTGGCCTCGAAGGACGCGGAGCGCGCGGCGCTTTACGGCGACCTCTAAGACTTAGGCCCTTGCCGCCAATCCCGCCGGACGCATCTGGCGGGATTGGACGGAATGGCGGTGAATTCTTGCCGCCGCGCCGTCCGGGGCTTGCGAGTTTTCACGTCAAGCCACACATTGCTGGCATGAGCCCGATCAGACATGCCAAATTCGCGATTGGTCAGGTGGTACGCCACCGGATATTTCCGTTTCGCGGGCTGATCTTCGATATCGATCCGGAATTTGCCAACACCGAAGAATGGTGGCTGTCGATCCCGGAACAAATCCGTCCCCGGAAAGACCAGCCGTTTTATCATCTCTACGCGGAGAACGCGGAGATGACGTATCTCGCTTATGTCTCCGAGCAAAATCTGCTGATCGACGAGTCGGATGTGCCGCTGCGCCATCCGGATATCGCGGACCAGTTTATAGCGGACGGGAATGGGGTTTACCGCCTGCTGCCCGGCTCGGAGAACTGACGGGCGGATCTACGATCGACGCTCTCTAGCGTGTCGATTTTCCCTGGTTTCATTGAGACAAAAAGAAACCGCCCCGGGTGTCCCAGGGCGGTTCAAACTTCAAGCAAAGCCCGTTTCGGCCTGCGGAGACGACGTTACTCCGCTGCCTTCTTCGGTGCCGGAGCCTTCGCGGCTGGCTTCTTTGCCGTCGAACCCGTGGTGGTCGGCGGCGCGCCCGGCGCGTCGAGCGGCAGCTTCTTCAGCTCATCAGCCTTCCACTGCTCAGCCATCTTCTGCTGACGGTCGTGGATCTGCTTCATCAGAGCGCTGCGTGCTTCAGCGTACTTCTTGTTGTCGACCGGAGGACCAGCAGCGGCTTCATTGTAGCCGTCAAGCGGAACCGGGAAGCCGACAGGCTGTGCTGCTGCGTTCATGGCGAGAACCATGATGCCGCCGCCCTTCGACATTTGATCGAGAATGTCAGCCGTCGCCTCGGTCTCAGCCGTGCAGCCTGCCGGGTGGCAGAGCGCGTACTTGAGTTCGATCGGCTTCAGTGCGTTTTCGTCGATCTTCTCGTTCTTGGCAGCCTTTTCCCACTGGTCCTTGGTGTACACAGCGGCGCGGATGCCCGGCGGGATCGCCATGCCGAGCGGAACCATGATCATCAGCGATTTCTTCGCCTGACCTTCAACGTCGCGAATGGCAGCGGACACGAGAACCATGCCGGTGTTGCCGTCGAGGCGTTCGTGATGCGTAAGGCAGAGACGCTTCTCGCTCTTCTCTTCCTTGCCGTCCTTGTCTCTCTTGACGATCGGCGCGGCCTCGCAAAGCTTGACCCAGGCGCTCTGGTGTCCGTTTGCAGTCGTCGCGGTCTTGCCGGCCATCGCCGGAGCTGCTGCCTTACCGGCTGCAGGCGCCGCCTTTGCGGCTGGCGCTGCCTTCGCGGCCGGAGCCGACTGAACCTTCTTCGGCGTGATCTGAACTTCTTGCTCAGCGTCCTGTGCGTACACTGCCGAACCGCACATCATCGCAATCGCCAAAGCCGAAGCGAGCGCTTTACCACCCGTGCGCAATACTGCGTTTCCCATCAACGTAAAAATCCTCGCTTGTTCATCAGGCCGGCAATGCCGCCTGTGCCCCTCTATAGTTCAGCGCGGAGCAAGATCGAAAGCCGCCGCGCACTTTCGGCACCCAACGGCCGTTTGGGGGGCGACTAAGGCCTCGAATGCGGCAATCCCGTGGCCGGGTAACGCCACAATTGGGGGTCGTTCGCTCCAATCTGAGCACGTGGCTTGTGGGCAACGGCCGCAAACTGGACAAGCGCTGCAATCGATCGATACAAAGCCTTGGTGTCGCTTAAAAAGTGCAATAACCACGTGGCTTTGCGGCGCGGTGTGCCCAACAATCCTGATTCCGGGGCCAGCGATGTCACTTGGGAAGATTTCTCGCGCTATTTTTCTGGCTGCGATCCTGTCTGCCGTCTCGACGGCGGCCTTGGCTGAGCCACGCCACGCAATCGCGCTTCATGGCGAGCCGCTCTTCGGCGAAGACTTTAGAGCGTTTCCATATGTGAACCCCGATGCGCCGAAAGGAGGGCGTCTGACGCTTGGCGTTCTCGGTTCGTTTGAAAATCTCAACCCGCTCATCGTCCAGGGCGTCGCGGCGGCGGGCGTTCGCGAATTCAGTGTCGAAAGTCTGATGGCGCGCAGCCTCGAAGAGCCTTTCACACTCTACGGACTGTTGGCGAAGACGATCGACGTCGCGAGCGATCATAAATCTGTGACGTTCGAGATCGATCCCCGAGCGCGGTTTTCCGACAATACGCCCGTGACGCCCGCGGACGTGATCACCTCGTTTGAATTGTTGAAGGCCAAAGGGCGGCCAAATCACCGAACGTATTTCGAAAAGGTGACGAAGGCCGAGGTGATCGACAACGGCAAGGTGCGCTTCACTTTTGAAGACGCGAACGATCGCGAGTTGCCGCTCATCCTCGGTCTGATGCCTGTGTTCGCAGCGCACGCAACCAGCCCCGAAAAATTCGAAGCGTCGTCGATGACGCCGCTCGTTGGCTCCGGTCCTTATACGATCTCGCGTGTCGATGCGGGGCGTTCGCTCACCTATACGCGCAATCCGGACTATTGGGGACGCGATCTGCCTGTAAGCCGCGGGCGCTTCAACTTCGACGAGGTGAAGTTCGATTATTTCCGCGACGCGTCCGTGATGATGGAAGCGTTCAAGTCTGGCGCACTCGATCTTCGTTTGGAAGAAGATCCGGGACGCTGGGCGGATGCCTACGGCATTCCAGCGGTTCGCGACGGACGGATCATCAAAGCGGAATTTCCCATAGGGCTGCCAGCGGGGATGACGGCTCTCGTCTTCAATACGCGGCGGCCTGTGTTTGCGGATCCGCGCGTGCGGCGCGCGCTGATGACGCTGTTCGATTTCGAGTGGACGAACCGCACGCTTTACAACGGTCTCTTCAAACGCACCGAAAGTTACTTCGAACGTTCCGAGCTCGCCTCGACCGGGCGACCTGCTGACGACTACGAGAAGAAAATTCTCGCTCCGTATCCGGATGCCGTCCGTCCCGAATTTCTCGACGGCACTTATCGCTTTCCTGTCACTGACGGCAGCGGACAGAACCGCGCGAACCAGAAAGTTGCATTTGCCCTTCTTCGCGAAGCAGGAATGGTGATGAAGAATGGCCGCCTCGTCGATGGTAAAACGCAGCAGCCGCTGTCGTTCGAAATTCTCGCCAACAGCAACGCGCAGGAAGCTTTACTCCTGAGCTACGCGCGCAGTCTCGAACCGCTCGGCATTCGCGCGCGTGTCAGGGTCGTCGATAGCGCGCAATATCAGCAAAGGCTGGCGAGCTACGATTACGACATGATCCAGAACAGTTGGCCGTCGTCACTATCGCCGGGGAACGAGCAGTTGTTCCGCTGGTCAGCGAAGACGGCAGACACAAAGGGATCGTTTAATTTCGCGGGCGTCAAAAACCCGGCGGCGGATGCAATGATCGCTGCGATGCTTGCGGCGGAGACACAAGGCGATTTCGTATCTTCGGTGCGTGCGCTCGACCGCGTGCTGCTCTCGGGCGATTACGTCGTTCCGTTGTTCTTCATGCCGCGCCAATGGGTGGCCTACTGGGCGCGGCTCGGTCATCCAGAAAAGACGCCGCTGTTCGGCTACTCGGTCGATACATGGTGGTTCGAGAAGAAATAATGGACGTCATGACGGATCCAAGCGCATCGTTCAACATGGCCGACTATACGATCGGCCGCCAAGCGCGAGCGAACGCATATAAAATCGCGCTGCTTGTATGCGATGCGCATCATCCGGGTGTGCCGCTCGAGACTTGGACATTCGGCGAGATTGAAATCGCCGTTCGCCGGATCGCGTCGGGGCTTGCAGCGCGCGGATTGAAACGCGGCGATCGCGTTGCCATTCGTCTCGGCAATTCGAGCCAATCGGCGCTGATGTTTTTTGGCGCGATTGCAGGCGGCTTCGTGGCGATGCCGCTTTCGGACCAACTTACACTAAGCGAATTCGCCGTCCTCGTTGAAGATAGCGGTGCAGCCATGATCGCATCGGCGGATACGTTACCGCGCGAGGCTGCATTCGAAAGCGCTCTGCAGATCACGCCAGACGATGTCGCAAGAATGGTCGCCGATGAAACGTCGGCTCCCTATGCAGCAACGCAGGCGGACGATCCGGCCTTCCTCGTTTACACGTCCGGCACGACGGCGCGTGCAAAGGGCGTTCTCCATGCGCATCGCTCCGCGCGCGGACGCCAGCCCATGTATCAGGGATGGTACGGCATTCGCAGCGACGACCGCATGCTTCACGCGGGGGCATTCAACTGGACATTCACGCTGGGCGTTGGCCTGACAGACCCGTGGGCGAACGGTGCAACCGCGATCGTCTGCACCGGTGACAAAGCGCCGGAACTTTGGCCGCGCGTTATTTCAGAGACCGGCGCTACGCTGTTTGCGGCTGTTCCCGGCGTCTATCGCCAGATGATGAAATATGCGCAGCCCGACCGGAGCGCACTCGGCCGACTGCGTCACGGATTGATGGCGGGCGAGACACCGCCGCCGGGGCTGATCGAAAGCTGGACAGCGATGACCGGCTTGCCGCTCTACGAAGCGCTCGGCATGAGCGAAATCTCGACCTACATTTCGACGGCGCCAAGCGTTCCCTATCGTCCCGGAACCGTCGGTAAAGGTCAGGCCGGGCGGCGCATTGCAATCCTCGATGTCGCGAATGGAAACGTGCTCGGCGCAAATCAGGAAGGCCTGATCGCGGTGCATCGCTCCGATCCGGGACTCATGCTCGGCTATTGGCAGCGACCGGATGAAGAAGCCGAAGTCTATTTCGGTGAATGGTTCGCGGGCGGCGATCTCGGATCGATCGATGCCGACGGATACGTGACGCACCTTGGCCGCGCGAACGAACTGATGAATGCAGGCGGCTTTCGGGTCTCGCCGCTCGATGTGGAAGCCGTGCTCGGGCAGTGCCCCGGCGTTGCGGAAGTGGCATGCCGCGAAGTTCACATCCGCAGCGACGTCTCGATTATCGCAGCGTTCGTCGTGCGCTCCAGCGAAGCTCTCGACGCCTCGACGGTGACGGCGTTCGCCAGCAAACATCTCGCTGGATACAAGGTGCCGCGCGAAGTGGTGTTCGTGTCGAGCCTGCCGCGCACCGCTAACGGGAAAGTTCAGCGCAAGGCGTTGTCACTCGATCTTGCGCGCACCATCGCCTGAGTTCTGTCCGCTCGTCACGCAGGAATTAAGCGGCCTGTTTCGGCTTGCTCGCGAGGTCTGCAAATTTCTGGATGAGCGAGCGCACGCCCTTGAGGCGCGTTTCGGGTAGATCCCAGTCGGCGCGGAACACGAGACGCTGATCGGGTTGCACCTTCAGTGCGCCGCGCGAACTCTGCACGAATGCAATCAGGCCGTCGGGATTCGCGAACTTCGACTTGTAGAGCGTTACCACTCCGCCCTTCGGGCCAGCGTCGACCTTGGAAATGCCCGCGATGCGGCAGAGGCCCTTGATCTCCATCACATCCAGCAGATGTTCGACCTCGGGCGGGAATGCGCCGAAGCGGTCGACAAGCTCTGCCGCGAATGCGTCGATCTCGGCTCGCGTTTCGAGAGAGGACAAACGGCGATAGAGACCGAGGCGCAATTGCAGATCCGAGACGTAGGACTCGGGGATCATGATCGCGGTGCCGAGCTGGATCTCCGGGCTCCACTTGTCGTCGGCTTCGAGATCGCCGCCCTTCATTGCGGCAACGGCTTCCTCGAGCATCGATTGATAGAGTTCGAAACCAACTTCGCGGATATGGCCGGACTGCTCTTCGCCGAGCAAATTGCCTGCGCCGCGAATGTCGAGATCGTGCGATGCGAGCGAGAAGCCCGCTCCAAGCGTGTCGAGCGATTGCAGAACCTTGAGACGCTTGTCGGCGCCTTCCGTCAGCTGCTTTCCGGGCGGCGTCGTGATGTACGCGTATGCGCGCGTCTTCGAACGGCCGACGCGACCTCTCAGCTGATAGAGCTGCGCCAAGCCGAACATGTCCGCGCGATGCACGATCAGCGTGTTGGCGTTCGGTACGTCGAGGCCGGATTCGACAATCGCTGTCGAAAGAAGAATGTCGTACTTGCCCTCGTAGAACGCGGTCATCACGTCTTCGAGTTCGGTCGGCGACATCTGCCCGGTCGCTCGCGAGAAGGCGAGATCGGGCACAGCTTCGCGAAGGAATTCTGCGATCTCGTCGAGATCAGAAATGCGCGGGGCGACGTAATACGTCTGGCCGCCGCGGAAGCGTTCGCGCCGAAGCGCTTCCTTGAGAATGACGGGATCGAAGGGCGAAATGTACGTGCGCACCGCCAAGCGATCGACAGGCGGCGTCGTAATCAACGAGAGTTCGCGCACGCCTGTCAGAGCCAATTGCAGCGTGCGCGGGATCGGCGTTGCCGACAGCGTCAGGACGTGGACGTCCTCGCGCATTTTCTTCAGGCGCTCCTTGTGGTTGACGCCGAAGTGCTGTTCCTCGTCGATGATGAGCAATCCGAGACGCTGAAACTCGATCGACTTGCTAAGCAGGGCGTGCGTACCAACGACAATGTCGACGTCGCCGGATTTCAAACCGGCTTTAACCTCGGCCAATCCTTTGCTTCCGACCATACGCGATGCCTGCCCGACCTTGATGGGCAAACCGCGGAAGCGTTCTGAGAACGTCTTGAAATGCTGGCGTGCCAGCAGCGTCGTCGGCACCACGACCGCGACCTGCAGGCCGTTCATTGCCGCAGCGAACGCAGCGCGGATCGCAACTTCGGTCTTGCCGAAACCGACGTCGCCGCAGACGAGACGGTCCATCGGCTTGCCGGATGCAAGGTCGCCCAGAACCGCATCGATGCTCGCGGCCTGATCTTCTGTTTCCTCATACGGAAAACGCGCGACGAATTCGTCATAGGCGCCTGTCGGCGCTACCAGAACCGGTGCTTCGCGCATCGCGCGCATGGCCGCGATCTTAATCAGCTCGTTCGCGATCTCGCGAAGGCGTTTCTTCAGCCGCGCCTTACGCGTTTGCCAAGCCACACCGCCGAGCCGGTCGAGCTGCGCGTCGCTCTCGTCGGCGCCGTAGCGCGATAGAAGTTCGATATTCTCGACGGGGAGAAAGAGCTTGTCGCCACCTGCGTAGTGCAGTTCGAGACAATCGTGCGGTGCGCCGAGCGCGGTGATGGTCTGCAGGCCTGCGAAGCGACCGATGCCGTGATCGCTGTGAACCACGAGGTCGCCGACCGAAAGGCTTGTCGCTTCCGTAAGAACATCCGCGGCCTTGCGTGCGCGGCGGCGCTGGCGCACGAGCCGATCACCCAGCACATCCTGCTCAGCGATGACGATGAAATCCGGAGTTTCGAAACCCTCTTCAACGCCGAATACGGCGAAGGCCGTTGCGCCGAACGAAAGCGCCTGCACCTCAGCGAAACTCTCGACGCGGTGAGCATCGGCAAGGCCATGCTCTGCGAGGAGCGTCATCAGGCGTTCGCGCGCGCCGGTCGACCATGCCGCGAGAATAACGCGGCGGCGCTCAGCAAGAATGCGCCGGATATGACCAACGACGGAGTCGAACACATTGGCGTCGGGGTCTGCGCGCTCAGCTGCGAAGGTGCGTCCGCGCTTGCCCTTCATCTCGTAGACGCCGGTGGCGCCCGCTTCATCGAACGGCGTCAGACGCGAAATGGTGCGCGTCGAGAGGGCGGCTGCCCAATCCTTGCCGTCGAGGAACATTTCGTGAGGCGGAACGGGTCGATACGGCGGCGCGCCGAAGCGTTGACCTTCGAGGCTATCGACGCGGGCTTCGTAGTGTTCGCGGATCTGTTCGAAACGCTGGCTGATAGCTTCGTCCGCCATGTGATCGAAGCTGACGCCTGCGCCCTGCAGATAATCGAAAAGCGTTTCGAGATGGGGATGGAAGAACGGCAGCCAATGCTCTTGGCCCTGGTAGCGACGACCGCTGCTGACGGCTTCATAAAGCGGATCGTCACCCGTATTGCCGCCGAAGATCGAGACGTAGCGTGTTCTGAAGAGCGCTGTTGCGGCTTCACCGAAGGCCACTTCGCTGACCGGCATCAGCGAAAACTTCGGAACGGGCTTCAGCGATCGCTGCGTTTCAGCATCGAACGACTTTATCGATTCAAGAGTGTCGCCAAAGAAGTCGAGACGCATCGGATTGGAGCGGCCCGGCGGATAAAGATCGAGGATGCCGCCGCGTTGCGCGTATTCGCCCGGCTCCATCACGGTGCTCGACCGATCGTAGCCGTAGGATTCAAGCCGTTTGATCAAATCGGCCGGATCGAGGCGCTGACCGGGCGCGATCGTCTTGACCGCGCCGCGAATGAAAGATTGCGGCGGAAGACGTTGCAGAATTGCGTTTACGGTCGTCAGAACGAGCGTCGGCTTTTTGCGGCCGCCCAACGCCAGCTTGCCCAGCGCCATGATGCGTTTCGAGACGATCTCAGCGTTGGGGCTGGTGCGGTCGTAGGGAACGGAATCCCAAGCCGGAAACGGAACAACGGCGACGTCCGGCGCGAAGAACGCCATCGCAGCCTGCAGTTCCTCCATGCGGCGATCGTCGCGCGCGATGTGGAGATGCAGACCATGCTGGTCACCGGAGCGGGCAGCCTTCGTGATATCGGCAATGACGCGCGCGTCGAAGCCCTCCGGAACACCGGAGAAGATCGCGCGGGATTGCTGCTGCTCGGCCATCGAAAATGTTCGTCTCTTCGTTCAAAGTCCGTGGAAAACGCGAATGTCGGCGATCAGGGTCCGAAACTCGCTCTGGTCCGGCTCGGCCCCGCTGAGGATCCACCGTTGCAGAGTGGGATCGGGTAGCTCCAACAAACCCTCGAACTGCGCCATCTCCGCATCGAGAAACGCTGGAAGATGCTGATCGGCAAAGCGGCCGAGCAGGAAATCCATCTCCTTCGTGCCGCGGTGGTGAGAGCGGTAGGCGGCTCGCCGCCGTCGCACGTCGAGGTCGTCGGTCATGCCGGGCCCTGGTTCGATGACACATGGAAATCGGCCGCCCCCCGACTTGACTGCGGGGCGGTCAGTCGTCACGGTGCGCCTTCCATGCGAAAGGCTCCTATAGCGCCCGTGGCACCCTAAGCCTAGCATAGAGCGCGGTGCTTATTGCCGCGACCCGCCGGGTGCACGCCTGGGCCTCATCCTAGGGTCCCTTCCTAGCGTCTCTCGCGAGCCGGTTTCCCACGAAATGCGCCCATCATCGCTCAATCCGCTGTTTGCCTCGGCCCAGTCGCTGTCGGGAATCGGGCCGCGATTGATCCTGTTGTTGAAGAAGTGCCTCGCGCTGCCGCCTGGGGTCACCGAGCCGCGCGTTGCGGATATGCTCTGGCATATGCCGACCGGGGTGATCGACCGGCGGGCGGAGCCCGAATTGGCGGCGGCGGTGCCTGGAACCATCGTAACCTTGAAGCTCCGCGTGCTGAAGCACAAGGCGCCGCCAAGGGGCAACAAAAAGGCTCCGTACAAGGTCACGTGCGAGGACGATACCGGCCGCATCGATCTCGTATTCTTTCATGCCGAGCGGAAATTCGTCGAAGGGCAGCTTCCGGTCGGCGAAGTGCGCTACGTCTCGGGCCGGGTCGAGAAGTACGGCGAAGCACTGCAGATGGCGCATCCCGATTACATTGTGCCGCCGGAATCGCGCAATGAGTTGCCGATGCTCGAGCCCGTCTATCCGCTCACGGCAGGGCTCTCCGGAAAAATCCTGCTGAAAGCCCAGCGCCAGGCTCTCGAACGTGTTCCCGAGGTTGACGAGTGGCAGCAAGCCGACTGGCTGGGCGCGCGGCATTGGCCAGATTTCAGGACTGCGCTGACGCGCGTGCATCGCCCGCTCGATGCTCAGGATGTTTCAAACGGTGCCGCGCCCTGGCAGCGCCTCGCTTACGACGAGCTTCTCGCGGGGCAACTAGCTTTCGCCCTCGTTCGCCAGACATCGAAAATCGATCGCGGACGGCAGATCTCTGGAAATGGAAATATCCGCCGCAAAATTGAAGCGGCCCTTCCCTTCTCGCTCACAGGATCGCAGCGCACGGCACTCGGCGAAATCGCTGACGATCTGGCGGCGCCGCATCGGATGCTCCGCCTCCTTCAGGGAGACGTCGGCTCAGGCAAAACAGTCGTCGCGCTCCTGACGATGGCCGTTGCCGTCGAAGCTGGTGCACAGGCGGCTTTGATGGCGCCGACGGAAGTTCTGGCGCGGCAGCATCTCGAAACCATTGCCCCGCTTGCTGAAGCCGCGGGGCTTCGCG
Source organism: Hyphomicrobium methylovorum (assembly GCF_013626205.1). Classification (NCBI taxonomy): domain Bacteria; kingdom Pseudomonadati; phylum Pseudomonadota; class Alphaproteobacteria; order Hyphomicrobiales; family Hyphomicrobiaceae; genus Hyphomicrobium; species Hyphomicrobium methylovorum. Next base: position 3,419,926 of record NZ_QHJE01000001.1, read on the forward strand.
CGGCTCTTCTGACGGGTCGCGAAAAGGGCAAGGCGCGCGACGCGGTGTTGAAACACCTCGCGTCCGGGGACGTCGATATTCTGATCGGGACACACGCAATCTTTCAACCCGACGTTCACTTCAAGGATCTGGCTGTCGCCATCATCGACGAGCAGCACCGTTTCGGCGTGCATCAGCGGCTGGCGCTTCAGGCGAAAGGCAACAACGAAGATACGAACGTGCTGGTGATGACGGCGACGCCGATCCCGCGCACGTTGCTGATGACCCACTACGGCGACCTCGACGTTTCAAAGCTCACGGAAAAGCCCGCCGGGCGAAAGCCTATCGTGACGAAGGCGGTGCCGATTGAATCGCTCGAACGGCTCATCGAGCGCATTCGCGTGCAGCTTCAGGAAGGCGCGCAGGTCTATTGGGTTTGTCCGCTGATCGAGAGTTCTGAGGTGGTCGATCTCGCGGCGGCTGAGGAGCGTTTCGCTTATCTGCGCCAGCTCTTCGGCGACCAGGTGGGCTTGCTGCACGGCGCACTCGCGGCGAAAGAAAAAGACGAGACGATGAGCCGGTTTGAAGCGGGGCAGATCAAGATCCTCGTGGCGACGACCGTCATCGAAGTCGGCGTCAACGTGCCGAACGCGAACATCATGGTGATCGAGCATGCAGAACGGTTCGGACTTGCGCAGCTGCATCAGCTAAGGGGACGCGTCGGGCGTGGTACGCGTGAATCTTTTTGCATGCTGCTTTACAAAGCGCCGCTCGGGGAAACCGCAGGCAAGCGGCTCGCCATGATGGAAGAAACGGAAGACGGGTTCTTGATTGCCGAAACCGACCTCAAACTGCGTGGTGGCGGCGAGATCCTTGGCGCACGGCAAAGCGGCACGCCGGGCTTTCGTCTCGCGGATATTCCAGGATCGGATCAACTGTTGGCGGCGGCGCATGACGACGCGGCACTGATCATTGCGCAAGATCCGATGTTGACATCGTCACGCGGGCAAGCTCTGCGGACGCTGCTTTATCTATTCGAGCGCGACGACGCCGTCCGTCTCTTCCGCGTTGCGTGACGATCGGGATCTAAGCTGGCGTCTTGCCACGCCCGAAGCGCGTCCGTGAACCTGACGATGCGGCAGCTGCCAGACGCTTCGACTTCTCTTCCAGGTCTGGCATCACGATGCCGCCGGACAGAATGATTTTCGCCGCTTCCTCAACCGTCATCGAGAGGAACACGACACTCGAACGCGGCACGAAGCAGATGAAGCCAGCCGGCGGCACGATGCCGGTCGGCATGAAAACCGTCAGCAGGTCCGTTTCACCGCCAGGGCCGACATCCTTGATCTCGCCGGTCGTCTCGCCCGTAACAAAGACGATGCTCCAGATGCTCTTCGACGGAAATTCAATCAGGCCGACTTTCTGGAAGCTCTGATTGGGGCCAGCCGTCGAGACGACGCTCTCGAAGATCTGCTTGATCGCGCCGTACACGTTGCGGACGATCGGCGTGCGCGACAGCATCAGCTCGCCAGACGAGACAAGCGTGCGTCCAAGGAGGTTGGCGGCCAACGCGCCGATGATCGTCAGACCGAAGACGGCTACGACGAGCCCGATGCCGGGGATTGGAAACGGCAGATACGTGTCGGGATTGAATGTGTTCGGCAGGAGCGGTTTGATCCAGGCGTCGATCCAGTGGATCACGCCCCACATCAGCCACAGCGTAATCGTCACGGGGCCGACGATCACAAGCCCGGTCAAGAATGCGTTGCGAAAGCGCGAGCCCAGGCGCCAGCGACCGGCGCGACTCTCATTACTCGCAAGCCGCTTCAGGCCTTCGGTCAATTGAGCTGCCTCGGCCGCGGATGGGCCGTGGCGAGCTGGATTGTTCGGGTCGGAAGGGGGCGTGCTCATACTCTCCTACTCGGGCAAATGCCCGACGGAGTTCGGGCGGCCGTCAGTTTGTCACGACAAGACAGTCAAGGCCACTGGTCCTGAGCTTATCGCATACGCCGCGCGGCTCTTCCTGATTGGCATAGCCAACGATGCGAACGCGATAGAAGGTGCCCATGCTACCGATAACGGCCTCATCGACCATCGGAACGTGATTTGCGAGTTCAGCGCCGTGCTGAGCCACGATCTGCTGCGCCAGCGCATCAGCTTCCGCGCGCGAGCGTAACGCCGCGATGTGAACCTTGTACTTGCCTTTGGTTGCGCGGCCAGTGACCGGCGTGGCGGCGGCCGTGCGGCTCGCCTTGCCGCCTTTATTGACGACGGTCGCACTGCTCCACTCCGACACGTCTGCGGCTGGGCCGGTTGATGCCGTCGTTACTGACGCTTGGGGCGGTGGAGGCGCCGATGTCCCGCCACCAAAGAGATTTGAGAAGAAACCGCTTACGCCCGAACTTCCGCTCGACGATGTGGGCGGTGCCGCGGCTGGAGGCGGTGTTGCGGCGCCACCCGACGTAACCGTCGACGAGGCGACGGACTGCAAGCCGGTGTTCACCGGCGCGTACGCTGCGCGGGCATTCGCAGCATCCTTCGCTGCCTGACTCTCGGTATCCTGCCGCGTTACCGGGCCCGAAGCTGAGTTCGAGTTACTTGACGCGGCTTGCGCGATCGCGGCAGCGGACAAGCCAGCGGAGCCCGCATTCGGACCCGCTGTTGGCGTAACGGCTGGTGTTGCAGTTGGCTTTACCGCACTCGCTACGCCGACTACTCGTTCCGGGCCTTTGCCTTCGTCCTGGATGCCGGCCATTTGATAGGCCGCGGCGCGTTCGCTCGTGGCGCTGGCCCGGTCAGCGTCGGTCAGGCCATTCTTGAGCCAAAGCGCGCTCGTGAGATCGGAGATTGCGAGGCCGGGCTGCTTCAGCTTTTTGTAGGCGAGCCCACGCGTATAGAGCGCCTTGGCCGTCTGCTGGCCATTGAGCCCGCCGGATTTCAGAGCCGCCGATATCTGATCGATCGCGCCCTGACTGCGGCCGTTGGCGTATTCCTTCAGGCCCGCGTCATAGGCTTTACGCGCCGCCTCAGTCTTCTGAGCTTCGGATCCTTCGCCTGCTGGCTGAGCCGACTGCTCGGCTTTTTTCTTGGCCACGGCGGCCGGCGACGACGCGGTAACACCCACAGCCAGCGCGCAAGCCGCAGCCGTCGCGAGCATTACGCTACGCGCCAGGCTTTGTATTGGCGTCATGTCCGTCTCTTCCCCATTAGCAAGTGTTCAAGCGGTGCCCGTGCCCGAACCTAGTGCATGCAAGAGAACTGGGCAATTTCACGGCCCTATCCCCTGTTCACTTTCCCCCATCATTCGACAGTGACAGATTTTGCGAGATTGCGTGGCTGATCCACATCGGTACCGATCTGCACGGCCGTATGATAGGCAATGAGTTGTATCGGTATAGCATAAAGCAGCGGGGCGACCAACGGTGCAACCTTCGGCATCTGGATATGCCCGGCGAGCTTGCAGCCCGCCTTCTCGGGCTCGGCGTCCGAAATCAGGATGATCTGCCCGCCACGCGCGGCGACTTCCTGGAGGTTCGAGACCGTCTTCTCGAACAGTTCATCCTCCGGCGCGACCACGATCACCGGCACCGTCTCGTCGATCAGCGCAATCGGGCCGTGTTTCAGTTCTCCGGCCGCATAGCCCTCGGCGTGGATGTAGGAGATTTCCTTCAGCTTCAATGCGCCTTCAAGGGCGATCGGGAAGCTCAGGCCGCGTCCGAGATAAAGGACGTCACGCGCCTTGGAGAGCACGTCGGTGATGGAAAGATAGTTTTCGTCGTGATGCAGCAACGACGCCATGTGCCGAGGCACCTCGGTCAACGCGGTGACGAGCTCGGTTTCTTCTTCAGGCGTGATCGTGTTGCGCGCACGTGCGATCGCGATCGCGAGTCCGGCGAGGACTGAGAGCTGGCAGGTGAATGCCTTGGTGGAGGCAACGCCAATCTCAGGTCCGGCAAGCGTCGGCAGCACGGCATGGGATTCGCGGGCGATCGTCGAGCTTCTGACGTTGACGACGGATGCGATGCGCTGGCCGTTGTCCTTGCAGTAACGCAGCGTCGCCAGTGTATCTGCGGTTTCGCCCGACTGGGATACGAACACCGCGAGGCCGTCCTTCGGCAAGGGCGTTTCGCGGTAACGCATCTCGGACGCGACATCGATATCGACCGGCAGGCGGGCGAAGCGTTCGATCCAATACTTTGCGACAAGACCCGCGTAATAAGCGGTGCCGCACGCCGAAATGGTGACACGGCTGATTTTCGCGAGATCGACACCGAGATCCGGAAAGGCAACGCGCGCGTTCGCCATGTCGAGGTAACTTGCGAGTGTATGCGAAATGACTTCCGGCTGCTCGTGGATTTCCTTGAGCATGAAGTGGCGATAGTTGCCCTTGTCGACCAGCAACGAACTTGCCACCGCATTGATGACGGGACGGTCGACGCGCGCACCTTCACTGTCAAAAATTTCGACGCCCGACCGGCGCAGAACGGCCCAGTCGCCGTCTTCGAGATACGTGATGGTGTCCGTGAACGGCGCAAGCGCGATGGCGTCGGACCCGAGATACATTTCGCCGGAGCCGTGGCCAATGGCGAGGGGAGACCCTTTGCGCGCGGCGATCATGAGATCATCGTAGCCCGCAAAGATGATGCCGAGCGCGAATGCACCTTTGATATGCTGCAAGGCCTCTTGGACCGCCGCTACGGGATCCAGTCCGCGGTCCAGGCTGTCGGAGATCAGGTGGACGACCGCTTCTGTGTCCGTGTCCGTCTCAAACCGGTGGCCCTTGGCTTCCAGCGTGGCTTTCAGCTCACGGAAATTCTCGATAATGCCGTTGTGGACGACAGAGACTTTCGCCGTCATGTGCGGATGCGCGTTGCGTTCGATCGGGCGGCCGTGCGTTGCCCAGCGCGTGTGGCCGATGCCAGTCCGTCCGTCGAGCGGGTCGCTCAGCAGGCGCGTTTCCAAGTTCCGAAGTTTGCCTTCGGCGCGGCGCCGCGCGAGGGAGCCCGCCTCGACCGTGGCGATTCCCGCCGAATCATAGCCGCGATACTCGAGCCGGCGCAGCGCTTCGACGAGGTTGGTCGAAACGGCAGATTTCCCGAGGATTCCGACGATCCCGCACATTCGTAGCTGTCCCTCACTTGATCAGTCCCCACTGCAACGATGACGGTGGGCATAGCTCTTCTCAAATCACAGAATGTTTCAAAATAAGGCCTAAGCGGCGCGCATTCCTGCTTTGCAAGTTCCGTGCATCGTTAACGGTTGGTTGATGCGGCTTTCCGGCGGGCCATCATCTGGCGGAATTTGGCCGCCCAACCCGGCCGCTCCTCTTGCGTACCGCGTTCCAGTGCCAGCGCGCCCGGACCGACATCCTTTGTAATGACGCTGCCTGAGCCGATATAGGCGCCCGCTCCCACTTTGATCGGGGCAACCAGCGACGTATTGGAGCCGACAAAGGCCCCCTCCCCGATCTCGGTCTTGTGCTTGAAGAAGCCGTCGTAGTTACAGAAGATCGTGCCCGCGCCGACGTTTGCCTTGGCGCCGATGTGCCCGTCTCCGAGGTAGGAGAGGTGATTGGCTTTGGCACCGGCTTCGAGCGTGGTGTTTTTCACCTCGACGAAATTGCCAATGTGGACCTCAGGCCCGAGCCGCGCGCCCGGCCGGAAGCGTGCGAACGGACCGATCCGAGAGCCAGCCCCGATCGTCGCGCCCTCTATGTGACAAAAGCCCAGGATCTTAGCTCCTGCTTCCACGGTGACGCCCGGACCGAAGACAACATTGGGCTCGATCGCTACGTCCTGGCCGATGCGGGTGTCGAAATTCAGCCAAACGGTTTCCGGTGCGATCATCGTCACGCCTGACCGCATCAGTTCGATCCGCGCGCGCGACTGCCAGATCGCTTCGGCCTCTGCGAGTTGATCGCGCGAGTTGACGCCCATGACCTCGGTTGCGTCGCACTCGACGACGGCGGCCGTCAGCTTGTCCGCGATCGCCAGTTCGACGGCGTCCGTCAGGTAGTATTCGCCCTTGGCGTTGGCATTGCCGATCCGACCCAGCAGCTCGGAGAAGCGAGGCACGCGAAACGCCATGACGCCAGAGTTGCACAGGCCGATTTTGCGCTCGGCCTCCGTCGCGTCGTTCTGCTCGCGGATTGCCGTCAGGCGGCCCTGCGCGTCCGTGACGAGGCGGCCATAGCCGGTCGGGTCGGTTGGCCTGAAGCCGAGGACGGCGACATTGGCGCCCGCATCGAGTGCGCTTCTGAGGCGCTGAATGGTTTCCGGCCGGATCAACGGCGTATCGGCATATAGAACGATGACGTCGCCACTGTGCGCGTCGATGGCGGGCGTTGCAGCCTTTACAGCGTCGGCCGTGCCGCACTGGGCAACCTGAACAAATATCTGCGCCGCGGGCACGACCGCCTTCGCTTCGGTTCCGACGGCTTCCATCTCCGGACCGACAACGACTGCGAGCTTGCCTTCGGCCGACGACGCCGTCGCCAGGACGTGCGCGAGGAGCGAGCGGCCGGCAATCTTGTGCAGCACCTTGGGCAACGCTGATTTCATGCGGGCGCCCTTGCCGGCGGCCAGGACGACGAACAAAGGAGACGATGCGGTCATAAACAACCTGTTCTGGAGTTTGGCTGCTCATCCTCTATCTCGCCCGAATGGCTGCCGCCATAGCGGACCGCGATAAGTCATGACAGCAGAGCCGCAGACTTGCGCGGCGCGTGGGGATAAGCGGCGATTCGTTCTAACGCTGGTCCATTTTGCTCAAAGGTTTCCGATGCATGGCCAGTTCAATTGCGCATTGGCCACGATCCACAACTTCGATGCAACAGGGCGGTCAGAAGCATTGCAGTGTCGACAATCGGGAGCCCAACGTCTGACAGATCGAGAAAATGATTCGAGGCACGCCATCCGCCAATTCGCAGTGAGTGCCCCGGATGCGGAATTAGGACACCACACGATATGACTAAGCCAGCCAGTGACAAGACGGGACGGGCGAAGGCCGGAACGTCATACGCCGTTCTCTGGTCCATGCTCGGAGCGCTGGGCGCCGGATATCTCGGCGTCGCGATTTTCGCTCCCAATTGGCTCGGAGAATTGACGCCGGGCAATCATCTGACCCAATCCGCGCAAACGGATGCCGCCGTTCTCAAGCTCGCGGCCGATGTCGATGGTATCCGCTCGTCGCTAACGCGCCTGGAACTCGATGTTGCGAGCGTGAAATCCGACGTGGGTAATCAGCAACAGCAGACGCACACGCTCAGCGAGCAAGTAACGGCCATCGAAGACAAGATGCGTTTGGCGGAAGCTCCACCGGCGGCAAGCGCTCAGCAGATGTCTCAATCGGGTACCGATGTGGAAGGCATTCCCGAACCCGCGACGACGACGGCAGAAGCGGCGCCGCCCTCGCCTTCGACGCGCATCATCAACGCATCACCCGAGCATCCAATCGTGACCGGTAGTGTCGATAAGGCCGCCGTTCCGACGAAGACCAAGGCGAAAGCAAAGGCTGCTTCGAACGAGGCGCTCGATTTCGGGACCGCTGTCGTCAAGCAGGAAGCGAAGCCTATCGGATTGCAGATCGGGTCTGATTCAAGCGTCGAAGGTCTACGGATGAGCTGGATTCAGATCGCGGCCTTGCACAACGACCGCCTGAAGACATTCAAGCCGCGCTACACCTCGAACGGTGATCCGAATAATCCGAACTTCCAGCTTGTCGCCGGGCCGGTAAAAACCAAAGCGGATGCCATTCGCATCTGCAAGGAACTCAACGCGCAGAACGTGACGTGCAAGGTCGGCGACTTCATCGGCAACGCGCTTTAAGAGGCGGCGCTGCGTTGTAAGACATTCGCGAACGTTCACGTGCGATAGCGGAATTATAAAAAAGCGGCCGATCGAAAGATCGGCCGCTTTGTTTTCAGGTCCCTCGAAGCGATGCGCGTTGGCACACTTCCTTCACATCACGGGTTCGACGTGTTGAAGGTATCGCACTGATCGAGGCGTCCGGATTCAAATCCGGCCTTGAACCAGCGAACGCGCTGGGCCGCTGTGCCGTGCGTGAACGCATCCGGGACGATCCGTCCGGTCATCCGCCGCTGGATCATGTCGTCACCAATTTGCGAAGCTGCGTTCAGCGCCTCTTCGAGGTCGCCCGGCTGCAGTCTCTTCTTCAACTGGTCATTGAGATTGGCCCAGACGCCCGCAAGGCAGTCTGCCTGCAATTCAGCGCGGACCTGAATCTGGTTTGCCGTCGCCTCGCTGTCGGCGCGATTTTTCAGCTCCTGCACCTGATCGAGGATACCAAGCTGCTTTTGCACATGGTGTCCAACTTCATGCGCAACGACGTACGCCTGAGCGAAATCTCCGCTGACGTTAAACTTGCGCTTCAGCTCGTCATAAAACTGAAGATCGAGATAAACCTTTTGATCCAGCGGGCAATAGAACGGACCCATTGCCGCCTGTCCGGCGCCGCATGCTGTTCGCGTCATGCCGGAATAGATCACCATCGGCGGTTCTTTATACGTGCGTCCGATGCTCTTGAAGACCCGCGTCCAGACGTCTTCCGTGTCGGCCAGCACGCGCCCCATAAAGATGCGCTCGGCGTCTTCCTGGCCCGCGGTCTGCGTTCCTGAGGACCCCGGCAGGCCCGGTATGTTGTTGTTCGGCGTGCGTTGGGCTGGTCGCTCGCTGCGCGGAAGCTCAGGCATGTTGACCTGTCCGCCGGATCCGAACAGCACGTCGAGCGGATTGATGCCCATAAACAGCATCAGCGCGCCGAGGATCAGCAGCGTCGTGATGCTGAAACCGCCACCACCACCCAATGGAATTTGAACGCGTCCCGGAAATTGAAACCCGCCGCCTTGGCCGCGCCGATCTTCGATGTTGGAACTTTCGCGATCGTTGTCGTCGTAGCGCATGGAAGACCTTACAGATTAAGCGGCGAACACCGGTATGACACGCGGCCGAGATCAGCCTCTGCCGTGTCCGTTAAGGCGCTCATACTGCACGAGCATTAAGCCAACACAAGGCCGTTTTCTATCGCCTTTCCGGCCTATTTACTCTTGCGCCCCGCTTGGCGCTCGTTTGGTTTTTCCGCTTCCGGGAAGCGCGAGCAGATCAGGAACGGCCGCCAGGCCCTTGCCTTTCGCTGGCATTCTCAAGTGTGCACGCACCGCGCGTGACGCCGCCACTGCACCGTCCTGAGCGTAGGCCTCGTGGTTGCGTTCGATCTCCGAGAGTTCGTAGCGGTAGTTGACCATCAAGCCATACGCGTCGCGCAGGGCACGCTCAGATGTATCTCCCAGCCAGTTCATACGCTCCAGCCGCGCTCCATTGCCCAGATGGAAGCGCGCCACCGGATCGACGGGGCGATCTTCCGACGAGCGCGCCACAAGGAAGTACCTGGCGGCAAGCGCGAGTACAGCCGATTTGAGCTCTGCATCCGCTTCGGCGTTCTTGCCGATGTCTTCGACCCAGCTTGGCTTGCGCAGCGGCGCCAGCGCCCGGCGTTCCTCAAGTGTGACGCTGTCGTCATTTTCGTCTGCGAGAGTCCGGTCAAGCCAGCGCGCGAATCCGGGAACGGGAGAAAGCGTTACGAACGTTTTGAGCGTCGGCGTATCGCGAACGAGGTCTTCGACCACCTGTTTGAGCAGGAAATTTCCGAACGAAACGCCTTTGAGGCCGTCCTGGCAGTTGGAGATCGAATAGAAGACGGCGGTCGTCGGCGGCGGTGCGTCGTCGTTCAGGTGCGCGTCGAGAACTTCCGAGATCGTCGCGGGAATGTCGCGCGTGAGGGCGACTTCGACGAAGATCAGCGGCTCGTCTACCAGCGCCGGGTGGAAGAAGGCGAAACAGCGCCGGTCGGCCGGATCGAGGCGGCGGCGCAGATCGTCCCAGCCGCGGATTTCGTGCACGGCTTCATAGGCGATGATTTTCTCGAGAATGGCTGCCGGCGTCTGCCAGTCGATGCGGCGCAGAACGAGAAAGCCGCGATTGAACCATGATGTCAGAAGACGCTCGAGATCGCGATCGATCGATGCCAAGGACGCGTCGGATTTGATGTTGCGAAGAAGGTCGGCACGCAGGGCGACGATCTCTCCCGTCGCCCCGTGCGCGAGGTTGAGGCGGCGAAAAAATTCTAGCCGGGGCGGATAGCAGGCTTTCTGTAGGCGCAAGAGCGTGGCCTCGGCGGGCTGCTCAAGATAAGCGCGGGCCGCTTCGGCCACGACGGCCTCATCCGGGCGCAGTTCCTCAGACAGAAAGCGGTAGAAGCGATGGCGTTCCTCGGTTGGCGCCGCTTTCAGCCCGATCAGCAATTGCCGCGCAATGGCGACGCCGGAGGCCTCACCTCGTCCAGACATCAGCGCCCGCGCCAGGTCTTCAAGAGTTCCCCGGTCGTCGTCGCCGAACAGCCCTTTCGGCAGAAGCGCTCGGCTCTGCTCCGCGATCGAATTCATCAGTTCCTGAAAGAAGGAAACGTTCAACGGCAACTGCCCTCCTATGCGCGCACCGGCACTGCGTTAACTTTTGCTTAACCAGATCGGTTGAGCATTCGGCCTTACATTCATAAGGCAACTCTAACATGGCCGAACGGCTTTCCACCGCCAGCTCTCATCTTGGCGCGGCGAACAACGATACCGGCCGCGTGGCGTTCTGCGGGCCCTACGTTCTCTCCGCGATTACTGGATATGGGATTTCCCGGATCGAGGACGTCATTCGCGAGGGGCGCGAGTTGCCGCCGCATCGAAAGCCCGTCGTGCGCGGAACCTATGCGGACGAAGTCGAGGCGGCTCTCGCCCACTTCGGTTACCGCATGGAATTGACGGAAACACATCTGCATCGCGCCCGCAAAGAGCGTCCGACGGTCTGGACGTGGATGCAAAAGCCGCGGAATGCTTGGGCTTACTACATTCTCGCCATTCACAAGGGCAAGGAAGGCCACTGGATTCTCGTGAAGGGTGTCAAAATGTGCGACACCTTTACCGAGGGCAAGTGGACGTTCGTGGTCGATGGTCCGCATCGCGGATGCCGGATCATGGAGATTTTTGAGGTCCGCAAGGCGCATGACGCCTGAATTCAGGGCCGTCACGCCGCGATTTTTCCATGAACGCCAGCTGAACTTATGCTTCAGCGCGCATTCAACTCCAGACAGCTAGTCTCCTGAAGTACTCGCGATTGGCGAGGCTTATGGAGAATAAAGTGTCGGAAATTCTACGTTCAGGAGCCCTCATGGTCATGGCGGTGATCGTGTGCGCGGCGGGCGTAGCGGTGATGTTCTACGGCTGAAGACCGCCAGATAGAACCCAGCCGCCGCTTGTCGCCGGGCACAACTTGGGCCACCTAAGGATTCGACCTACGGGTCATTCGCGCAACGTGACCCGAGAGTGGCGACTTTGGCAGATGCCTCCTACAGCGATCTCATCAGGGATGCTCAGACGCGCCTCGGCGACTTTCTAACGCCGTCGCTGCGTCTCGGCGTCACCGGACTGTCGCGTGCGGGTAAAACCGTCTTCATCACAAGCCTGATCCGCAACCTCATCAGCGGCGGCCGGTTGCCGTTTTTCGCGCCTGAGGCTGAGCAGCGCATCGTGCGTGCGTATCTCGAACCGCAGCCGGACGACAGTGTTCCGCGATTCGATTACGAGGCGCATCTGCGCGACCTTATCGCCGTGCCGCCGGTCTGGCCCGATAGCACGCGGCGTATTTCGGAATTGCGCATCACCATCGAATACCGGTCGGGATCGCTGCTGAAACGGACACTCGGGCTTTCGAAGCTCTATCTCGACATTGTCGATTATCCCGGCGAATGGCTCATCGACCTGCCGCTGCTGACGCAGGATTATCGCGCCTTCTCTTCCGAAGCATTGCGACTTGCAGCCGATCCCTCGCGCGCGGCGGCGGCGAAACCGTTTCTTGAGTTTCTCGCGGGAACCGACCCGGCGGCGGGTGAGGACGAGCAAATTGCGATCACCGGCGCGAAGCTTTTCACCGAATATCTGTCGCGCATGCGCGAGACCGGTGCCCAATCCACGCTCGCCCCAGGACGGTTTCTCCTTCCGGGCGATCTCGAAGGATCGCCGCTACTGACGTTCTTTCCGATGCCGCTCGCGTCGGACGAGCGCCTTCCCCGCGCATCGATCGCGGCGATGATGACGCGGCGTTTCGAAAGCTATAAGTCGACTGTGGTTCGCCCGTTCTTTAACGATCACTTTGCGCGGCTCGACCGTCAGATCGTGCTGGTTGACGCGCTTTCCGCATTGAACCGAGGCGCAGACGCACTCGCTGATCTCGAACGCGCGATGACGGCAATCCTGCAAGCGTTCCGGCCCGGCACCAACTCGTGGCTTTCGCTTCTTATGGGCCGCAAGATCGACCGCGTTCTCTTTGCTGCAACGAAGGCCGATCATTTACCGGCATCGAGCCACGACCGTCTGGCTAGCGTTCTCAAGCTGATCGTTGATGACTCGGTTACGCGTGCCGAAGGAGAAGGCGCGGGCGTCAATGCAATGGCGCTCGCGGCCATCCGCGCGACGCGCGAGACAACAGCGAAGCAAGGCGGAGAGCTGCTGCCCTGCCTTGTCGGCATACCGATGACCGGTGAACGCATTGATGGCGTGACTTTCAACGGGAAGACAGAAGCCGCAATCTTTCCGGGCGATCTTCCGGCCGATCCAGCGGCAGCGCTCGACGCCGCGCGGCGGGCAACATCGCCGCTCGAACTCATTCGCTTTCAGCCGCCAAAACTCTTGGACGTCCTTGCCGACGGAACGCCGGCGGCCTTTCCTCATATCCGGCTTGACCGAGCCCTAGATTTTCTCATTTCGGACTATCTCACATGACGTTCGAAAACGATCCGCCATCGCGCCGCCCCCGCGTTCTCAAGCTCGACGAAATCGAGCCTGCACCTCAGATCGATGAATGGAGCGAAACCTCCGGCGCGGCGAGCCAGCGGCGTATGCCCGTCCCCGAACGTCGATTGACGGTCAGCGATATCAATCGCGGCTTTCGCTTTGGCGGCATTCTCTTCGGGGCGATGGCGTCGCTTGCGTCTCTTGCTGCCGGGCTTTGGTTTGCGCGGTTTGTGTCCGTCGCGCTCGAGCGGCAAGATTGGGTCGGCTGGACTGCGTTCGGGCTTTTGATGGTGATTGCCTTTGCACTCACGGCCATCGTTCTGCGCGAACTCATCGGCTTCCGGCGTCTGGCGCGGCTCGCGAAACTTCGTGCGCTGGTGAAGGCGACACTAGCGAAGCCGGACGCTGTCGCAGAACGAACCGCGGCTGACGCGCTCATAAAACACTATCGCGCGCGGCCGGATCTTGCCTGGGGTCTTGCACGCGTCAACGATCATCGCGGCGATGTGCTCGCACCCGGGGAACTGCTTAGGCTCACCGACCGCGAACTGATCCGGCCGCTCGATGTCGAGGCGCGGCGGATCATTCTGAAATCTGCGAAGCGCGTGGCGACCGTTTCGGCGCTGTCGCCCATCCTCTGGATCGCGATGGGGTTTGTGCTCGTCGAGAACGTGCGCATGTTCCGCTCGATCGCGACTATTTACGGTGGACGGCCCGGCGTGCTCGGTGCGCTCCGGCTCGCGAAGCTCGTCGTTGGGCATGTCATTGCCACCGGCGGCATTGGCATGACGGACGATCTGCTTGGGCAGTTTGTCGGACAGGATGTGCTGCGCCGTCTATCGCGGCGACTGGGCGAAGGTGCCTTCAACGGCGCGCTCACGGCACGGCTCGGTGTGGTTGCTGCCGAAGTGACTCGGCCCCTTCCCTATCTCGATACCGAGCCTTTGCGCGTGCGTGAGATTTTCAACGAACTCTTTCGTTCGCTACGTAGCTCGAAGGCGACTGATGATCGGCCGTCCGGTCGCGCCGGTTAGGCTGCGGCCGCTTCCGGCGTGCCTGCCAGCGCATCTGCGACGGCAATCCGCTCACTCCAATTTCGCGCGCGGTGCTCAGCATCAACGAGCACGGGCGGCGGCGCGCGGTCTTCGGCGGTCGCCAGCATCCAGCGTTCGATCGGTCCGGCTTTCAGAGACGTCAGCCAACTAACTGGTCCGGCAAACACCAGTCCCAAAAGGACCGGCAACATCCAGCCGAGTAGTCCTGGCGAGACGTTCCAGATGATGACCGACGCGATGATACCAATCGCGGTGTGCCAGCGGCTAAACCACATCGCATCGTCAAACGGCAAGGCACCATCGTTTCGCCGCTGTGCTTTCCAGCCGGAGTCGAACCCGGCCAAAATCTGAATGGAACCGACTGTTTGCGTGACCATGAAGATCGGCGCGATCAGCATGGAATAGATGGTTTCGGTGAAGACACCCAACGTCACGCGGAGAGCGCCGAGCGGGCTACGCTCGGCGAGCGCATGTTTCCAAACCAGAAATAGTCCGAGAAATTTCGGAAGCAGCACGACAACGATCGTTGCAAGGAAAAGTCTCAGCGCGGCGCCAGGATCAATGATCGGCCAGATCGGGAAAAGAGTCTTGGCGTCGCGGAAGTAGCTCGGGATCATCTGCTGGCCCTGCAGAGCCAGAACGATACCGACGATCAGCGACAGCGCCCACACGGCCGAGATCAAATACGCCGTTGCGCCCATACCCAGATGAAGGCGGCCCATCGGCGTCAAACCGGGCTGCGAGACGATGGCGAGATGCTGCAGATTGCCCTGCGCCCAACGCCGATCGCGCGCAACGACATCGACGATGTTGGGCGGCATCCCTTCATAGGATCCTTCGAGCGATGGCATCATGTGCACGCCATATCCGGCACGCTGCAGCAGCACGGCTTCGACGAAGTCGTGGCTCATGATGTGCCCGCCGAACGGCTTGCGCCCGGGCAGTTCCGGCAGGCCAGCCGCACCAGCGAACGCGCGTGTTCGGATGATCGCGTTGTGGCCCCAGTAGTTGCCCTGATCGCGATGCCAGAATGCGAGACCGGCGGCGACGGGCGGTCCATACGTATTGCACGCAAATTGCTGCAATCGCTGCAGAAGCGTTTCGCCACCGACGATGCGCGGCACCGTCTGTATCAGTCCAGCCTTTGGTTCGCTGTCCATGGCCAGCGCCAACGAGAGTAGCGTTGCACCACTCATTACGCTGTCGCCGTCGAGAATAATGAATGACTCATAGTCGGCGCCGAAGCGTTCCACCCAGTCGGAGATGTTACCTGCCTTGCGGGCCGTGTTCTGGATCCGGCGACGATAATAGACCGGCGCGATCTCAGCCATCTCCTGGCTCAAGGCGCTATAGGTTTTTGCTTCGCGATTTCCGTCGATGTCGCCGCGCGTGTCGGACAGAATGAATACGTCGAAGTTCTGATTTCTGCCGAGC
This sequence comes from Hyphomicrobium methylovorum, assembly GCF_013626205.1. Taxonomy (NCBI): domain Bacteria; kingdom Pseudomonadati; phylum Pseudomonadota; class Alphaproteobacteria; order Hyphomicrobiales; family Hyphomicrobiaceae; genus Hyphomicrobium; species Hyphomicrobium methylovorum. Next base: position 3,435,247 of record NZ_QHJE01000001.1, read on the forward strand.
GCCTTCAGGTCTCGCAGCATCGCCTCGATCGCGCCGGCGATCATAGCCGGGCTTTCGTGATAGACGGGGAAAAGCAGCGCGACTTTCGATTCAAGCGGGGTATCGAGCGGCGGCGGCTCCATCGTGTCGGGTCGCTCACCGGCGAACAACGGCAAAAATCCGAGCGCGGCGCTCAGGCTGCCGATGGCGATCCAACCGAACGCAATCGTCGACAGAATGAGAAACAGAAACTGCACGGGCGTAATGACAACGAACGCCAGAATGCTGAAGAGCTCATGCGCGAATGCTGCCGTTAACGCAGCGGCGCCTGCAAAGATCGCAGCGCGCGGTACCCAGTAGACGCGCCTTCTCGACTCGGGAGGATGTTCGGCGCGTACAGAAAATTCCTGCACCGGCATCGCGAGCGGAGCTGGAGGCGGAAGATTCACCCACGGTCCTGCGTCGAGCGCTTTTTGCGTCTCCGCAGACATGTCCGGAATCCTGCCTTTGAAGTTTTCGTTTACGGCTTGGTCCATCGGTAAAGCCATGTCTCGGATACCGGCTGCTGACCGGCTTTCAGAACGCATCTGAGTTCAACAAGTTCGGCGTCACCCGGAGTGAGTTCGAACATGACCCGCACGCCAGAAATCTCGGAATTGCGTTGCACGCTGACGTTCGAAATCTTGCCGGTTCGCGCGGACACATCGGCGACTGGGAGGTCACGAGCGTCCTTTACCGAAGCGCCGGTCAGATCGAGAACGAACAGGATTGTGTCGGGGCTCTTGCCTTTTGCGATCCGCGTCTTGACCACTCGCGAACCTGCCCAAGATGACGGCACGCCGTCTCCCCAGAAGATCTTGTAAGAAAATACGTGCGGACCGCCAGGCGTCAGTTCCTGCACCGGCTTCCAGTAGGCGACGACATTGTCGTGGATCTCGTTCTCGACCGGGATTTCGATCAGTTCGATGAAGCCCTCGCCCCAGCCACTTTTCGGTTGGATCCAAACGCTCGGCCGGCGCTCGTAGCGAGATTCGAGATCCTCATAGGTGTCAAAAGACCGGTCGCGCTGCCAGAGTCCGAAGCCTTTAGGGTCGCGATCAGTGAAAGCACTCAGTTGGAGCGTTTTCGGGTTGTTTAGCGGACGCCAGATGCGCTCACCGGCACCATTGATCATGGCGAGCCCGCCGCTGTCATGCACTTCCGGGCGATAGTCGCGCGTCAAGCGCTGACTGGACTTGCCGTGCAGGAACATGCTCGTGAGAGGTGCTATTCCGACGTGGGTTAGCGTGGTGCGCGGATACAGCGTTGCCGATACGTCCATAACCGTGGTCAATCCCGGCTCGATGATGAACCGGTACGCGCCGGTCGTGGATACACTATCCAACAACGCGTGAATGACGATTTGGGTTGCACCCGGCTTCGGCTTCTCGATCCAGAATTTGCGGAAGAAGGGAAATTCTTCGCCCTCGGCACGGGCTGTGCTCAGCGCAAGTCCTCTCGCGGACGCGCCGTAAGATTGCCCTCGGCCGATCGCGCGGAAGTAGCTCGCACCTTGAAAACCGGCGTATTCGTCGAAAACATCAGACCTGTTGATCGGCCCGTGAATGCGGAAGCCGGAAAAGCCATAGGGCGCCGCCTCGGGGCCGGGGCCAATCAAGGTGCCAAAGGAAAAGAGATTGCTATCGGCGATGAGGCGCGTCGCCTGTCCATTGTCGACGAGCCATAGATCGACCGGCGTGTCGTAGAGCCAGCCCATCGCGAACGGCTGGATCTCAAAATCGATATTCTCGCCCTTCCAGATCGCCTTCTCGGCGCGAAAGCGAATATCGCGGTACTGATCGTAAGTCAGCTTATTGAATGGAGGGGGCAGATCCATCGTCTGCTTGGCAAACGGCTGGTCCGCAAGGCGCTTAGCCTCGGTGTTCGCGTTCGTCGCGGTGAAGGGCGTGCCCTTCGGCGGAGAAACGGTGTCGGCTGTCGCCGCGGATGCGGCCAGTGCCATTTTGGAGAGGGCGAGGGCAAAAGTTCCTACGGCAGCCTGACCGAGCACCGTTCGGCGATCGAGCGAATTACCTGTCATGTCCGGAATACTGTCAGCCCCTGGGGTGAGCGTTGAGTTGGGCGTGCACCGTCCTGGTTCCAGGTACAAGCGCTACGACTAAAATTGCTAAACAATGATTGTGGCAGATTTTCCACTCGGCGATGCAGTATGTGTGACTTTCTCGCCCTTTAATGCGGCGCAAAATGGAGCACCGGGCAGCTCTCCTATTCGTTTTCGCGCCACCTATAGAGCGCTCTTTCCCCGCCTCTCGACAAGTGGATTCCATGTCGCCGGCTCAGATAATTGGATACTCCGGTTAAGGGCGATCTTGTGGCACCGACCGGGCCTAATTTTCGAGCGCGGTGTAGACATTGGAATGAAATCAGATGCGTGCCGGGGACTCGCTCGAATAATTCGCCGGGATAGCGTCACCCCTTGGGCTTGCTGTCAGCGAGTAAAGGTCAGAATTTTCGAGGCCACAAAACGAAGGTGGCGCAATATCCCTGACATATCCGTCGCCTAGGACTTTCTCCACAGCGCTCGCTCATGAAAAGGACCGGGCGGCCGGGAAGCTTGCGTGCAGACTTATCGTCCCACTGGGTTCAATTCGCTCTGAAGCCCAACTCTCGCAACGTGCCGCTTGGAATGATTGAAAGAAACGCGTCGGACGCCGCTGCTGGCCGCGCGGTTTCGCGAGAAAATGTCGTGAGTTCGACCGCTTTAGGACGGGCTTGCGGCACTCTCGTTATTCGTGGCTTTTCCGTCACAAATCCCCGCAATTCCACAGCCGAAGTTACCAAGACTGTTTCATACCCGAATCGGATCTGCTTTAAGCAATGCCCTGAGCGGTGATTCGGGGGGACACAAATCCCGTAGGCCGCGGATGACGGGTTTGAGGACGGGTTTCACAAGAAGATCATACAGGCGAGTGTTGGGCTGGGTGATACGTCCCGTCCCTCATTTCTCAAGTCGAAGCAGACGGGAGTAGGTCAATGAACAAGTACAGTCTGAGTGCCCTGGTGGCGGCAGGCCTGCTGGCAGGCGGGATGTCGGCTGGCAGCGCCACTGCAGCCGACCTCGGGGGGAACTGCTGCGCGGACCTCGAAGAGCGGATTGCAGAACTTGAAGCAACGACGGCCCGCAAGGGCAACCGCAAGGTTTCGCTGACGGTATCCGGTTGGGTCGGTCAGCAGGTGACCTGGTGGGATGACGGCGGTGAATCGAACGTGTACGTCCACGATCTTGGTTCTACGCTCGCCAGCCACGTGAAATTTACGGGTCAAGCCACGATCGTCCCCGGCTGGACCGCTGGTTATGTTCTCCATCTTGAAGCCGTCGGCTCCGACAGCTTGACGATGGATCAGAACACCGTTGACGGTCCGTCGGTTCTGACGGGCACGACGAACGGCGTCGGCACGCTGCAGTCCTTCTGGTTCATCAAGAGCGAACAGCTCGGTAAGGTGTCGGTCGGTAAGCAGTCGCAGGCTTCGGACAACACGGCCATTCTGGTCGATGGTTCGGGTTCGCTCGTTCCTGCCAACTGGGTGTCGTTCGACGTCAACAGCTTCTTCATCCGCAACAAATCGACGGGTGATCTCAGCACGCTTCGCTGGGGTGGAGCCGGTGGCTGCGTCTGGGGTGACTGCAACGGTCTCCCGACCAACTCGGTCCGTTACGACTCGCCGTCCTTCGGTGGCTTCTCGGTTTCGGCCTCTTGGGGTGAAGACGACTTCTGGGATGTCGCAGGCCGCTACGCTGGCGAACTGGGCGACTTCAAGCTTGCTGTTGCCGCTGCCTATAGCGAAGTTTCGGACTTCGAAACCTCGGGTAACGTAGCTCAGCCGAATGGCAGCAGCTACCTCCAGGTTGGCGCTTACTTGGAGCACATCCCGACGGGTCTCTTTGCTTACGGTGCTTACGGTCACCTTGATCCGAACATCGCAGGCGTTGGTTCGAACAACACCTGGTACGCAAAGGGCGGTCTCCGCCAGCGTTGGAGCCCACTTGGCCACACGGTTCTCTACGGTGAGTACCTGCGGGCCCAGAACAAGTTGTCTTCGTCGGCATTCATTGACGCCGACGGCGATATCAATGCGGGCGACAACGGTGCAGGCGTAGCCTTCCTGGGACGCAGCGAAGTCAACGTCTGGGGTCTTGGCGTTGTCCAGGAAATCGACGCCGCTGCGATGTCGATCTGGGTCAAGTATCGCAACCTCGATGCAGATACCTCGGGTGTCGGCGCATTCGATGCGGACAAGTTCCAGTATGTCGGCGCGGGCGCTCTGATCAACTTCTGATCCGACTCGATCCAGCGACTGAAATCATTAAGGCCGCCCTCCGGGGCGGCCTTTTTCATTTCGTACACAGGTTGTTCGCCAGTGATGCGTTGAAAACCCATTGGCTATGACACATCGCGTCGATATCTATTTTTCATATTTTAAATCAATATCTTATCCGCCATATATCACTTCTTCTGAATCGGGATTTAGTTGCCCGTTCGCCACAACCTTGGATTCGTCTGGGCGTTTTCGCAAAGCGTAATTGTTGCAGAAGGGCGAATCGCAGAGCTTCCCCGTCAAGCGGCGAAGTCACTTGGCAGGTGTACGCCGTGGCTGTGTTTTTAAACACGGCTAACAAGGCGAAGGGGCCAAGTAGCGCGTCCACCACTAGAAGTGATGAAGACGGGAGAAGGTAGAATGATGAAATATGGGCTGAGCGCTGTCGTCGCTGCAGGCCTGCTGGCAGGCGGCATGACAATGTCGACCAGCAGTGCTTCTGCTGCCGACCTCGGTGGCAACTGCTGCGCCGACCTTGAGGAACGCATTGCGGAACTCGAGGCGACGACGGCACGCAAAGGCAACCGCAAGGTTTCGCTGACGGTATCCGGTTGGGTCGGTCAGCAGGTCACCTGGTGGGATGATGGCGGCGAATCGAACGTGTACGTGCACGATCTCGGCACCACGCTCGCCAGCCACGTGAAATTTACGGGTCAAGCCACGATCGTCCCGGGCTGGACCGCTGGTTATGTTCTCCATCTTGAAGCCGTCGGTTCCGACAGCTTGACGATGAACCAGAACACCGTTGATGGTCCGTCGGTTCTGACGGGCGCGCCGAACGGCGTTGGTACGCTGCAGTCCTTCTGGTTCTTGAAGAGCGATCAGCTCGGCAAGGTGTCGGTCGGTAAGCAGTCGCAGGCTTCGGACAACACGGCCATTCTCGTTGACGGTTCGGGTTCGCTCGTTCCCGCCAACTGGGTTTCGTTCGACGTCAACAGCTTCTTCGTTCGCAACTCGGCTACTGGACAGCTGACCGATGCGACATGGGGCGGTTCCGGCGGCTGCGTCTGGGGTGACTGCAACGGTCTCCCGACCAACTCGGTCCGTTACGACTCGCCGACGTTTGCTGGCTTCTCGGTTTCGGCTTCTTGGGGTGAAGACGACTTCTGGGATGTCGCAGCTCGTTACGCTGGCGAACACCACGGCTTCAAGGTTGCCATCGCTGGTGCCTTCAGCCACGTGTCGGACTTCACGGGCAGCCCGGGTTCGATCAACGTCAACGTTGCTCAGCCGGCTGGCAGCGACTACTTCCAGCTCGGTGCATATGCTGAGCACGTCGCAACTGGCTTGTTCGTCTACGGTGCTTACGGTCACCTCGACCTGAACCTTTCCGGCATCGACTCGAACAACACGTACTACATCAAGGCTGGTATCCGTCAGCGTTGGAACCCGCTCGGTCACACCGTTCTCTACGGTGAGTACGAGCGCGCTGAGAACAACAATCTTGCATTCGCAAATGCCGGCTTCTCGCCAACTGACGACTTCGTCGGCACCGGCAAGGTTGACGTCTGGGGTCTCGGTGTTGTTCAGGAAATCGATGCGGCTGCTATGTCGATCTGGCTCAAGTATCGCCATCTCGATGCTAGCCTCGTCGACGACACACGTGGCACGCTCCCGACCGACAACTTCCAGTACGTTGGCATGGGCGCTCTGATCAACTTCTGATCTAGCTCAACCGAACGACTGAAATGATTGAGGCCGCCCTTCGGGGCGGCCTTTTTCGTTTCATCTGTCAGTTGCTACCTCGCAACATCGATTGTGCTATTCATGTATCTTTCCCCGAACTCACTTTGTGCAAGGTGAAGAATCACAGAGCTTCCCGGTCAAGGATCGTTAGCGGATCGGGAGAGTGAGATGATGAAATATGGGCTGAGCGCTGTCGTCGCTGCAGGCCTGCTGGCAGGCGGCATGACAATGTCGACCAGCAGTGCTTCTGCTGCCGACCTCGGTGGCAACTGCTGCGCCGACCTTGAGGAACGCATTGCGGAACTCGAGGCGACGACGGCACGCAAAGGCAACCGCAAGGTTTCGCTGACGGTATCCGGTTGGGTCGGTCAGCAGGTCACCTGGTGGGATGATGGTGGCGAATCGAACGTGTACGTGCACGATCTCGGCACCACGCTCGCCAGCCACGTGAAATTTACGGGTCAAGCCACGATCGTCCCGGGCTGGACCGCTGGTTATGTTCTCCATCTTGAAGCCGTCGGCTCCGATAGCTTGACGATGAACCAGGACCTCGTTGACGGTCCGTCGGTTCTGACGGGCGCGCCGAACGGCGTAGGTACGCTGCAGTCATTCTGGTTCATCAAGAGCGATCAGCTCGGCAAGGTGTCGGTTGGTAAGCAGTCTCAGGCTTCGGACAACACGGCCATCTTGGTCGACGGCTCGGGTTCGCTCGTTCCCGCCAACTGGGTTTCGTTCGACGTCAATAACTTCTTCATCCGCAACTCGGCTACCGGCAATTTGACGGAATTGAAGTGGGGCGCCGCTGGCGGCTGCGTTTGGGGTGACTGCAATGGTCTCCCGACCAACTCAGTCCGTTACGACTCGCCGACGTTTGCTGGCTTCTCGGTTTCGGCTTCTTGGGGTGAAGACGACTTCTGGGATGTCGCAGCTCGTTACGCTGGCGAACACCACGGCTTCAAGGTTGCCATCGCTGGTG